>JBCBYZ010000084.1:0-14644 GCA_039815595.1 Pseudomonadota bacterium | reverse complement strand
CGGCGCTGGCCCTCCGCATAGATGGTGTCGAATGCTAAAGAGGACTTGCCGGAACCGGAAAGGCCGGTCATCACGATCAGCTTGTCGCGAGGCAGGTCCACATCCACATTTTTGAGATTGTGCTCCCGCGCGCCCCGCACGGAGATAATTCGCTCATCGCTGGCTGATGCTTTGGCCTTCGCGGCGCGCTCGGACATACTGGACATAATCAACGGGTTCCAATTCGGTCAGACCTCACGCCCTGTCTTTGCCGATGGCATGAGGCTGACAAGTCATTGTTGCGCTCCCAGACTGCGTTATGTGGGGCAAGGCGGCACCAAGTCCAGTGCATCAACGGGTATCCACAGTCCGTGCTAGGAAGCGCAGTGTCGCATGCTTGATCTACGACTCTGCTAGGTTTAGAACAAATTAAGAACACAAGGGTAGCTGGAGCGCAAATTTGTGGTGGATAGTGCCCGCATTCCACCATGCTGGTACCACCGTAAGCCATGTGTTTTGGGCAGGCACGTGATAGTTTGCAGTCGAAATTTCAGGTTGCGGTATGGGCATCACGCCGTGACGCATCCAAACAAGGTTTAAAGTTTAAGGAGCCACAATGGCCGGCAGTGTCAATAAAGTCATTCTCGTGGGCAATCTGGGGGCGGACCCGGAAATTCGGCGCACGCAGGATGGAAAGCCAATTGCCAACATGTCGGTGGCCACGTCGGAGTCGTGGCGTGACCGCAACAGCGGTGAGCGGCGCGAAAAGACCGAATGGCACCGCGTTGTGTGTTTTAACGAGGGCCTGAACAAGGTCATCGAGCAATATGTGAAAAAAGGCTCCAAAGTCTATCTCGAAGGCACGCTGCAGACCCGCAAATGGCAGGACCAGCAGGGTCAGGACAAATATACAACCGAAGTTGTGTTGCAGCCCTATACCGGTGTTTTGACCATGCTCGACAGCCGCAATGGCGGTGAGGGCGGCGGTGGCTACGGCGGGGGTGGCGGCAATTTTGGCGACCAGCAGGGCGGAGGCCAGATTGGCAGCGGCGGTCAGGGTGGCCAGGGCGGCAACTTTGGTGGTGGCCAGCAGGGCGGCGGCTTTGGTGGCGGCGGCGATATAGACGACGAAATTCCGTTTTGATCCGTCTTTCTGGCATCGCCTGTCTGACTAGGCTGGCCTGATCATGCAGCTGTTTGACCGGTTGAAAGCCGACTGTGCCGACGAATGGGCGCTCTACACGCGCCATTCGTTCGTTGAGCAAATGGGCGATGGCACCCTGCCGCAAACTGCGTTCCGCGATTATCTGGTGCAGGACTATCTGTTCTTGATCCAGTTCGCACGCGCCTATGCCTTGGCCGTCTATAAAGGCCGATCGCTTTCTGAAATGCGCCACGGTCTGGAAGGCTTGAAGGCGATCTTGGATGTCGAGATGGATTTGCACGTCCGCCTCTGCGCCGGATGGGGCTTAAACGAGCAGGCATTGGAGCAGGCTCCAGAAAAGACACAAACCATAGCCTACACGCGCTTCGTGCTCGACGCTGGTATGGCCGGGGACCTGCTCGATCTCTACATTGCCTTAGCCCCGTGCATGATCGGCTACGGCGAAATCGGTGCGCGGCTCGCGGAAGGCGGGGTGTCGGACAAAAACCCCTATTGCGAGTGGATCAACGAATACGCATCCGATGGCTATCAGGAACTGACGCAGGCTACGATTGCCAACCTCGATCACCTGGCCGCAACCAGTATGACAGAAGCCCGCTACCCCGCCTTGCGAGAACTGTTCCGCGCCGCCACGCTGCTGGAAGCTGATTTTTGGCAAATGGGGTTGGATGCGTGAGTGAGCCAGCCAACCAAAGGCTCGCTCATGTGGCCTTGGTGGTGCGCGACTACGACGAGGCAATCGCATTTTATTGCGGCAAGTTGGGCTTCACGCTAATCGAGGACACAGCCCAACCGGAGCAAGACAAGCGATGGGTTGTCGTTGCTCCTCTCGCCCGAGATGGTTCAGCGACGGGTAGCTCAATTCTATTGGCGAAAGCTTCCAAGCCGGAACAGGAACCGTTCATTGGCAACCAGGCCGGTGGACGCGTATTTCTGTTTTTGGCGACGAACGATTTTGAGCGGGACTATGAAAAGTACCGAGCCGCCGGTGTCACCTTCGTCCGTGAGCCAAAGGATCAGCCTTACGGAAGAGTTGCGGTTTTCGAAGACCTGTATGGCACGCTTTGGGACTTGGTCGAGTTCGTGAGCGGTCATTCGGCCGGCATTTAGGCCGTCACCAACGTCGTTCAAGTTCTCGACTGCCCTTTCCCGTAAATCGTGGATTTTGATCCCAGCCCAGCCCAGCCCAGCTCTCATGTCTCTCAACCACGCAAGCGGGGATGGCAATGGGAAACCTAAATCTAGGAACTCTCCGGCACCGCAATCATGGTGGCTGACAAAGTCGCTATCAGTTTGGTCTGCGGTTCCTTCGATGAGCGATGCACAGGGTCCGTCTCGGCAAATGCCTGTGCCTCGCAAAATGTCAGAGTGCGTCCCGCTTTCGTTACTGTGCCTATGTAACGAAACCGGTCTCCGGTCGCAGGCGCTAAAAAACTGGCTTTAAACTCCACCGTCAAAACCGAGACGCATGCGGCCATCAAAGTGTTGGCTGCACAGCCGCAAGCCGTATCCATTCCGCTCGTGGCCACGCCTGCATGGTGATAGCCGTGGTGCTGCAACGCAGCTTCGTTGAAATCCATCACCAACTCAACTTTGCCCGGCACAACACGATCAACTGTAACTCCCAGTGTCTGCATCATGGATTGGGCGGCGCACATGGTGCGCACACGGCTCTCAAAGTTCGGATTTCTCGGTTCGAACGTCTGTGTCATCGGCGTTATTTCACCCCAAGCCAGATCACGTGCCGTGTGCCTTTTTTGCCCGCATTGGCCTTTACGCGAACTTCATCGGTCTTGAGGCCGCTCTGTTTCATGCGGCGGGTAAAGGCCGCGTTGGGCGTTGAGGCCCAGACGGCCAGCACACCACCGGGGCGCAAGGTCCGTTTTGCGTGACCCAAACCTGTCGCACTGTATATCGCGTCGTTTTCAACGCGCGTCAGACCTTCCGGCCCATTGTCGACGTCCAACAGGATTGCGTCATACATTTTTGAACTGAATTCAATGAGGGGGCCGACATCGCCCAGATGAAGATGGCTTCTCGAATCGTCCAAAGCGTTCCCAAACAGATCAGACATCGGCCCCTTGGCCCATTCAACCACAGCAGGCACCAATTCTGCGGTGGTGATCTTAGCCGTGCCACCGAAAGCAGTCAGTGCGGCACGCAGGGTGAAACCCATGCCCAATCCGCCGATAAGGATGTTCGGCGCTGCGACGTGTTGGAGACGGTCAGCAGCCAACTGCGCAAGCGCTTCTTCCGAACCGCTCAACCGGCTGTTCATCAGCTCGATTTTATTGAGCCAGATCGAAAATTCTGCACCGCGCCGCATGAGGCGTAACTCACCTCCGTCCGACATGGCGGCTTTATCCAGACGTTCCCAAGGGATCATGCCAGCGCCATCCCATTGATAGCGTCCGATTGCATCATCCGTTTTCTGCGGCCCTCAGGGCCATTGCGCGAGCAACCTCTTCTTTGTGGCTTTCGGTGCTCTGCACTTCGATAAACAGCCGCTTTACCACCGGGTGCCGCTCCTTGATTGCAAGTTCCAACTCAGTGTTGGCCCGCTCCACCATGCCCGCCGGTATTTCATCCACATAGTCCACGCTCAGCGCTAAGAGCACATCGTTGGGCCCGCGATGCAGCGTGCGAATTTCATTGAGTGCGGTAATCGATGGCTGATCGCCGATCAGGCTGCGGATGTCTTCGACGATCTCGGGCGCTGCCGCTTCACCGATCAAAAGCCCCTTTGTCTCCAAGGCCAGCAGGATCGCCGTGCCAGCCAAAATGATGCCGATGAGAATGGACGCCACGCCGTCCAGTACCGGCATGTCGAGTGTTACCGCCAGCCAAATGCCGACAAACGCCACCATAAGGCCAAGCATGGCCGCCGTGTCTTCAAACAGGACAGTGAAAATCGTTGGGTCTTTTGAGTCCTGCACAGCCTCAAACAGACCCTTCTTGCCTTGGGTGGTGCTGAACTCTTTGAATGCGATCCACCAAGCGAAACCCTCAAACACCATGGCGAGGCCAAGGATGATGTAGTTGATCGTCGGGTCCACCACCGGCACCGGGTGCAGGACTTTTTCAACGCCATGATAGATCGAAATGCCGGACCCCAACGAGAAGATCAAAATCGCAACGATAAAGGCCCAGAAGTAGATCTCGGACGCGTAACCAAACGGGTGTTTCTCGTCTGCCGGACGTTTCGATCGGGCAATGCCGTACAGCAAAAGCCCTTGGTTCCCGGTATCCACGAGAGAGTGAATGCCTTCCGACATCATGGCGGCTGACCCGGTGAGCGCGGAGCCGACAAATTTTGCAATCGCGATGAGGCCATTGCCGATCATCGCCGCGTAGATCACCTTCTTTGAGCCGGAAGCCATAAGTTCACCGTTGTTTGAGGCACAAGTGTGCGCAGTTGACCGCTCAATCTTGCTAGTAGAGGCGCATCGATAAAGCAACGCGAAGAGCGGGTGCCTGTTTCCGTGCCCGTCTGCTTCCAATCAAAGGATCAACCCCATGCCCAAGCAAAACCGAGTCAGGTCCATGCACGCCGTTGCGCTTTCTGCGGCGCTGCTGGCACCGTTCCAAGTTGCGTCGCAGGCCGGCGAAGCGGACGTGGTGAAGGTCGATGTTCGCAGAACCGGTGATACTTATAGGTTTTCAGTCGCTGTGCTCCATGCGGATACGGGCTGGGATCACTATGCAAATGCGTTTGAAGTCGTCGGGCCTGACGGCACCGTGTTGGCCACCCGCGTGCTGGCTCACCCCCATGTCAACGAACAGCCCTTCACAAGGTCTTTGGGCAATGTGGCCATTCCAGACACTGTGCAGTCTGTGACCGTACGGGCTGTGGATTCCGTTCATGGGCGGGGCGGGGTGGAGATCGTCGTGGACCTCAACGCGATCAACTGAACAGCTGCTTGGCCCCATCAGCGATGAACTGAACCGACAACGCGGCCAAAAGAATGCCCAACAACCGGGTCAATACGGCCCGTCCGGAATCGCCGATGAAGCGGTCCAAACGGTCCGCCAGCAGCAGGCTCAGATAGAGCATCAGGCCAACGGACAGCAAAATCGCAGTGAGCCAGAGGCGGTCTTCCCACGAGCTGAACTGCTCTGACAGAAGGATGGTTGCCGAAATCGCGCCGGGTCCCGCCACCAGTGGCACGGCCAGTGGAAATACGGCCATCGCCTGCAGATCCTTCGCCGCCAGCCCTTTGGATGTGGCTTTGTCCACCGGTTTGCTCCGCCTGTCTTCCCGCACGGCAAAAACCATTTCGGCAGAGATGTAAAACAAGAGCAGGCCACCCGCCACGCGGAAGGCCGGCATCGAGATTCCGAGCACACCCAATATGGTGGAGCCAAAAAAGGTAAAGGCGAGCAAGATCAGCATGCCCACTACTGTGGCCCGCAGCGCCACGGACCGGCGATCTTTGCTGGTCAGACCTGCCGTTATGCCCAACGAAATTGCAGCCAAACCGGGCGGGTCTATGGTTACAAAATACGTGGCGAATGCGTTCAGCAAAGCGTCTAAAGGTGGCACGATATACCTCATTCATCCGGCGGATGGAGATGTCTTCCGGCCGCCAGTGTCGCGCTCTTTTCGCGCTGCACCAATGGTGCAAACAGGCTTACCAACCGCTTTTTCGCGGTCTTTTCCAATTCGATATGTGAATTTTTTACGACAGTGCTGTTCGAGTGCAGATTTTTAAGCAAAAACAGAATGTTAGGCTGCGTTCCTGCGGTCAATCGGTTTTGTGTCCATCTGCTAGATCGGCTATGGTTGCACGCAGTTATTGCCCGATTCTTATGACCAAAACCAAAGCCCAGATTTCGGGCCGCACCATGGATTGATCCCTTTTGTCTGACGAACCTGAAAACACCCCCGACACCGCCTCTGAGGCTGGCACAACGGACGATTCAGCAACTGTAAGCGGTGCTCAAGAAACCGGTGCAATTACCGCCGCAAACAGCGGCGCTGGTGATGGCGGCGGCGGTGGGTCAGATGGATCAGGCGGCCCGGGCGGTATGCCGGAACAGCATGACCCCATAAGCATTGTTGAAGAAATGAAGCAGAGCTATCTCGATTACGCCATGAGCGTAATCGTTAGCCGCGCTCTGCCGGACGTTCGTGACGGCCTCAAACCCGTTCATCGCCGTATACTCTACGCTATGCACGAGATGGGGCTCGACAGCACTAAGGGTTATCGAAAGGCAGCCGGTGTCATCGGTGAAGTGATGGGCAAGTACCATCCTCATGGTGACGCGTCTATTTACGATGCTTTGGTGCGCATGGCGCAGGATTTTGCCATGCGTGTTCCGCTCGTGGACGGGCAGGGCAATTTTGGTTCCATTGATGGCGATAAGGCCGCCGCCATGCGCTACACCGAGTGCAAGCTGGAAAAAATTGCCGACGCGCTGCTCGAAGACATCGATAAAGAAACGGTGGACTTTCAGGCCAACTATGATGGCCGCGAACGCGAACCTATGGTTTTGCCGGCCCGCTATCCCAATCTTCTGGTTAACGGCGCGGGTGGCATTGCTGTGGGCATGGCCACCAACATTCCACCTCATAATTTGGGCGAGGTGATCGACGCGTGCCTTTTGTTGATAGACACGCCCGACGCGACCTTCGAGCAATTGCTGGAAGTGTTGCCGGGACCGGATTTCCCGACCGGCGGTTTGATCCTGGGTCGTGCTGGCATTCGCTCAGCCTATGAGACCGGTCGCGGCTCAGTGCTCATGCGCGGCAAGGCCGAGATTGAAAATACAAAAGGCGACCGTCAGGCCATCATCGTTACGGAAGTGCCCTATCAGGTCAACAAAGCCTCGATGGTGGAGAAAATCGCCGAACTGGTGCGGGACAAACGCATAGAAGGTGTGTCGGACATTCGCGATGAAAGCGATCGCCACGGTTATCGCGTTGTGGTGGATCTCAAGCGCGACGCTGTAGGCGAAGTGGTGCTCAACCAACTGTATCGATTTACGCCTCTTCAAACTTCGTTCGGCTGCAACCTTGTGGCGCTCAACGGCGGCAAGCCTGAACAAATGAACCTGCGCGATATGCTGCAGGCCTTTGTTGGCTTCCGCGAGGAAGTTGTGACCCGCCGTACCAAGTTCCTGCTGAACAAAGTGCGAATCCGTGCGCATGTCTTGGTTGGGCTGGCCATTGCAGTGGCCAACATCGATGAAGTGATCGCCTTGATCCGCAAAGCCCCGGATCCTGCGACCGCTCGAGCGCAACTGATGGAACGCCGTTGGCCTGCCAAGGACGTGGCGCCACTCATCGAACTGATCGACGACCCGCGTCACCGCATAAACGAAGATGGCACCTACAATCTCTCGGAAGAGCAGGCCCGGGCCATTCTCGACCTACGCCTGCAACGTCTGACCGCTCTGGGCCGGGATGAAATCGCCGAAGAACTGAACACCATCGGTTCGCAGATTCAGGATTATCTCGATATTCTCGGGTCCCGCGCTCGCGTGCTGACAATTGTCAAAGAAGAAATGACGGCGGTGCGCGATGAATTCGCTACGCCACGCCGGACAGAAATTCTCGACACCGGCTTTGAGCATGACGATGAAGACCTTATCGCCCGTGAAGACATGGTCGTGACCGTCAGTCACACCGGTTACATAAAGCGCGTCCCTTTGGCGGCCTACCGCGCGCAACGCCGGGGGGGCAAAGGCCGGTCCGGCATGAACACGAAGGACGAGGATTTCGTCACCAGCCTGTTCGTGGTCAACACACACACACCGGTGCTGTTCTTTTCATCGCGCGGTATCGCATACAAGTTGAAGGTCTGGAAACTGCCTTTGGGCGGCCCGCAATCGCGCGGCAAAGCCTTGGTCAACCTGCTGCCGTTGGAACACGAGGAGCGCATTACTACGATTATGCCGCTGCCGGAAGACGAGGCGACTTGGGAAACGCTGGACGTGATGTTTGCCACGACGAAGGGCACCGTGCGCCGCAACAAATTGTCAGATTTTGTGCAGGTCAACCGCAACGGCAAAATCGCGATGAAGCTTGATGATGACGATGGCATTGTCGACGTGTCCACGTGTTCCGCCAGCGATGATGTACTGCTGACAACGTCAGCCGGGCAGGGCATCCGGTTCCCCGTTGACGATGTGCGCGTCTTTGCCGGCCGAAACTCTGTGGGGGTGCGTGGAATACGGTTGGCCAGCGATGACACTGTGATTTCCATGGCCATCATGCGCGGTTTTGAGGCCACAGCGGCGGAGCGGCTTTCCTATTTGCGCAGAGCGGCGGCGGACCGTCGCGCGGTGGCGGAAGACGATGCTGCCGACGATGCAGCTGCGGATGATGCGGACAGCGAAGAGGGTGTGGAAGAAGCCGCCCTTGATCTGGAGCGCTACGCCGAAATGGGCGCGGCTGAACAGTTCATTTTGACTGTCAGCGAAAAGGGCTTTGGCAAACGCGCATCAAGCTATGATTTCCGCGTGTCTGGGCGTGGTGGCAAAGGATTAAAGGTTATCGACCAGTCGAAAATGGGCGAGATCGGTCGTCTTGTTGCCGCCTTCCCTGTGGAAGACAGTGATCAGATCATGCTCGTTTCCAATGCTGGGCAGTTAATTCGCGTTCCGGTGGAAAACATTCGGTTCACTAGTCGTGCAAGCAAGGGCGTCCGCGTATTCCGCACGGCTGATCAGGAAAATGTTGTCTCCGTGGAGCGCATCAGTGATCCCGAAGGCGAAGAAGACGATGCGGGTATCGACAACTCGGTTGCCGAAAGCGGCGGCGAGCCCGATAGTGACGCGCCAGACGGCGCGTGACGCTAGCAGCGGTGCTCGTTCAAACAGGATCGCTTGAACAAAGGGCACTGCCTCAAAGCAACAAGCTACAAGCGTTCACTAGGTCGAAAAGGCAGGGGAGGACTCTAGTCGTGCCTACTCGTGTATAAAATACTTCTTTTTGAACTGATCGAGAACAGCCGCTTCAATCAGCATGGGTCCGTATAGAACACGCTGATCGACCGAGGTGTCAGGGGTGAGTGTGTCTTTGCAAAGAATCATTAGCTCATGGACTGATTTGTCTTCCAGCGCTGGATCAATGTCTTGGGCAGCTTTTTTCAGAGCATCGCGTGCCGCAATCGTGTCGGAGACAATGGCCTTCGCATCGGCAAAGGACATATCATCTTTTTCAAGTGCGATGAGCGTCCTACACTCGAAGCGTTGGCAGTGTTTTGGTCGGTGGGCGTACACTTGGCAGCGCCCTTTTTGGTGGGCCGCACAACCAAGCTTCATAACGGTCTGCGTCTGTGAGACGGTTTCCAACTGGCTTACTTCAGCCCCCAAGTTCGCGAGTCTTTCTTTGGGATCACCGTCGAACAGTTGGACGGATTGGTACAGCGTTCCATCACAACAAAGTCCGCAAGAAATACAAAGGTCTTCTTGTTGGCTCACTAGGTGCACTCATGCTCATATCCACGGAACAGACTGTGCCACGAAAGCGGAACGGCCACAAATGCAGACCAGTCTAAACCTATAGGCGGCTCAACCGTCGAAGTAGCGCCGGTTTTTCACCCGGGACAGTGTGCGATTCTGGGCGTCGCGGTGCAACGACAACACGGTCGCAACGCTGCGCGTGAAAACCATAGCGAGGGCGAAGGCGGTGAGGGTCATGATTACGGTCACCCAATGTGTGGAGCGATAGTGCGGTGAAATGATATGGAAAAAGCCTTGCTCGGGCCTCAGCGGCGGTACTTGAGATTACCGTCTGTGAGGTAGCCTTTGATTTTCCACATCTCGCGCATCGGGATATCCGACGCTGGGTCTTTGCGAAGATGCACGGCCGTCAAAATCATCAATCCGACCAGACTGGCTGCGAGTGTAAACACGATCGTCTCCTTGTTTAATAGACTGTCAAATACAGCAAACCGGACATCCAATTTGCTCTTGCCCAACCAAGATGGGATCGACGCTGTGATTTGCGAGTGCGTTCACGCACAGTTGCAAACTGTGTTATCCGAAGCGGAGATTTGAGGTGTTGGCGTCACCCGGTGGCCAACCTAAACCTCGACATTGAAGAGGAAGTCTTTTTTTGATGCCGTTTTTGTTTGAAATCCCGTTCGCCACCTACTTGGCATTCATCGCAGCTTGCGCTGCCATTGTCGCAGTGCCCGGTCCAACCGTGACAGTGATCATCGCCAACAGCATGCGCGGCGGGATGGCTTGCGGACTGGCCAACGTGCTCGGCACGCAGCTTGGCTTGGCGATCATGATCGTGCTGGTGGCACTGGGCCTGGAGACGCTGACCACCTCCTTGGCTTTCGTGTTTGACTGGTTACGGTTGATCGGTGCGGCCTACCTTATGTATCTCGGTTACAAGCTTCTGACAGCGGATGGTGATCTCGGCTCTGCGGATAGAGGAGCTCCGTTAAAAAGCTTCAAATCATACTTTTGGCAGGGCTTTCTCGTAATCTGGTCTAACCCTAAAGCTCTCCTGTTTTTTGGTGCTTTCATCCCACAATTCGTCAATCCCGCAGGCAATGCGATCGCTCAAACCCTACTGTTGGGTTTCACCTTCATGGCGGTCGCCACCTTGATCGACGGGTTTTACGCGGTGGCCGCAGGCCGCGCAGGCGGGTGGCTCACGCGTAAAAATGTTCGTCGCGTCGAAATTGGCAGCGGCTCCATGCTGGTCGGCGGCGGCCTGTGGCTGGGCTTCAGTCGCGGTCAATAGGATATGTGCCCGATCTGCGCCGCACCCTCAGCGCGATTCAGTGTTTGCACCCTCGTCATCGTCGCTTTAGGTAACCGCCAACTGTTTTTTCGTCGCGAGCTGCTTCATGGCACAGCCCCCACAGCGCAAGGCCTATTACCCCGGCTCGTTTGATCCGTTCACCAACGGCCATCTGGACATTTTGTTGCAGGCGCTTGCCTTGGCGGATCATGTAGTGGTCGCCATCGGCGTTCACTCGTCCAAAAAAGGACTGTTTTCGTTTGATGAGCGCAAAGCACTGATCGCGCAGATTTTGCCCGATGCGTTAAACCATCGTGTGTCTGTGGAAGCGTTTGGCAATCTGGTGGTGGATGCGGCCCGCGACAGCGGCGCAAGTGTGCTCATACGTGGACTGCGTGATGGTACCGACCTTGATTACGAAATGCAGATGGCCGGCATGAACGGCACGATGGCCCCGGACATTCAGACGGTGTTCTTGCCTTCCAGCCCCGAAAACCGCCCGATCACCGCCACATTGGTTCGCCAAATCGCTGCCATGGGGGGCGATGTGACACCGTTCGTTCCCCAAGCCGTTGCAGGCGCGTTGGACGCGCTGCCGAAGGCTTGAACCAATTCCAACCGATTTACTGTGACAGGACATCCGATGCGCTTCACGCAGCTTACAATCCGTTTCGCCGCTCTATGCGTTGGTGCATTTGCGCTCGCCGCTTGTTCCGGCCAATCCACCTCGCCGAACGTGGCACCCTCTGCGCCAGCAGTCGACGCAAACGCCCCGGCTCAAGGCACGCCTTCTGCTGATCCGGCGAACACGTTGGTGATGCGGATCAAAAACGGCGATGTGAAAATCAAACTGCGCCCGGATTTAGCGCCCAATCACGTGAAACGCGTCAAGAGTTTGGCAAATCAGGGCTTTTATGACGGCCTAAAGTTCCACCGCGTGATTGACGGTTTCATGGCGCAAACCGGCGATCCGAAAGGCGATGGCTCCGGTGGTTCCTCTCTGCCGGACCTTAAAGCTGAGTTTAATAAAACGCCTTTTGTACGCGGTGTCGTAGGCATGGCGCGGTCCACATCTCCCGATTCGGCCAACTCACAGTTCTTCATCATGTTTGGCTCGTCGCCTTCGCTAAACAATCAATACACAGCGTTTGGCACCGTCAGCCAGGGCATGGCCTTTGTGGACGCTATCCGCCGCGGTTCCCGCTCCCAAAACGGTGCGGTCGCAAACCCGGATGTCATCATAAAAATGCGCAGCGAAGACCAATTCAATACGGCGACCAACTGACCGCCGTAACAAACGCAAAAAGCCAATAAGGAACAAAACCATGGCCGACTACGAAAACCCGGAAAACACACTCGTTATGACCACCAGTAAAGGTGACGTTGTCATCGAGTGCTTCCCGGACAAAGCACCCAACCACGTCAAGCACATCATGGAACTGGCCCGCGAAGGATTTTACGATGGCGTGGTTTTTCACCGTGTGATCGATGGCTTTATGGCTCAGGGCGGCGACCCAACGGGCACCGGCACCGGTGGTTCCGACAAGCCAAATCTAAAGGCTGAGTTCAACGACGTTGAGCATGTACGAGGCGTGTGCTCCATGGCCCGCTCGTCCAGCCCTGACAGCGCCAATTCACAGTTCTTCATCTGCTTTGACGACGCTCGTTTCCTGGATCGTCAATATACCGCTTGGGGTCGCGTGATTTCCGGCATGGAGAACGTGGACAAATTTGAAAAGGGTGAGCCTGTTCGCAATCCGGACAAGATCGAAACCCTGCGCGTAGCAGCCGATCTCTAAGGCTTGCACGTAGCCGATGGACGTTGATGAATTTGATTTCGTCCTGCCGGAGCGCAACATCGCCTTGCGCCCGGCGATCCCACGTGACAGCGCTAAACTGCTGCGGGTGGACGCTGCCTTAAAGGGCTCGGCTGGCGCATTCAGCCATTTTTCGGTCTCTGACCTTCCAAACCTGCTCAATCCGGAAGACGTGCTGGTGCTCAACGACACCCGCGTTCTGCCCGCACACGTGAGCGGTGAACGGAGGCGGGGCGACAGCATTGCCCAGTTTTCCGCAACCCTGCATCAGCGCACGGCGGGCAACCATTGGTTGGCTTTTGTACGCGGAGCAAAGAAGCTGCGTGTGGGCGATGATGTGCGTTTTTTTGGCGGCGCATTGGGCGCAACGGTCTCGCAAAAACGCGAAGACGGCTCTGTGGGATTTACCTTTGACCGCGGCGGCGCGGAGTTGGACGCCGCGCTTTATGCCCACGGCGATATGCCTTTGCCCCCTTATATCGCCAGCAAGCGCCCGACGGATGCGCGCGACGAGCAAGACTATCAGACTGTCTACGCTAACGAAGCGGGTGCCGTGGCTGCTCCCACGGCAGGTTTGCACTTCACCGAGCAGCTTTTTGATGCTCTCAATGCGCGGGGCATCCAACGGCATTTCGTGACCTTACATGTGGGTGCTGGCACCTTTTTGCCGGTTAAAGCTGACGACACCGATGATCATCAAATGCATTTTGAGACCGGCAGCATCTCCCAAGAAACCGCCGACGCGCTCAATTTGGCGCGGGAGCGGGGCGGGCGCATCATCGCGGTGGGCACCACATCTGTGCGTGTGTTGGAAAGTGCGGCCCAAGACGATGGCACCCTGGCCGCGTGGCATGAGGACACCGATATATTCATCCAACCCGGTTACCGGTTTAAGGCGGTGGATGGATTAATGACCAACTTCCACCTTCCACGCTCGACCTTGTTTATGCTGGTCAGCGCGCTCTGCGGCTTGGAGACGATGCAAAAGGCCTACGCTCACGCCATCGAGAACGACTACCGCTTCTATTCATACGGGGATTCGTCTCTGCTCTTTCCTAATTAAAATGGGAGCGCGGCACTATTGCGGCAGACGCGAAACCAATTGTCGCAATGGACCGTTGCTTGTCTTGCGTGCCAAGCTCGCAAAATCGAATGGCGCGATCCCGCGTCTCCAACAAGCGCGAAAGGTCAGTCCATGCCCAATCAAACATCGAAAAACCCGATCAGGGTTGGAACTCGAGCGGCGGTTGTGGCTGCTGGAATGGTGTTCAGTGCGCTTGTTTTCACCCAACCCGCAGTGGCGCAGCAGGGTACGGATTTGGACAACGCTTTCGCAAAAGAAATCATTTCCGGGCAAATATCGGCATTTAAGGCAAAGGATCATGATGGAGCGTTCTCCTATGCCGCGCCGACCTTGCGCAAGATGTTCCGCTCAACGGAACGTTTCATTGGCATGGTCAAAGGCGGCTACGCGCCCATCTACGGCGCGCAGCGTTGGACTTTTGGGCGTTACCGCGAGCGCGATGGCGCGCTTTTCCAAGAGGTTATGCTGGTCGGCCCACTCGGGCGCGATTGGGTGGCGCTTTACACACTGCGCAAGCAGGCAGATGGCACGTGGAAGATTGCAGGCGTCCAGATGAAGCCCGCTGAATCGCGGTCCACCTGAAGCCGCAATTCCGCCGCCGGGACATGGTTGCCCGACTAACGGCAGTCTGGTGACACGCTGGGCCTACATAGCTAGCATATCCGTTGCAAACGGCCGTAAGCGGCCGAATAGGGTGCAGGGATTAAGCTATGTACGCAGTGTTGATTTCTGGAGTGCTGGCCGCAGCGGCGCTCTTATCTGCGCATTCACGGGCGCATGCTGAGGCGTGCCCCGACACCTACTACCTGGACGATATCCCCAAAGGCACCGCCGCAGACTTCATCCACCCTTTGCCGGCAACCCCTGGAGCATTTGGGGGCAGTGTCTCGTGT
>JBCBYZ010000194.1:0-3575 GCA_039815595.1 Pseudomonadota bacterium | reverse complement strand
GGCATCGTCACCGGTTTGGTCGGCGGCGTGTTCTTTGTCTGGCTGCTATCACGCAGAAGGCGGGCGGCCTAAGTCACACCACACGTTTCGTTCAAGGACATTCCGCCCGCTTGCTCAGGGCCCGTTCTACATCTTGCGTCCAAACACTTTAGTTGACAAAGTCTACAATTTACGAAAAGTGGATATCGTCAAGTCAACAACACACAGCACAAGGCGGACTAAAGGGTGTTCGAATGACCGATAGAACCAAGCTTCTTCTGAAAATCTCTGCCGTGCTTTGGGTCATCTGGGGCTTGGTGCACATGTTCGCAGGTGTAATGACAATATCGCAAGACACGGCCGGTGCCATTTCAGGGATCGCAGACGCGGTAGACCCCGCATTGCTTGCCGGTGATTACCATCCCGCTGTTGGCGCGATTATAAATCAACACGGCTTTAACCTGCTTTGGATCGGAGCTTTCACGGTCGTCGGTGCCGTATTCATTTGGCGCCATTCAATCAACGCAATATTCATGACGGCAATCGTTGGCTGGGTCACAGATGTTGGTTATTTCGTTTTTCTCGACCTGGGCGGTTTTGTGAATTTTGTTCCGGGTACCGTGATGACAATAATTTCGACAGCGGCCGTTGTACTTAGTTTCTGGGCCTTTTTTTCAGGAATGCGCCACAACGATCCGGTCAGCGGGCATTAGTGCGAAGCACTCTTGTGAAACAACGCCCGCCCCCATTTCAAGTTTATATCCAACATTCTGAAACCGCGTTTAGCCAACATATTCGTCTGATGCGTGAATGTTTGCTCGCACTTTACGCCGCGTTCGTATCCACCGTCGATGGCCACGTATTCAATCCGGTCGAGCGCGGCGCTGGCCCCTTCAAGGATTTCAGGCTCAAATCCCTCGGCCTCAAGCTTGAATAGCTTCACGCGCTCAATCGAGTTGGTTTCCAAATAGCTGTCTAGGGAAACGGTCTGAACATCCAGTGTGTCACTGTATGAAGCAGGCTCAACAAAACTCGAATCCGCATCAACTTCATTGATGTAAAACGTAAGCGTTTCGTTCTTCGGCCCCAATCCACAGTTATTGGCCCGCGCACCTGGCGCATTTTGAATAATCGCAGAATGCTCCCTTTGTCCGGGCTCAAAGGTAATGTAGTTCTCGGCCTTAATGCTCTGCTTGAGCGTCAACCACAAATCGGCATAATTTGCACCGCAATCGATGATCACGTCATCTTCGGAAAGTGTGATATTCTGAAGTGTGTACGATTTCCAAAGCGTCTCTGCCCGATGAGCCAAGCCTCGCTTGTACAGCCATCTGCCGCGCTTGAAGTCCCCAAAAGCGTGTCGCGTGTCCCCATCGGCGGCATAGAAAAGTTCGGTGGCTTCGTCGTAACTGAAACGCGCAGGCCGGCGCTTTATGGCTGATTTTAAGTTTGCGAAACGTATGTCTCGTTTCGTTTTGGCGGATAGCTCTGGCATTCTAGATGGCACTCATTTTTGCGCTCTTGGACGCAGCTCGTCATGTGGTTCGATTTGTTGCGGCGTCACGATGCCAGAGTAGACCAACATGGATACCTTTGACACCGGGGTTCACGCCCTCGAAATCTTCCAGACGCAGCCAAAGCGGGCACCTATACGTGACGCCGGTGGCCACCACGATCCCGGCTGCGCTGAGCGTAAAGTCATCGTCAAGCACTTCGGCTCTCCTTTGCACCGATCAAAGTCGGGTTGCCATCGCTGGACCGGGCCAGGGTCGCAAGTGCACAAAGCGTCATGTCTTGCGGATCGGCTGGGCGCCAAACTGAGACGTCACCGATGGTCGTTGCAGTCTTGCAAGACGTCGCTATCCTCACGACCGATGTCGGTATCCTTACAATCGTTTATTGAGAACACGCGATCTGCCCTTCTAGGGATGGCGGCCGTAAGGTCACGTCGCCCCGGGCGCATACCATTTGCTTCGACGCGCGCCGGTCCTTGAGGTCGTATTCCCAAGCTCGAATACATAGGACCTTTCAAGGATTTGACATGACTGACGAAACACGCGCGGCATATGCCGCTTACGCAGCTGCGCTGCGCCACCCTGCAAATTTTTCTGAAGCCACTCATAGGTTTTTTGCGCAGGATGCTGCGATCAATGTAGTGCATCCTTTCAACGAACAACGCGGAGTACAAGCATTCATCAACGCAGTACTAGAGCCTTTGCAAGCTGCGTTCGAGGGTCTTTACCGCCGCGATGATATCAGCATGACCGGCACGTTTGGCGAACAGAAATGGGTCAGCTCAACGGGCTACTATGTCGGCCGGTTTGCCAAGGATTGGATCAACATTCGTGCAACCGGGGATCTCGCATATCTCAGGTTCGGTGATTTTCACCGCATTGAGGGCAGCAAAGCGGTCGAAAGCTACATCTTCTTGGACATCCCGGAATTCATGATCGCCTGTAATCAGTGGCCAATCGACGTGGGGCCGGGGCGGCACCGTGGCTATACCGGGCTTATCCAAGGCCCAGCCACGCGGGATGGCGTCATCGTCCATGACGTGCCACCTGAAGACGGGCAGAAAAGCTATCAAATTGTCACCGGCATGTTGGGCGCCCTCGCCACAGCGGACGAGGCATGGCGGCCCTATTGGCACGAGAACATGATGTGGTACGGACCCGGTGCGTTCGGTTCATTTGTCGGGATCGAACAATTCGCGTCCTTCCAGGTTCCCTTTGAAAGCCAGTTTGAAGGGTGGTCCGGCGGCTCCGCCAACAACGGACTCACGCGTCATTTTACGCGTTTCGGCGAGGGCAATTATACCTGCTCGGGTGGTTGGCCATCGGTCACGGGCATCAGCGTCAAGCCATTCTTGGGGCAGCCGCCAACACAGGACCGTGTCCTGATGCGGGTGTGCGACTGGTGGCGCCGCGAAGGTGATGTGCTGATCGAGAACTGGGTATTTGTCGATGTGCCACACCTGCTCCTGCAGTTGGGCTATGATCCACTGCCTTAAAGCCTGGGTCGAACCCGCAGCAGAACTGCGTCCCGAAATCCGGAACGCCTTGCGTCCAAATCGCCCGCCGCCGCGTGTCAACAAGAACCGCAGCGGTCGAGCGTTTGTTGAGACGACTTGCCGTACAAGCCGTGATCGATGCACCGCACGGCTGTTGCATGGCGACCCGTGCGTGACGGCGCTACGCCGCCATGCGCTGCGGCCGCCGACCTGAACGCTTGCGGGGGCGACGTTTTGCTTTTGGCTTGGTGTCACCGCGCGCCGCAACCCACGGCGCGCCACCGGCGACTTTGATCGAAGTTCCAAGCACTTTCTCGATGGCTTTCAACGCACTCATTTCGTCGGCGGTGCAAAAGGCAACCGCCTGACCCGCGCGACCCGCGCGTGCGGTCCGCCCGATGCGGTGGACATAATTCTCGGACACATTCGGAAGATCATAGTTATAGACATGTCCGACGCCCGGAATGTCGATGCCACGGGCGGCCACATCAGTGGCGACCAATACCCGAACGGTTCCGTCCTTGAAGGCGGCGATGGCGCGGTCGCGCTGTCCCTGACTTTTGTTCCCATGGATCGAGGTGGCGGC
>JBCBYZ010000106.1:0-12057 GCA_039815595.1 Pseudomonadota bacterium | reverse complement strand
CGCTAAACTGCACCCCTCCCTCAGTCTGCACCATGTGGCGGTTCTCTTAAGCGAGGTGCACCCGTTGGCCGAGCGAGCCCTCCTCATCCGGTTTCAGGTCAGTCGAGTTATTTGGCAGCTTCAATAGAGGCCAAAACCATTTTTTTTGCCTCATCGGCATCGCCCCAACGGTCCAATTCGACCCATTTGCCTTTTTCGAGGTCTTTGTAGCGCTCAAAGAAATGCACAATCTGCTCGCGTTTCAATTCCTGCAAGTCGTCCAGCGAATGAACACCGTCGTAATTACCCGACACGCGCTGTGACGGGACTGCGATCAGCTTTTCGTCCATGCCAGCCTCATCCTTCATGAACAGGACACCGATGGGACGGCAGTTCATCACGCAACCGGGCACCAATGTGCGGGTGTTGGCGATCAGCACGTCCAGCGGATCGCCGTCTTCCGAAAGGGTGTGAGGTACGAAACCGTAATTCCCGGGGTAGCGCATTGATGTGTAGAGGAAGCGGTCCACAAACATCGCACCTGAGGCCTTGTCCATCTCATACTTGATGGGTTCGCCGCCAACAGGCACCTCCACGATCACATTGATGTCTTCTGGTGGGTTGTGGCCAATGGAGATGGCGTCGATGCGCATGGGAATTTCCGTGTTTGTTCGTAAAAACACCCGGCAGCGCGGTGCGGTCCGGGCGATGTTGTTTTCAGTCTGCTCCGCCTAAGAACCGCACTCAACGGCGCAAAGCAAGAGCGGGCCCGTTCCTTGGTCTAAAGAATTGGTATCAAAGCACGCAACTGCCGAGCGTCTCCCAAGCCTGGCCCACTTAAACTTTGCGCCCTAGCTGTCGGCTGCAAAAGCCATCACCAACAAAGCCGCAGCCGTCAGCGTCGCCCCGGCCAAGATGGACATGCTCGGCCAGCCGTGGCCGATCGCACCTTCAATGAGGATGACGAAACTGGGGGTCAGATAGCCATAGGACAGAACTTTGGAGGCCGGCAGCCGCATGCTCGCAAATTGAAGCAGGAAGAACGTGGCCGCCGTTGCGAAGATCGCGGTATAGAAAATTGCCGCCCAAACGATGATGGGTAAGGCAGTCCAAGACGTGCTGGCCACATCATTTGCGCCATAGATCGCGATGCAGAGCAGCGTTGCGGAGAGCGCGAGCAGTGTGAATTGAAGGCCAGTTTCGCCGCGGTTGAACTTGCGCACCAGGGGTGCATAAGCCGCATGAGCTGCGCAACCAATGAAGAAAATCGCTTCTCCCGCTCCTATCCTCAGCCCAAGCAGCGCCTCCAAGTCACCGCGAAAAATAACCCAAATCGCCCCGGTTCCCGCGATCACGAGACTTATGAACACCAAAAGCGGTGTTGTTTGGCGCAGAAACAGCCAGCCAAACCCGGCGCTCATCAGGGGAATCAACGTGAAAACTGCGCCTGTGGCCACAGGGGTGGTGATCCGCAGGGCTACAAACATCAAGATAAAGTAAGTCGCCATCAACGCGCCCAAAATGGCGAAGCGCCACAGCGCCTTCGGGATGGGCGGCAGGGCACGGCGGGTTGCCAGGTAGATCGCAAAAATGATCCCAACGGCGATGGAAAAACGGGCCGCATTTAACGCCGCCGGTTCCACCAAAGGGGCCGCCAAATGGCCGATGGAAAATGAACCGGCTATCAAGGCCGAAAACAAAAGTGCCGCGAGATGACCCAGCAGCTTTTGACGGCCCTGCGCGTGGCCGCGCAAGACTTGGCTAGCATCACCGTGAATCGCTGCCGAACGTTCAGGTTCCAAGGGTCACGGCTTTAGCGGTCGGCGGCTGCTTATCAGAGCGGTCAAACTACTCGGCAGCTTCGGTCACAACGGAGGGATTGTTGGGATGCTCGGTCCAATTGCCGTAGTCTCCCACAACCGGGCGGTCGGTGCGCGGATCGGTGCTGCCAACGGGCATCTGCTCCATCGTGATGCAATTCTCGACCGGGCAGACATTCACGCACAAATTACAACCCACGCACTCTTCATTGATCACCTCAAAATGGCGCTCACCGTTCAACATGCTGGTAATGGCTTGATGCGATGTGTCTTCACAGGCGATGTGGCAGCGACCACATTTAATGCAGGAATCCTGATTGATCTTCGCCTTGGTGACATAGTTGAGGTTGAGATACTGCCAGTCTGTAACGTTGGGCGTGGCGCGGCCAACCACATCGTCCAGCGTTGCATGACCTTTCTCGTCCATCCAGCTTTCCAGACCGGCGATCATTTCTTCGACAATCTTAAAGCCATAGGTCATGGCCGCCGTACAGACCTGAACATTGCCTGCACCGAGGGTTAAAAACTCCGCCGCATCGCGCCATGTCGTCACGCCACCAATGCCGGAAATCGGCATGCCTGCCGTCTCCGCATCGCGGGCAATCTCTGCAACCATGTTCAATGCGATGGGTTTGACAGCCGGTCCGCAATATCCGCCATGGCTGCCTTTACCGTCGATGCTTGGCTCAGGCGCAAAGGAATCCAAATCAACCGATACGATCGAGGAAATCGTGTTGATCAACGAGACGGCATCCGCACCGCCGGCCTTTGCCGCACGAGCCGGATAACGCACATCTGTGATGTTGGGCGTCAGTTTTACGATAACGGGCATGCGCGTGTTGGCTTTACACCAGCGCGTCACCATCTCGATATATTCCGGGACTTGGCCAACAGCCGAGCCCATGCCGCGCTCGCTCATGCCGTGGGGGCAGCCAAAGTTTAATTCGATCCCATCGGCTTCCGTGTCTTCCACCAAGGGCAGGATTTTCTTCCACGCCTCTTCTTCGCAGGGGACCATGAGGGAGACCACCATGGTGCGGTCGGGCCAGTTGCGTTTCACTTCTTTTATTTCGCGCAGATTTACGTGCAGATCACGGTCGGTGATGAGCTCGATATTGTTGAGGCCCAGCAATCGGCGGTCGGCACCCCAGATCGCGCCGTATCGCGGGCCGTTCACGTTCACGATGGGCGGACCATCTTCGCCTAGCGTCTTCCACACCACGCCGCCCCAACCAGCGGCAAAAGCGCGTTCAACGTTGTAGGCCTTGTCTGTCGGTGGCGCGGAGGCCAACCAGAACGGATTGGGCGATTTGATCCCGACAAAATTGTTGGAGATGTCAGCCATGGTTTCTTTCTCCCGTTATATGTATTTGACGCCGCACTCAGTCAGCCAAAAAAGCGGTGATGGCCTCTGCTGCGTCCCTGCCTTCCGCAACCGCTGTTACGGTTAAATCATCCCCGCCTGCGGCACAGTCGCCACCGGCCCAAACATCTTCCAGTGATGTGCGGCCCGCTGCATCGAAGATTGCGATGCGACCGCCTGTCAGTTCGATCTTGGCGGGGCTATCGGTGGGCAGGTCTTCCACCTCAAGCTTTTGACCAATCGCGGTGAGCACTTGATCTGCGGGTAGTGTCATAATCCGGCCAGTACCGACCAATTTTCCGTCGCCCATGGCCGTGTATTCAAACTGAATATCGGTGACCGTGCCAGCGGACGTGTTCAGTGCCTTTGGCTGGACCCAATGACGGATGACTACACCCTTGGACGTTGCGAGCTCTTGTTCATAGCGTGAGGCGTTCATGTCTTCTTGGCCACGGCGGTAGCAGATGGTTACTTCCTCCGCCCCGAGCAGTTTTGACTGAACTGCCGCGTCCACCGCCGTCATGCCACCGCCGATCACGACGACGCGACGGCCAATCGGCACGCTGCGCTTGTCTTTGGCTTGGCGTAGGTTGGCGATGAAATCGACCGCATCCATGACAGCGCTCTCGCCGTCCACGCCGTCGAGACCCAACCCGTTCACACCCCCCAAACCCATTCCAAGGAACACGGCGTCATGGTCGGCGCGCAATTGTTCCAGACTGATTTTGGAGCCCAGACGCTGGCCGTATCGAATGTCGATCCCGCCGATTGCGGTGATATAATCGACCTCGTGCTGGGCAAATTCATCAACGGTCTTGTAGGCCGCGATGCCAAACTCATTGAGACCGCCGGGCTTTGACTGGGCTTCAAAGATTGTGACGGTGTGACCGTGCATCGACAGGCGGTGGGCGCACGCAAGACCTGCAGGACCGGCACCCACAACAGCAATGGACTTGCCGGTGTCTGCTGCCCGCTCAAAAAACTGAACGTTTTGAGCCATCGCCAAATCTGTTGCGTGGCGCTGCAACAGGCCGATTTGCACCGGTTTGCCTTCCGCCAGTTCGCGCACGCATGCTTGTTCACACAGGGTTTCTGTCGGGCACACACGCGCACACATGCCGCCCAAAATGTTTTGTTCCAAGATCGTTTCGGCGGCGCCCAAATCATTGCCAGTGGAGATTTGACGGATGAAAAGAGGAATATCGATTTCAGTTGGGCATGCCGTCACGCAGGGTGCATCGTAGCAGAAATAACAACGGTCAGACGCCACCAGCGCTTCATGTGGATTGAGCGGCGGATGAACGTCAGAGAAATTGTCCTGCAATTCATCGCTGGTGAGACGCCCATCAACGATACCATCATCCAGCCGGTTGGTTGCTGCCTCTACCGTCATCGCGCTCTCCACCAAATCTGTGCCGCCACCGCCCTCAAATCGGACCGTCTGCCTGTCGATGCGACCGTTCGCAGGATCAGTTGCATCTGTTAAAAATTCTATCCCGTTTGAAAGTTTTATCAATTGGTAAAATTTTTAGACGCATCCGCTTCCGGTCACAACTGCGAAAGGTCGGATAGGCGCGACAGAACTGTTTCTGAACAAGCGAAAACAGTGATCGGACTATCCCATCCCCCAAGGCCCGTGATGGTCGCCGGTCTTATCGAGGCGTTTGAACCCGTGCGCTCCGAAGAAGTCACGCTGACCTTGGATCATATTTGCTGTACCGCGCGCTGTCCGCATCGCATCAAAATAGGCAAGCGCAGCCCCCAAGGCCGGCACGGCGTGACCGTGAACCGCTGCACCTGCAATAGTGGAACGCAGACCGGCATGATTTTCTTTCATCAGCGCGCTAAAGTGCGGCGCAAACATCAGGTTCACGTCCGGGTGGTCCGCCAACGCATCCGCCATATCATCCAACATGGCAGACCGGATGATGCAGCCCGCGCGCCAAACCTTTGCAACCTCGGGCATGGGGATCGCCCAGCCATAGGCCTCAGCAGCGGTAGCGAGCATGGAAAAGCCTTGCGCGTAGCAAGCGATCTTACCAGCCAAGAGAGCCTGTTCCATTTGATCAACCGACAAAACGTCCGTCGAGATGGCTGTGGGCGCGGGTCCGAAAATTGCTTCCCCTGCCGCCCGCTCCTCAACGCGCGACGAAAAATTGCGCGCGGCAACGGCGGCGTCGATGGCTGTGACCGGGGAGGCTTGTTTCAACGCTTCAATGGCTGTCCAGCGCCCGGTGCCTTTTTGACCCGCACTGTCCAAAATAATGTCCAGCATGGGATTGCCCGTGTCGGGATCGACCGCGCGGGCAACGGCGGCAGATATCTCGATGAGATAGCTTTTGAGCGGACCTTCATTCCATTTGGAGAACACATCTCCAATCGCAGTCGGTTCCAATCCATGGCCGTCACGCAACATGCCGTAGACTTCGGCAATCATCTGCATGTCCGCGTACTCAATGCCGTTGTGCACCATTTTGACATAATGGCCTGCGCCTGCCGGACCCATATGCGTGGCGCACGGCACGATATCGTGTTTGGCCGAGATCGCCTCCATCATCGGACGGACCCGCTCCCACGCAGCGGCATCTCCACCGCCCATGATGGACGGACCGAAGCGCGCGCCCTCCTCGCCGCCAGAAACACCAATACCCAGATAGGGCACGCCGGCCTCCACCGCGTGGGCAGCGCGTCGGTTGGTGTCGTCAAACTGGGCATTACCGGCATCGATGATCAGATCATCGTCGTTCAAAAGCGGGCGAAGCGCCTCGATCTGCGCATCGACGATGGGGCCTGCGGGCACCATTAAAATGATGGAACGCGGCGATGCGATGGCCGCAACGAACTCTTCCAAAGTCTTGGTCGGCGTGATCTTGTCAGCGAGCACACCCGCTTGTGCGACAAACTCGCCGGTTACCGATCCAGTCCGATTGTAGACGGCAATGGGGTAGCCATTGTCTGCAATGTTGAGCGCCAGAGCGGCCCCCATTGTGCCTAGGCCTACGAGGCCCACGCTTGTACGGTTTGTTGATACGCTCATGATGCGGCACTGCTCCCTCAGTCTATCCGGCAGACGTTAGGCCTATGAGGGGCGCATCACCATGGGGTGTCAGGGCTTTTGACGGAGTTCCCGCAGAATTTTTTCTGTTGCCGCCTGTAAAGGTTCAATTACCGGGGCAAGAAGCCGGTTGCGGTCAAAAACGTCTGACTGATCGCGCAAAGAACTGCGAAGCGCTTCACCGAACACCATGCGCAATTCCGTGCCGATGTTGAATTTGCACACTTTCGTTTTGCGCCCAAGTTCCGCACGCTCTGAGGCCGGGATGCCACTGCCGCCATGCAGAACCAAGGGCACGCTGGTCACCGCCTCAATGGCGGCCAACGCCTGCCAATCGATACCATCTGATTTTTCAGTTTGCAGGTGCACGTTGCCAACGGAGATCGCCAAAGCATCGACGCCTGTTTCACGCTCGAACTCTTCAGCTTCCCCCGGACTGGAGAAGGCGGACGCCGCGCCGTCGGCATATCCAACGAAACCAACCTCGCCCTCAACGGATATGCCATGACGGTGGGCTGCCTCAACGACAGCACAGGTTTGGGCAATATTGTCGCCCAACGCCAAGGCTGAGCCATCAAACATCAAAGATGTAAAGCCGTGATCGATGGCAGCCACGCACTCGTCCACCGCCTTGCCGTGGTCCAGATGCACACAGACCGGGACGCTGGCCTGATCGGCCAAGTGCCGCAGCATCGGACCGATTACGGGCAATGGCATGTGAGTGCGCGCGCCGGGACCGGCTTGCAGAATGAGCGGGCATTCCACAGCTTCTGCTGCCCTCACAAATGCCAAAGAATCTTCCCAGCCCAAACACACAAGGCCAGCCACCGCATAGCCTTCATCCAATGCGGGTTTGAGAAGGTCTTGCAGGGTTGCGAATGGCATGTGTGTGTCGGACCGGGGACTATTTGAACTTGGCGATCATGTCTTTGATGCCGGGAATGGTCTCAATCTGCCACGCGTGGTCGGGCTGGAAATATTGCACCAAGGAGCGTTGGGACAATCCACCCAGAATGGTGAAATAATACATCTCATATCCCGGCGCGACGACGCAGGGGTGAAAGCCCTTTTCCAAAATGATCGTGGAGCCATCGGTCAAGTGATAGGCATCACCGGTCTTCCCATCCTCGCGTTGGACCAGTTGAAGGCCAAAGCCGTTGTTGGGTTTGAACCGAAAGTTATAGGTCTCGTCGTGGCGTGTCTCGTCCGGCAGACGGTCCGTGTCGTGCTTGTGCGGCGGGAAGCCGGACCAGCCGCCCTGGCCCACGGTAAAGAGCTCTGAGACCAGAAGCCGACCGACCTGATCGTTGTACTTGGTTCCCAAAATGTGTTTGATCTTGCGATGGGTTTTGGTGTCGTCGGAACCGTATTGCACCAGATCAATTTCATCGCTGCGCACCGCGAAGGGTTGGAGTGTTTTGTCGTAGCGGGCACCCGCCACAAACACTTCCGTCTCGTCTGTGGCTACCATGATCGCCTTTGCCCCGGACGGCACATAGACTCCCTCCGGTTCGCCATCCCAAACGTTTGAACCACGCCCACCGATGCTGTCGTAGGTCTCGCCTTCAACGCTCACATCCACCGTGCCTGTGGCGGGTACAATGCAAGTCTCATATCCCGGCACCTGGTACTCAAACGCATCTCCCGCGCTTAGTTTGACGATGTTGAAATAGTTCAGCGGTACGCGCGTATCGTCCACATCAATGATGGGCTTGTTGGCGTTGTCATGGGGCGGAAAATGCATGGGTTCGGTCTCTCGTCTCGTGGTGTCCGGTGTTTCGTTGTCAGGCGTTGGTGAGCGATGTTCGGGCCATCATGTCAGCAATTTCAGCTTGACTTGGCATGGCAGGCGCGCAGCCAACACGGGTGACCACAATTGCGGCGGCTGCAGACCCGCGCAGCACGGCATCGCTCAGCGGCAGAGACTGCGCCAAGCCGCTGGCCAGACCAGCCATGAACGCGTCCCCGGCACCTGTGGGTTTTATGGGTGTGACGGGAAAAATCCCGGTTTTAAGTGTCTCACCGACAGTGAATGTTTTTGCGCCCTTGGCACCCATTTTGTAGATCGCGGTCTTTGTTTGATCCTGAGCCAATTTGGACGCATAGGCCTCCCCTCGATCATAGTCCCCGGCCAAGACCCCGAACTCATCATCATTGCCCACAATGATATCACAGGCACGGGCAGCTTCTCCGCAAATGGCTGCCGCTTCTTCCAGCGACGCCCAGGAGTAAGCTCGGTAGTCCACGTCGAACAGAACCGTCGCGCCAGCCTCTCTTGCCGCTTCGATGGCCGCCAGCGTTGCGGATCGCGAAGGCTCCATGGACAAAGATGTGCCCGTGAAAATCAGGCCTCCAATGCCGGTCCAATCCACTTTGGCAACATCATCCTCGGTCAACGCAAAGTCTGCCGCGTTGTTGCGGTAGATCACGGTTTGGGTGTCGTCGGTGCGGGTTTCAGAAAGCGCCAATGTGTTGCGTGCTTCGCTGTCCTCGAACACACAATAGTCGGTATCAATTCCGTAGCGTGCGCATTCGGCCAGTGTATAGCGGCCCACGGCATCGCGCGAAACGCGGGTCAGTAGGGAGACCGAACTCCCCATGCGGGCGAGACCGGCAGCGATGTTGCCGGATGACCCGCCGAGCGCGGCGGTGAATGTCACCGCATCCTCTATTTTTGTGCCGGGGGGATCGGGATAGAGATCAAGGCCCGCTCGGCCCAGCACAATAAACCTGTTTGAACGCGGCTTCATGCTTTCACGCCTCGTACCAGCAGGGTTGCCACGCGCCATCCGTCTCGGCGCTGTCGGCCGCCGCGTCGACGAAAAACACGCCCCTTGCTCCGTCCATGACATCGGGTACGTCGATCACACCCGGTCCCAACGCATGCCCTTCACGGCGCGCCGTCACGCCGATAGCCATTTCCGTGTAGCAATTGCACCAAGCATCCGGCACGCCTTCGGCATGACCGCGGGGCAAGCGGATCGATTTAGCAGCCTCCGGCAGGATGCCCTCACCCGCACCCCGTGTGATCAATCTGGGGGCTTCTCCCACAGGCGCAAAGCGCAATTCATCGGGCCGTTCCTGATCCCATTCGAGACCGCCGCTTTCGCCGTAAACACGCAACCTTAAGCCACAGGCATTGCCGGGAGCGGCCTGTGTGCACCACAGCGTGGCCGGAGCGCCGGAGCCCATTTCCAACTGCATAAAGGCCGTGTCTTCCATCGCAGGCGCACCACCGCAGACGTGAAACCGCGCACTCACCCGCTGAACGGAGTCATCCAGTACGAAATGCAACAGATGGAAGGCATGGGTGCCGATATCGCCTGTGGCAGATCCTCGCCCCGCCTGCGCAGGGTCGCGCCGCCAGCCGGATTGCTTAGTCTGGACTTCCTGCGCGCCGGACGCCCAGTCCTGCACATATTCCACATGGGCCTGACGGACTTTACCGATCATGCCCTTGGCGACCATAGCCTTCATCTGCCGCGCCATCGCGTGGAACGAATAGGTGTAGGTGATGCCAAAAAACAAACCGCTGTTACGGGCCACGCGCACCAGATCAGCCGCATCTTCCATAGACGCTGTCATAGGCTTGTCGCAGATCACATCGATGCCCGCTTCCAGAAACGCCTTTGCGATGGCCGCATGGCTGCCATTGGGCGTGCAGACCACCACCGCGTCAATCCCGTCCTCTCGCGCGGCTTCCCTGGCCGCCATGTCGCGGTAATCGGTATAGGTGCGTTGCGGGTCCAGCATCCAGTCTTCACCGGATGCTTTGGCCACGTCCGGGCGGGAAGACAGGGCGCCAGCCACCAGGTCCCAACGGTTGGACATGCGAATGCCCATGGCGTGCCATTCGCCCACCAGTGCGCCGCGCCCGCCGCCCACCATGCCCAAGCGCAACCGGCGGGCCGCTTTTGGATAGACCAGTTGTGACATCGTGAAAGCCCTCCCAAGCTCATTGCCCCTGTGGGTCTTGCTACCCTTATTGGCTTTGTGGGCGAAACCTCCGCACTTTGCTAAACCGTCATGCCCGTTGCAAACATAATCGCGGCCTTTAGATCATCCACGCCAGCCCCTTTTTCACTGGAGGTAGAGACCAGTTGTGGAAACGCCGCCGGCCGCTTGGAAATGCGCTCCTGCGTTGCCTGCTCCAGTTTCACCAGCGCGGGTGGTTTGATCTTATCGGTCTTGGTCAACACGATTTGATAAGACACCGCCGCTTTGTCCAGCAGTTTCAAAACGTCTTCATCGCTGGGCTTGATCCCGTGGCGGCTGTCGATCAGCACGAAGACCCGTTTCAAGGTCGTGCGCCCCTGCAGATAGGAAAAGATCAATTGGGTCCAAGCGTCCACAGCGGCCTTTGGCGCTTTTGCAAACCCGTATCCGGGCATGTCCACCAGCGCTAAAGGCGGTGCGTCTGCGCCCCATTCTCCATCCCGTGCGACCGGGACAAAGAAGTTCAGTTCCTGCGTCCGGCCCGGCGTATTGGAGGTGCGCGCCAAGCCTTTAGCGTTTGTCAGCGCGTTGATGAGCGAAGACTTACCCACATTGGAACGACCAGCAAATGCGATTTCTGCGGGACCTTCTTCGGGCAAAAACTTCATCGATGGCACACCCATGACGAATTGCCACTCGTGGGCAAAGAATTTTCGGCCAAGACCCTTCAGGCGGGCGTGCTCCGCCTGCTCTTGGGTCATCTCCTCCGTGTTGTGTGTTGACGCCGATGTGTTGCTCACCGTGTCAGTCCGTAGAATTTTTCAACCACGGACCACCCCTCTTCCGCCGTGTCTACAACGGTAAAGAGATCGGAGTCGTCCGGCGAGATCGTGCCCTCTTCGGCCAGCGCCTCTATGTTGATGACGCGACCCCAAAAACTCTTGCCGAACAGCAGGACCGGCACTCGTTCCATGCGGCCGGTCTGAATCAGCGTCAGCGTTTCAAAAAACTCGTCGAGAGTTCCAAAACCGCCGGGAAATACGGCCACAGAACTTGCCCGCATGAGAAAGTGCATCTTGCGGATCGCGAAATAGTGGAAGTTAAACGAGTATTCCGGCGTGACCCACTCATTGGGTGCCTGCTCGTGGGGCAAGACGATGTTGAGGCCAATGTTTGGTGCGCCCACGTCCAGCGCGCCACGACTGCCCGCTTCCATCACACCGGGGCCGCCGCCGGTGACCACAACATATTCGCTGAAGTCGGTTTTCTTCGAAGCCTCCGAGGCCAACTGCGCATAGCGGCGGGCTTCGTCGTAGTATTTTGCGCTCTTTTTCAGACTGGCCAACTGAGTTTCGTTTTTCGCCGCCCACGGCTCTGTGCCCGGTTCCGCGATCCGCGCGCCGCCAAACAAAACCGTGGTGGAAACAATGCCCGCCTCTTCCAGCATCATTTCGGGCTTCAACAGTTCCAGTTGCAAGCGGATGGGCCGTGTTTCAGGGCGGCACAGGAAATCGGGATCATCAAAAGCCAGCCGGTATGCTGGCGAGCGGGTTTGCGGCGTATCCGGCACACTCTTTGCCTGCTCGCGATCCTTTGAGGATCGTTTGAGCGGGTTTCTGGGCTGGGGCATGCGGTGGAGAGGTTCTGTCATGAAAGGTGCATCGCACAAAGAATTGGGTGTCACCGCTTAACCCTGTGGTTGTGCCACGTCAAAACAGAACAGATAAGTGCTGTTCCAGGGGCCATGCTTGCCACACTTTCGCGACCCTCCTTCGAATGCCAGCCCGGCATTGCCTGATCGCAAAGCGCTTGTATAAGGACGCCCATGACGGATGCACCGGCTCCGCACCCACATTCCAAACAATATCATACCAAGGCCTTGTCATGACCCTCCAAGCCACGAT
>JBCBYZ010000164.1:0-6026 GCA_039815595.1 Pseudomonadota bacterium | reverse complement strand
TTTGTGCTTGGAGCAAATTTGTTCAATGGATTCGTGCGTTTTGTCGACGCTCAGACAAAACATGTTTGCGTCGCGGAATATCCAATATGGCACCATCTGGTCTTGCTCAGAGCGATTGAGACCGGCCAGACCGCCGAGGTAGTAGTCGTCTGCGGCCACCCCGTTGCGCAGGTACAGGCGGACAATATCAAAAAATTGGGCTGTTATGCTCTTTCCATATACGGCTCGCGCTTTGCGCGCGTACAGCCATAGCATCTGCACAATTTCTTTGGGGACGCGGTAAAACCAGCGCTTGGTGAGTTTGAACGTTGGACCCCACCAAGTGTGTGCATGGATCGCATTGTGGTGGGCGGCAACCGCCGCGAGCAGGTAATTGCGATTTGATGGAGGCAGCGTCCTGAAATTCTGAAAGACTTGAAACGGCAAGGGCCGGGCCTGACGAATTGGGGCCACGCTGTACAGTGTTCTAAGCGCGGACATGGTTGCCTCGTCGCATGGAACGATGGGCGCTGATTGCATGCGGAATGGAGCACATGTTTTGTCCGATGGCTAAACCCAATCGTTACCGCGCGGTGTTTGAACCCGGAGCGGCGGGTCTGTCAATTTCCAAAAGTGGTGGACATTCCGCCCCGACCAAAAAGCGCGAGCCTTTCGGTTGAGTTTCCTTCAGCCGTATCGCGATGTGCTCGACCATGCACGACGCGACTGTCCAGGTGAAGAACCCACCCAGTTTGACCTGATCTGGCGGGTTGATGCCTGTGGGCATGTTGGCTTCGATCACCGTGGGGCCCTTTTCAGAGAAGCCCACATCCCATCCGATCACGGGGAGGTCGGTCAGGGTCTCGTGGAGCTTCGTCACCATCTTCGTTGCCTGGTGCCAACCGGGGACGATTGATCCCGTCATTTCAGCGCCTGTGACAGCGGAATGGCGTGAAAAATCGGCTGGTCCAAAACCGGCCTCCGAATAACCGAGCGCCAATACGCCGGAGTGCGCATCCACATGAAACCCCATGCCGCCGTGGGCGATATTATCAACGGACGACTCTTTACCGGCGGGTATGCGCACCATGGCCGGACCCAGTTTTGCCGTTTGGCCCGGTGGCAACGACGTGATGATGCGGGCGGTTGAAAGCGCATTGCCCGCCCACTTCTTCATCGCGTCTTTGTTTTCAACCAGTTCCTGCACCACCAGAGGTAATCCGATTGCCTGCGCCTTGGCCATGAGATGATCGACGATATCGTCCTTGGGTACGGTCAGGTTCCGGTTGGCCAAAAAGAACCCATCCTGCCGGAGTACCCACCGTTCCGCATGTCTCCCTTGACTGCCCCTGTCGGGTTTTACAAAAAAGCTCTGCTCAATCGCTGGAAACTGCGTGTCCTCGTTGGGTGCGTTAGGGTCAATCAAAGCCAGTGTTTTGGGAGCGTTAAAACCTGCGTCCCGCACCATTTCTGTCAGCCCGGATTTCGAGCAGATGCGCTGAACAGTTTTGTGGGACCGGTCCACTTTCATGGAAAAGTATAGCGCGTCACGGTACATCCAATAGGGCACCATGAGATCGTGTTCGGCCCGCCCGACGCTGGCTAAGCCGCCCTGATAATACTCATCCGCGCCAATTCCATTGCGAATGTAGAGACGTAAAATCTCCGCGAGTTGCTGTAGGACCGTCTTGCCGTATAGCTTCCGCGTTTGGCCTGAATGGTGCCAAACCATGTATGCGATCTCGCGTGGCACCCGAAACAACCAGCGCTTGCCGTACTTCAATGCCGTGCGCCATGGCCTGCCTTTGGCGATAGAGCCATGATAATAAGCAGCCACGGCTGCCATAAACAGGTTGCGGTCGGTGATCGGTAGTTTTCTATAGTTTCTGAAGTTCTGGAAAGGTAGCGGGCGGCTTTGGCCGAGGGTTTTGAACGGGACCATTGGTTCGTTGGAAGTCGGGTTGGCCTGTTGTTTATCATCGGCGCTGCCCATACTTTCATGTCGATTCATAGACTTGCCCTTCGCTGATGCCCAATGACTTCCAGAGTGTATGACGCTGCAGTTTGAGTGGTGACGTGGTTTCGTCTTAAGCCATTCCGTAAAAGATATTCATTCACCGTTATAACGATCATTGGCGTGTTCTGCGCCCACTATTAGGCGGGAGCCTTTTGGTTGGGTTTCTTTCAGGCGGGCCTCTATGCATTTTGTAAGGCACTCGCCCAATGGTGAGGCGAAAAACCCACCCATTTTGTACAGCACTGTCACCCCTATGCCGGCTGGAACATTGGCTTCCACAACGGTTGGCCCGCCCGTTGTGTGACCGACATCCCAACCAATGATGGGCAGGTCGCTCAGATTGGCGTGTAGGTGTTTCACCATGGCAACCATCTCCGCCCAATCCGGGACAGTGTGGCCGGTTACCGTCTCGCCGGTCGCCGGGGAGGTGCGCGAATAGTCTGCAGGGCCAAACCCATCGAGCGCATTGCCCATGCCAATCGTGCCGGAAATGGGATCAATGTGAAACCCGGTGCCGCCGGAGTGCAGGTTGTCGACGGAGCTCGTAGTGGCGCTTGGCATACGCAAAATAGCACGGCCAATCGTGATGTCCCCGTCAGGTGTGCGGCAGGTGTCTATGCGCGCGGTGGCCAAGGTATTGCCTGCCCATGCCCGCATGGTTGTGCTGTTTTCCATCAGCTCCTGAACAAGCAAAGTCTTTCCTATCCTGCGGCACTTCTCTTTCAGATGGCTTGAAATCTCGTTCTCTGGGATTGCCAGATTGTCTTCCTCTTGAAAGAACACAAGATCCCGTAACAACCAGCGCTGGGCATGAATTCCCATTCCTCCAAGGTCCGGCTTGGCAAAGAAACTTCTTTGAATGGGTGGTTGGTCTTCATCATCAGCGGGATCAAAAAGTGCCAGTGTCTTTGGTGCGGAGTACCCCTCGGCCTTCACTTGCGCCGCGAGCTTTGACTTTGAATTGATCCGCACCACGTCTTCATGCGTTTGTTCCACTGGCATGCAGAAAAGGACTGCATCGCGATACATCCAGAACGGTACGAACTGTTCTAGTTGCTGTTTCGACAAGGTGGCGAGGCCGCCTGAATAATAGTCTTGGACGGGAATGCCTTGGCTCACATAGAGGCGGCACAGATCCCAAAATTGGTGCGGGACGCTTCTGCCATAGGTTTGTCGGGTTTTTGCGGAGTGCCGCCAAAGACCGCGAGCAATTTCTACGGGAACGCGTATTAGCCAGCGCTTGCCATACTTGAAAACGGCTCTCTTCGTTCGATCACCATGGACCTCTTCAAACCGGGCGGCCACGGCGGCTTGAAACAGGTTTCGTGGTGTTGCGGGCCGGCGCCTGAAATTTTTGAAATTTTGAAACGGCAACGGTCGCGCTTGTTCGATTGGTTTTCCCATGAACGCGGTGCTGCCTTATGCTGGCGAAGCGGGCCATGCCACCAGCGTTGCGCGCAGCCGGTTTGGTGTCAACAAACTGCTGTAAGCAATGAAGGCGCGCGATTGCGCAAACGATCAGTCGAACAGGCTGGAGACCGATTGTTCAAGGGCGGTGCGGTTGATGGCCTCGCCGATCAGGTCGGCGATGGAGATCACACGGATGTTGTGCGCCGCATCCACCGCAGCCGTCGCTTCGATGGATGATGTGATCACCAGCTCTTTCAGTTTGGAAGCACTGATACGGGCCACCGCGCCGCCTGAAAGCACGCCATGGGAAATATAGGCGGTGACGCTTGTTGCGCCATTGGCCAGCAGGGCTTCTGCGGCATTGCACAGGGTGCCACCAGAATCGATGATGTCGTCGATCAAGATGCAATCGCGCCCGGACACATCGCCGATCACGTTCATCACCTCGGATTCGCCGGGTTTGTCACGGCGTTTGTCGACGATGGCCAAGGGTGCATTGACACGGCTGGCGAGCGCGCGGGCGCGCACCACGCCTCCAACGTCGGGTGAGACGACCATGAGATTGTCGATATCATAATGCGCTTTTAGATCGCGGCTCATGACCGGCACGGCAAACAGGTTGTCGGTCGGAATATCAAAGAAGCCCTGAATCTGTCCGGCATGGAGGTCCAACGTCAACACGCGGTCTGCACCCGCCTCAGTGATCATATTGGCGACCAATTTAGCGGAAATTGGCGTACGCGGGCCGGGTTTCCGGTCCTGTCGGGCATAGCCAAAGTAAGGCAGAACGGCGGTGATACGCTTGGCTGACGAGCGACGCACGGCATCGATCATGATCAACAGTTCCATCAGATTGTCGTTGGCAGGGTAGGACGTGGATTGCAGGACGAACACATCTTCGCCGCGCACGTTTTCATTGATCTCGACAAAGATTTCTTGGTCGGCAAAGCGGCGCACCACGCACTTGCCCAAAGGCATCTGCAAATATGCGGCAACGGCTTCCGCCAAGCTCTTATTGGCGTTTCCAGAAAAGAGCTTCATGCCGAGGACCCTGCTGGGGAAAATCTGTGCCTTGCGCACCCATGCGGGCGCTATAGCAACGCCTCGCTGGATTCGCAAAAGCCAATTGTCACCATGGTTTCATTTTCGCACAGGGTTTGTGACGAATGCGGTAATAATCTGGGCTTTAAGTGTGTGCCACCGTTCGCACTACCAAATGTCGGCTCTTTTCAGTGCGGAGACGCAGGTCGATGGGCCCCTCAGCAGCGGTGCGGAGCCATCTTCTAACGATTGTCCTATCCATCCATGGGACTGGCTGAGTGGCAGCGGCGCACGCGCTTGCTCTTCTGTCATGGGCAGGAAACCGACCCGTTTATAGTAGTTCGGATCGCCGTAAGTGATGGCGACCTGCGCACCTTCGCGACGGAGGTCTTTGAGCGCCTCTGTCAGGAGTGTTTCGCCAACACCTTTCCTTTGCCGATCTGGTGTCACTGCCATGGGGGACAGCAAGAACACGGATTGTGGGTCTTCTGCGTAGGTCAGGCGTGTAAAGACGGCGGTACCGATTATTCGACCTTCGGCCTCGGCGCAGAACACGCGGATATCAGTCGTTGGCGTTTGCGAAAGGAGATCGCGAACCAGACCGCCAATCAGCTTTCCTTCGTCAGTCCCTTCGCCAGTGGTGAAACTTTCGGCGAACATATCAATTATCGACTGCTCGCGGCCCTCAAATCCCAATGTGATTTTCAACGTCGGATTTCACCTGATCACTTTGCTTAACGCCTGCATTGATCCAAGCTTAGACCTTGAGCATCTGCATCGGGTGGCGGGACAGGCCTTTGGGTTTCTTTTCGCCGGTGATGTAGGTTTGGCCCAGGGTCATCGCTGTTTCCGTGTCACTGTCCATGATGATCATATGGGCGAACAGCGTCATGTTGGGCACGATAACGTGCTCGTTTCCCGCGTAAAACATGGGTTTGTCCATCCAGCAGGGTGAGAAGACCGCTCCTACGCTGTAACCACAGGCGTTCAGGCGGTGGCGGGAGAGGTTGTGGGCGTCCATGGCCTTCGCATGAGCATCGAACACATCGCCAAACGTGTTGCCCGCCACCATTGCGTCTTCCACCGCGGTGAGGGCTGCAAGCGCGGCTTCAAAATAGGCCGCGTGTTCCGGGCGTTCTTTGCCAACCACCAGAGTTGCCATCATGGGGGCGTGGTAGTGGGCGAATGCGCCGGACCACTCCAAGGTCAGTTGATCGTTTTTGGACAGTTTGCGCCGCCCGGATTTATAGCGGCATAACAAGGCGTCATCGCCCGAGCCGATGATGAATTCATTGCCTGCATAATCGCCGCCACCTTCGAAGATAGCGCCTTGCATAGCGGCAAGGATCAGGCCCTCGTCCGCGCCTCCTTTGGCGGTCGCCAATGCTGCATCGAGGGCATCGTCGGACAGTTTGGCCGCCTTGCGCACGTGTTTGAGTTCCGCGTCGCTTTTGATGGTACGCATCATCGGGATGAGCGTGGACTGGTTGCGCGCGGTTCGGCTGTTGGAAATGGAGATGAGCCGGCCCAGCGTGGGCACAACGTTGTTTGCCGACTCGATGGCGCGGGTGTTGGCGAT
>JBCBYZ010000152.1:0-7024 GCA_039815595.1 Pseudomonadota bacterium | reverse complement strand
TTTTGTTGGTGGCGCTCACTTCGCGATTGGTGATCCCATGCGCTTGAATGACTTGTTTCAAATGGACCTGTCCGACAATCCGGAGATCGCTGGACTAACGTCCGATTCGCGTGAGGTGAAACCCGGTTTCGTGTTTGCCGCTCTGTCCGGGTCGGCTGCTGATGGTCGGAAATTTGTGCCTGACGCCTTGGCCAATGGCGCCGCGGCGGTCTTGTGCGATCAGCCTCTGGAGACGCCAAATTCTATCGAGGTGCCTGTCGTGCTGGTGGATGACGCCCGGCAGGTTTTGGCCCAAGCAGCCTCTCGATTCTATCCATATCAGCCGCCGGTCATGGCTGCTGTTACCGGAACTGCAGGAAAGACGTCGGTCGCTTCCTTTTTGCGTCAGATTTGGGCATCCACCGGTGAAGCAGCGGCCATGATCGGTACGACCGGTGTGGATGCGCCTGGTAAAAAGACTTACGGCTCTTTGACGACCCCTGACCCCGTTTTGTTGCAATCACTGTTGGACGATTTGGCCGGGGACGGAGTCACCCACTGTTCCATGGAGGCTTCCAGTCATGGACTGGAACAAAGGCGACTGGATGGAGTGCGCTTGTCGGTTGCCGGTTTCACCAATCTGGGTCGTGACCATCTCGATTATCATGATACGGTTGAACACTATCTGGCGGCCAAGATGCGGCTGTTTGATACGCTTCTCGACCCGGGCCAACCGGCAGTTATTTTCACGGATGATGCCTTTTCTGACGCCGTTTTGGATGTGGCTAAAAGGCGTGGCCTCTCAATACTAAGCGTTGGCCGGACCGGCACACTGATTGGCTTAAAACGGGTGGAACAACACCGCACGGCACAGGTTGCCGAACTGCAGCATGACGGGCGTTTATACCGTGTTGATCTGCCCTTGGCTGGGGAATTTCAACTGGCCAATGCACTGGTGGCGGCCGGCATGGCGATTGCCTCTGGCAGTGACGCGGACGCGGTGTTTGCTGCTCTCCACGATCTCAAGGGCGCGAAGGGGCGTTTGGAAAAGATCGGGCAAACGGAAGAGGGTGCACCTGTCTATGTGGACTACGCGCATAAGCCCGAGGCGCTTGAAAGCGTTCTGACCGCGCTGCGCCCTTATACGACCGGTCGCCTTTCTGTCGTGTTTGGTTGCGGTGGGGATCGCGATCCCGGCAAACGCCCGATCATGGGTGAGATCGCCACCCGCTTGGCGGATGATGTGATCGTGACGGACGACAACCCAAGAACGGAAGAGGCGGCTGCGGTTCGCGCGGCCATTATAGCCGCCGCGCCGGGGGCACAGGAGGTGGGTGACCGTCGCAAAGCGATCTTTGCGGCAGTGCACAACCTGAAAGGCGGAGACACGTTGGTGGTGGCCGGCAAAGGTCATGAAGAAGGGCAGATCGTTGGAACAACGGTGTTGCCGTTTTCCGACCACGCTGTTGTGCGGGAGGCTTTGGCTGCGCGATGAAGAAAGACACTCAACCTGTTTGGACCTTGGCCGCCATGCGCGAGGCCACCGGCGGGCGTTTGGTGGGAGCAGTTGATGGTGGAGTGACAGGCATATCGATCGACAGCCGGTCTATTGCAGCCGGGGAAGCCTATTTTGCGATCAAAGGCGATGTGCATGACGGCCACAGCTTTGTATCGGCCGCCGCGCGCAACGGTGCTTCGGTGAGTGTGGTTGCCGAAACCAAAGTGCCAGACTTGGATGATGACCACGGCGTGCTACTGGTGGTGGACGATGTGCTGAACGCGCTGGAGAAGCTTGGCAAAGCGGCGCGGGCGCGCTGCAAAGGGCAGATCATCGCGATCACCGGCAGCGTTGGCAAAACCACCACAAAAGAAGCGTTGCGCGTCGCGCTTTCAGCCTGCGGTACAGTACACGCGTCTGTGGCTTCTTTTAACAATCATTGGGGCGTTCCGCTGACGCTGGCTCGGATGCCGGAAGACACGGAATACGGCATTTTTGAAATCGGGATGAACCATCCAAACGAGATCAGCCCGTTGGTGCAGATGGTGCGGCCCCACGTTGCGATGATCAACAATGTGGCTCCGGTTCATTTGGGCGCTTTCGACAGTGTGGACGGCATTGCCCATGCGAAGGCAGAAATTTTTGACGGTTTGGACGTGGACGGCACTGCCGTACTGAACGCGGATGATGAGCGGATTGGAATGCTGAGCGACATTGCCCGTGCCAAAGGCATCAGCCGCATCGTCACATTTGGAGAGAGCGATGGTGCTGACATCTATTGCGACAAGCTGGTTGAACATGCCGATTGTTCCTGCCTGACTGCAACCGTTTTGGGCACGCAGATGATGGCCAAGATCGGCTCTCCGGGCCGTCACATCGCTCAAAACGCGCTGGCCGTTCTTGCTATTGTATCGCTCGTTGGGGCTGACCTTGCCAAGGCCGGGTTGGCTTTGGCGCATTTGGCTCCGGTCAAAGGGCGCGGGCAACGGCACACCCTCACCATGAAGGGGGGTCAGGCAGTGTTGATCGACGAAAGCTACAACGCCAACCCGGCCAGTGTGCGGGCCATGTTGACCATGCTATCGACGGTGGAACCGACGGGGCGGGGTAGGCGCATCGCCGTGCTGGGCGACATGCTGGAACTTGGAACTGAATCTTCCAATCTCCATGCCGGTCTTGCAGATTACGTGTTGGAGAGCGGTGTCGATCTGGTCCTATTGGCCGGTCCGGAAATGAAAGCTCTGCGCGACGCGCTGCAAGGCAGCGTGACCGTCTCGCACGCGGATGATGTGAACTCGCTGATACCGATTGTGCATGATGTCCTTTCCGATGGTGATGTCATCGCGGTGAAGGCCTCTCTCGGCTTGCGCTTTGGCGGGCTGGTGGACGATCTGCTGACTGCCTATGCGTAAGGTCTTGATTGTGTTTTCCCTTCGAACCGGATACCTGACATGCGCCTTTGGGGAACGGGCTAGCGGCCAAAAGACCGCGCGACGCTAAAAAGAGGGATCTGTTCAGCGCACACAGCGGGCACCGAACAGGCGAAGGGATTTCATGCTGCAATTGCTTTCGGAATTTGGCGGGCAGTTTCCGCTGCTCAATGTGTTTCGCTACATCACTTTTCGTACCGGCGGGGCGCTGATCACATCTGCACTGATCGTGTTTTTGTTTGGTCCTGCCATCATCCGCAATTTGCGCATTCGTCAGAAAAAGGGCCAGCCCATCCGTGCTGACGGTCCCGCGACGCACTTCAAAAAGGCCGGTACGCCCACCATGGGGGGATTGATGATCCTGGTGGGGATATTGGGGTCCACGCTGCTTTGGGCCGATCTAAGCAGTGTGTTTGTTTGGGCAATCCTGTTGGTGACTGTTGGGTTCGGTGCCATTGGTTTTTATGATGATTACCTCAAGGTCACCAAGTCGTCGGACAAAGGCTTTTCGGGCCGGATGCGGCTGTTGTTTGAGTTCATAATTGCCGGTTTTGCCTGCTATTTGATCATGGCCTACGGGGCGCACTCCACCAGCGCGGCGGGCAAAGACATGGCGACGGTGCTCACCTTCCCGTTTTTCAAAAACCTGATGCTGGATTTGGGTCTGTTCTTCATCGTTTTTGGCGCGTTTGTGGTTGTTGCGGCTGGTAACGCAGTCAATTTGACGGACGGTCTGGACGGTTTGGCAATTGTGCCGGTGATGATTGCCGCTGCCTCGTTTGGGGTTATCGCATACTTGGCGGGCAACAAGGTTTTTGCAGACTATCTACAAATACATTTTGTGCTGGGCACGGGCGAACTGGCCATCGTGTGCGGCGCAGTGATCGGCGCGGGTCTTGGCTTCTTGTGGTTTAACGCGCCACCGGCGGCGATCTTTATGGGGGACACCGGCTCTCTTGCACTGGGCGGCCTTCTTGGCACGGTCGCGGTGGCCGCTAAGCATGAGATAGTCTTGGGGATCATCGGGGGTCTGTTTGTGATCGAAGCGCTTTCGGTGATCATCCAAGTGGGATCATTCAAACTCACCGGAAAACGGGTGTTTAAGATGGCGCCGATCCACCACCATTTTGAACAGTTGGGCTGGACTGAAAGCCAGGTGGTGATCCGCTTCTGGATCATCTCGATCCTGTTTGCCTTGATCGGCTTGGCGACCCTGAAGCTACGCTAGTCTCATGATCCCTGTTACCTGTCTGCAAGGCCAGCGTGTTGCCCTGTTCGGCCTCGGCGGCTCGGGTTTGGTCACCGCCCGTGCACTGGTCGCCGGTGGTGCGGATGTTGTTGCCTTTGACGATAATCCCAAGAGTGTTGCTTTGGCCGTAGAGCAGGGCATCAACACTGCCAATTTGCGCGATGTGGAATGGGCCGGATTTGCAGCGCTCGTTCTGGCACCCGGTGTGCCGCTCACCCATCCCAAGCCCCATTGGGTGGTTGAGATGGCGCATCGCCACGGCGTCCCCATCATCGGTGATATCGAACTTTTTTCGCGTGAACTCGCTGCAAAAGGCCGTGTAGCACCCATGATCGCGATCACGGGCACCAACGGTAAATCGACCACCACGGCTTTGATTGCACATGTTTTGGATCAGGCCGGGCGCGATGTGCAGATGGGGGGCAATATCGGGCGGGCCGTGTTGGATCTTGATGCGTTTTCCGATGGTCCGGCGGCGGCAAATCAGGTTTATGTCGTGGAGTGCTCTTCCTATCAGATCGACCTAGCCCCGGGCCTGTCGCCCCATGTGGGTGTTCTGCTCAACATCACGCCGGACCATCTGGAGCGCCACGGCACGATGGAAAATTACGCCTCCATCAAGGAGCGTTTGGTTGCGAAAGCGGATGTCGCCGTTGTGGGTATAGATGATGTTTATTGCACGGCGATCTGTGAGCGGCTTTCGGATGCGCAAGCCAATTTGATTACTATCGGCGCTGCTGCTGGCAGTGAGGCTGAGATGGTGTTTGGTGACGCTGGGCTGGTTGTGGATGAAGACGGTCCCATCGACATGAGCGCCATGGGCGCTCTGCGCGGGCGGCATAACGGGCAGAACGCTGCGGCGGCCTTTGCAGCCTGTCAGGCCGTCGGCCTTTCGCGGGAAGAGATCGTGGCGGGTTTCGCTTCCTTCCCCGGTCTCGCACACCGCATGGAGCAGGTGGGAACGGTGGGACAGGTGCTCTTCGTCAACGATTCCAAAGCCACCAACGCGGAAGCAGTTGCGCCCGCGCTTTCCAGCTTTGAGAAAGTCTATTGGATTGCGGGCGGGTTGCAAAAAGATGGTGGCATTGAAGCGCTTGCACCGCAGTTTGACCGGATCGCCAAGGCGTATTTGATCGGCGAGGCGGCGGGGGCGTTTGCGGCGCAACTGGGTGATACGATTCCTTATGAAATTTCCGGCACATTGGAAGAAGCTGTTAACCACGCGGTCGTCGATGCGGCGGCCAGTGGGCAGGTCGAAACCGTGTTGCTGTCTCCGGCGGCTGCCAGTTTTGACCAGTTTGCCAATTTTGAGGTGCGCGGAGACGCATTTCGGGCGTGTGTGACGGCTTTGGACGGTTTTACAAAGCTGGGATAAAGCTCGAAATGATGTCGCGCGCGCAACGGGGGCCGGTCGCCAATTGGTGGTGGACGGTCGACAAATTTCTATTGACGGCGGCGCTGCTGCTTTTGACGGGCGGTTTTTTGCTGTCCCTGTCCGCCAGCCCCTCCGTCACGGCGCGTCTCGACATCGAAGATACGTTCTACTTCGTGAAGCGCCACGCGATCTTTTTATTGCCCGCGATAGCGGTTTTGATCGCCACATCGTTCTTGTCGGTTCGGCAGGTGCGTCGGGCCTCCCTTTTTTTGCTGATCGGTTCCATCGTCGTTTTGGCGCTGCTTCCATTCATCGGCTACACGGCCAAGGGTGCAACACGTTGGCTGGCTATCGGCGGTTTTCAGGTCCAGCCATCGGAGTTTTTGAAGCCCGGTTTTGTGATCATCTCCGCGTGGTTGTTTTCCCAAAGCACGCAACGGGCAGACATTCCCGTCAATCTTTTGGCCATTTGCCTGTTTGCCATTTGCGCGACGTTGTTGGTGATCCAGCCCGACATTGGTCAAACTGTGCTGATCGCTCTGGTGTGGTCTGCCCTGTTTTTCATGGCGGGCATGTCTTGGATATGGATTTCGGTATTGGGTGCTTTGGGCGTTGGTTTGGGCGGCTTGGCCTATCTGCTCATTGACCACGTTCAAAACCGCATTGACCGGTTCTTCACCGGCACAGGCGATAATTTTCAGGTGGAACGTGGCGTAGAGGCGATTACCAATGGCGGTTGGTTGGGCGTCGGGCCCGGCGAGGGGCAGGTGAAATACGGACTGCCTGACAGCCATACGGATTTCATTTTTGCGGTGGCCAGCGAAGAATATGGCGTTTTGTTTGCCATGGTTCTGGTGTCGGCTTTCGCGTTCATTGTCCTGCGTGGGTTGTTTCACGCTTTGCGCGAGAGCGACCGGTTTATCCAACTGGCGGTGAGCGGGTTGGTGCTTTTGTTTGGGTTTCAGGCGTTGATCAATATCTGCGTGAACCTGCGTCTTGTTCCCGCTAAGGGCATGACACTGCCGTTTATCTCCTATGGCGGTTCATCGCTGATTGCGGTGGCACTGGGCATGGGACTTGTTTTGGCCTTGACGCGCAAGCGGGCTGAAACTTATCGCAGCCGCAAAGTGCATATAGTGCATGGCCCGTTGCGGCGCGGCGCGTCGGGTCACTTGACCCAAGCCTAGGAATCCCTGAATTGGTAGAGCCCAAGACGATGACGAAGACGGCTCTGCTGTGCGCTGGCGGCACCGGTGGGCACATGTTTCCTGCGAAAGCCTTGGCCGTGGAGCTAAACGGTCGCGGCTGGCACGTTGAACTGGCAACGGATGCTCGTGGCCTCCGCTACAGCCATGGTTTTCCGGTACGAGCCGTCCATACGATCCCATCGGCGACGTTCGGCTCCAAAAACCCGATTGCTTTGACCCGTTCTGCGATCACTTTGTTGAAGGGGTATCTGGCCGCTAGGCGGGTGGTTTCCTCGTTTGGTCCAT
>JBCBYZ010000026.1:0-30505 GCA_039815595.1 Pseudomonadota bacterium | reverse complement strand
TTTATTATCACATTCATTTGCAAAATGTATTATTTTACCCCCATCATGATCCTAAAAATCGTTTTAATACAACTTTGGGGGAAAGCAAAGAGGATTTGGAGAGGTGGAAAAAGAAAAATCGTTTTCGCGTTGCCTGGATGGGTGGGCGGAGTCCCATATGCACTCAATATTTGAGGGCTGTGATGTGGGAGGTTGACGATGACAGGCATGTCTCGCGTGTTTGGTTGGAAAACGTATGGTGTCAGGACTTCCTGTAGAGATTTAAGAGATGTTAGGCGGAACATATACAATTTCAGTTGGCGTGAATCAGCTAGGGTCACGGCCTATTGCGTTTGGATATGGCCACGCCTTTGTGCGTGCATTTGATGATGATGGTTTAGTTTCTTTGGAGTTTCACGCTGAATGATCTTTTCCCGTCTCCACCAAGTCGTGAGCCTGCTGGGCGTAACAGTATTGGTATCAACACTGTTGGCCGTCTCACCATGGCAGAACCCCGTGCTGGCCCAAACGGATGAAGTCACTTGCACAGGCCAGAACATCATGGAGGGTTTGGCCGACAATCATTTGTCCCTTTTGCAGACCGAAGCTGACAAGATTTCCAATGGGACCGGAAATCTGTGGCGTGTGGACGTGCCCGGAAAAGCCCCTTCCTACATATTTGGCACCATGCACCTGGCGGACCCAAGACTGCGCACGATGACGGGCAAAGCGACGGTGGCATTTGAGAGTGCCGCAACTTTGGCCCTCGAAATCACCGAAATTCTTGAGCCGGAAAAAATGGCCGCCAAGGCATTCACAATCGTTCAACTGACATCCTATCTGGATGGCCAGTCTATCGATGACAAACTGGACCCAGTCTTTGTGCCTAAATTGCAAAAGCGCGTGGAAGACGTGGCCGGTCTGCCTTGGTCTGTTGCCCGCAAGATGCGTCCGTGGGCTTTATTGGGTGCGGTGGCCCTGCCTGCCTGCGAGTTTGCGCGCAAACGTGTTGGCATGCCCTTCCTCGACATGGCACTCGGCCAAAACGCCAAAAGCGCGAACAAAACCATTGTGGGTCTGGAGACGCTGGACAGTCAGCTCAAGGCCATGTCCGAACTGCCGGAAGAGAGCATGCTCTTGGCGCTCAGACAAACCATCGATCTGGGTCCACGCCTCGAAGACATGTTTGAAACCATGATCGTCCTCTACAAACGAGAGGAGCTTGGTCTGCTCTGGGCTCTGTTGCGCCATTTTGGGCCAGAGGGGATCACAGATAAACCAAACGATGCTGGCTATGCCGATTTTCAGCGCATCATCATCGACAAACGCAACATCGGCATGGCGGACGCGTCCGAGCCCTTAATCGCGGCGGGCGGTGCTTTTATAGCAGTTGGTGCTCTGCACCTGCCGGGCGAAAAAGGTCTGGTCCAGTTGCTGAAGGATCGTGGCTACACCGTCAGTCGCCCTTAGCCCGAAGGCCCATATGTTTCAAAATGAAACGGTGGGTGCCAAAACTGATGGCACAGCATTTGCTGCCCTGTTTCCAACGCACCCTGATGTGCACTTGGAGACACAACCATGCGCAAAACACTTCTCACCATCGCCCTTTTCGCCGGCACCACCCCTGCAATGGCAGCAAACTTCTCGCTTTATCCCGGTTTTACCGATCCAAAAGCCTTAGTGGAAATGACGACAGATAAGGGTTTGATCGTGGAAATCTTTCTGCGCTGCCGTCGCAAGGCCAATGGTCAGATTAGTTCCGGTATCATGACCTACTCAAAAATCGACCGCCGTTTCTGCTCCTCGCGCAACCGCTGTTACATGAATGCGGAACGCGCTGCGGATGAAACGTGCGGATACTAAACGCAACGCCTGCCTGCGTTGGTCTGCCACACTGTCCCGTTTTGACACGCAGATAATCTCTGTTAGCCTTCACTATTGCCTCTCAACACCCCACAGGAGACGTCCATGAAAACGCTTGCAGCAACACTGCTCATCTCAGCCTTTGCCGTCGCTCCGGCCATGGCTTGCGGATTTGGCAAGATGGCCGAACACAAAACACCAGCCGTGACCGCATCAGCACCACAGGTTGAAGAGCAGGCCATGTCGACTTTCGATCCAGCTGAAAAGCCCGCTTTTGAAGCCACCGAAACGGTCAAAAAGCCGGAGTCAATCGACGAGAAAGTGGCTGACTGATTTACCAGTCAGTTGAATCTGCCCGAAATGAAAAACCCGGCGCTGCCGGGTTTTTTTATGGCCGGATTTATTGGCCTTTTACATGTGCAAGGGCTTGGAGAAAGTTGCCAACGCTGCCTCTTTAACCGCTTCTGACAGCGTGGGGTGAGCGTGGCAGGTGCGTGCCAGATCTTCGGACGATCCACCAAATTCCATCAGCACCGCCGCTTCGTGGATCATGTCACCGGCCCCAAAACCAACGATGTGGACACCCAGCACTTTGTCGGTTTTTGCGTCGGCTAAAAATTTCACAAAGCCTTCGGTGGCATTCATGGCGCGGGCACGCCCGTTGGCCGTAAACGGAAATTGCCCGCTGACATAAGCGACGCCGTCAGCTTTCAATTGCTCTTCCGTTGCGCCGACGCTGGCCACTTCCGGCATGGTATAAACGACACCGGGGATGACGTTGTAATTCACATGCCCGTGCTGCCCGGCGATGGTCTCGGCCACAGCAACCCCCTCATCTTCGGCTTTGTGGGCCAGCATGGGGCCATCAGAGACGTCCCCGATGGCATAAACGTTCGGAATGCTGCTGCGCCAATGAGCATCTGTTTTGATGCGGCCTCGTTCCGTCTCAATGCCCAGAGCTTCCAACCCCAAACCGTCCGCATAGGGGCGACGGCCCGTGGCCACCAGAACGACATCGGCCTCCAACGTCCGTGCGTCGCCTCCCTTGACGGGTTCAAAAGTGACCAGCCCTTTTTTGCCCTTTTTAGCGACACCAGTGACTTTGGAGTTGAGATGAAAGGCAAACCCCTGCTTCTTCAAAATCCGTTCAAACTGTTTCGACACACCGGTATCCATCCCGCCAAGAATGGTCCCAAGATATTCCACCACCGTGACCTGCGCCCCCAGACGCGACCAAACGGAACCAAGCTCCAGCCCGATAACACCACCGCCCACGATCACCATGGTTTTGGGAACCGCACTTAAAGACAACGCCTCAGTGGAGGAAACAATGGTTTTGTCATCAAACGTTACATCAACGCCGGGGATGCCAGCCACATCTGAACCCGTTGCAATGACGATGTTGTTGGCACTCACTTTTGTTTCGCCGCCATCATCTGCCGTCACCACCACGGTGTTGGCATCCGCAAAACTGCCCACACCGTGAAATACGGTGACTTTGTTCTTCTTCATCAAATAGGCGACGCCATCCACGTTGGCCTTCACCGTGTCGTCCTTGTGAGCCATCATTTTTTTGAGATCGAGCTTCACCTTGCCCGTTTGAATGCCCAGCGCATCAAAACCGTGTTCGGCTTCGTGGAACATCTCGGAAGCGTGCAGCAGGGCTTTGGATGGAATGCACCCGATATTGAGGCACGTGCCGCCAAGGGTTGGCATTTTTTCAACAATTGCCACCGTAAGACCCAGTTGGGCCGCCTTGATGGCGCACACGTAACCGCCGGGGCCGGAGCCGATGACGGCAACATCGAATTGTTCAGCCATGGTGTTCTTCCCTCTTAAACTTTCTATGGGGCTCTAGCGGCCGCCCGACACGTTGATCGTAGAACCGGTAACATAAGACGCTTTATCGGAGGCGAGCCAAACGATGGCTTCAGCAACCTCTTCGGCTGTACCAGCACGCCCCATCGGTACTGTGTGCGCCAGTTTCTCAGCGCGGTCCGGATTGCCCCCTGCCGCATGAATGTCCGTATCGATAATGCCCGGACGCACACCGTTGACCCGGATACCCTCCAACGCGACTTCCCGCGAAAGCCCTACGGTCAAGGTGTCGATCGCCCCTTTTGATGCGGCATAATCCACATAGGTGGAAGGGCCGCCCAAAAGCGCAGCCATCGACGAAATATTGACGACTGAACCACCGGACCCACCGTTCTTGGTGGACATGCGCCGCACGGCTTCACGTGCACAGATGATGGCGCCGGTAACATTTACATCAATGATACGGGCAATTCGATCTGCGCCAAAGTCTTCCAACCGGCCCTCCAAATCGAGCACGCCAGCATTATTGACCAACACGGTAGCCGGTCCCAATTGCGCTTCGCATGCATCAAACAAAGCAACCACGTCGGCCTCGACAGCCATATCGCCTTGGACGGCAATCGCATCGCCACCGGTGGCCTTTACGGCTTCGACGACTTCTGCTGCTGCATCCCCGTTGGCAACGTAGTTGACGCAGACTTTCGCACCCTGTGCGCCAGCCAGTTTTGCGACGGCTGCGCCAATGCCACGGCTACCGCCGGTGATGAGATAGATGGCACTCATGTAAAAGAGGCTCCCAAAAGTGGATAAAGCATAGCGACAAGACCAATCACAGAAACGCCCCAAGCCAGAGTCCTGATACCCGGAATGCCAGACGCATATGCGGGGATGTAAGCGACACGGCCCCAAAAATAGAGCGCGGCTCCGGTAACCGTCATAGACGTGCTGATCTCGGTTACCGCCAGCAAAAGCGCCAAAACAGCAAAAGCTGGCCAAGTCTCGAGAAAATTCACCAGCGCTTTGCGCACCCGCAGTGCCAATGGGTTTGTGATCGGTTCATTGGCATCCTGCGGACCGGCCAAATAGGCCAGGTCCAGATTGGCCGACTTTAGGCCGGCCTGCAAAAAAATATGCAGGATTAGCAACACGACAGACCACACCAAATAGCTAAGCTCAGGCGTCATAGACAAGACTTTCCGTGAGGAGGTGAATGAGCCCGATACAAGCCCTAGAGGTCCAGCACCAGCCGCTGCGGATCTTCCAGACTTTCTTTGACGCGCACGAGGAACGTCACGGCTTCTTTGCCGTCCACAATGCGGTGATCGTAGGAAAGTGCGAGATACATCATCATCGCGGTTGTCACCTGGCCACTTCGAACGACGGGGCGCTCTTCGATTTTGTGCATCCCCAAAATTCCGGACTGCGGCGCGTTCAAGATCGGTGTGGACATAAGTGAGCCGTAAACACCCCCGTTGGAGATCGTGAACGTGCCGCCTTGCATATCCGCCATGCCAAGCTTTCCGTCGCGGGCCGCGCGGCCAAGGCGACCGATTTCCTGCTCGATTTCAGCAATCGACATTTGGTCGGCATCGCGCACAACCGGAACGACAAGACCCTTATCCGTGCCCACGGCCACACCGATGTGAGCGTAATTCTTGAACACGATATCCGTGCCATCGATCTCGGCATTGACGGCTGGAATCTCTTTCAGTGCGTGGCAAACCGCCTTGGCAAAAAAGCCCATAAAGCCAAGCTTCACGCCGTGCTTTTTCTCAAACAGATCTTTGTACTGTTTGCGCAGGTCCATAACCGGGCCCATGTCCACCTCGTTAAACGTGGTGAGCATGGCGGCCGTGTTTTGCGCATCCTTGAGACGACGGGCGATGGTTTGGCGCAGGCGCGTCATGCGCACCCGTTCTTCGCGCACTTCATCCTCGGCAGCCGCAGGTGTGCGTGGGACGGAAGCCGCAGGCGCGGGCGCGGCGGTGGTGCCTTTTTCCAAGGCGCTGATCACGTCCCCCTTCAATACCTGTCCGCGACGGCCTGACCCTGCAACCTGACCACCGCTCAAATTGTTTTCCGCCATCAATTTGGCCGCAGCAGGGGATGGCGCCATGTCGGTAGCACCATCGGCGGCTGGAGCGCTCACGGCAGGTGCAGCAGGCGTTGCAACGGGAGCAGCACCGGCTGCACCCCCCACCTGAATGCGGGCGATCACATCGCCAGGCTTGATCACTGTACCGGTCTCCGCCAGCACTTCGGCCAGCGTTCCACCTTCCAATGCAGGCACGTCCATGGCGGCCTTGTCAGTTTCCAATTCCACCAAAGGATCGTCCACCGCCACGGTTGCACCAACGCTGACATGCCAAGTACCAACTTCGGCCTCGGTCACGGATTCACCGGCACTGGGCGCGATAACATCAATCAATTTGCCGTCTGTCGCAGGCGCGCTCAATGCAGTTGCTGGAGCGGGCGTTGCGGTAGGCGCAACTGCTGGAGCAGGTGCGACTGTTCCGCTTCCGCCTTCCGCAAACGACGCCAACAGCGCAGCGACCTCCACCGTGTCCCCTTCTTGAGCAACGATGCTTTCCAAAACACCGTCCGCAGGGGCCGGTACTTCCATGCTCACCTTGTCGGTTTCCAACTCCACCAACGGCTCGTCAGCCTTCACAGCCTCGCCAGGCTGTTTCAGCCATTTGCCGATGGTGGCTTCGGTTACAGATTCCCCAAGGACCGGTACGCGAATTTCAGTCGCCATGATGTTTCCCTCTTAAGCCGGATCGCAACTCTGAGACCGGCAAAAACTGTTCGATACGCCTGCGCCCTATGCGCCGAGCGCCTCTTCCAAAAATGCGTTCAATTGCGCCAGGTGACGGGACATCTGACCCGTAGCGGGAGACGCCGCAGCCGACCGACCACAATAGCGTGCCCGCTGATGCTTTGCGCCAATGTGGTTCAGAACCCATTCCAAATACGGTTCGATAAAGCCCCATGAACCCATGTTCTTGGGTTCTTCCTGACACCAGACGATTTCCGCGTTTTTGAAGCGCGACAGCTCTGTGATCAGCGCCTTGGCCGGGAACGGATAAAGCTGTTCCACCCGCAGCAGATAGACATCATCAACACCGCGCTTCTCGCGGTCCTCATAGAGATCGTAATAGACCTTACCACTGCACAACACGACGCGGCGGATCTTCTTATCAGGCACCAGCTTGATCTCTTGATCCTTGAGCATCTCCGCATCGTCCCACAGCAGGCGGTGGAACGTCGTATCCGGCCCCAGCTCATCCAGACGGGACACCGCCCGCTTGTGCCGCAACAGACTTTTTGGCGTCATCATGATGAGCGGCTTGCGGAAGTCGCGCTTCATCTGACGACGCAGAATGTGAAAATAGTTCGCAGGTGTCGTGCAATTCGCGACCTGCATATTGTCTTCCGCACACGATTGCAAAAACCGCTCCAGCCGCGCGGAAGAGTGCTCCGGCCCTTGACCCTCATAGCCGTGGGGCAGCAGCATCACGAGACCGCACATGCGCAGCCATTTGCGTTCGCCCGAGGAGATGAACTGGTCGATGACGACCTGAGCTCCGTTGACGAAATCACCAAACTGCGCTTCCCAAATCGTCAGCCCGTTGGGCTCAGCCAGAGAATAGCCGTACTCATATCCCAACACCGCCTCTTCCGAGAGCATGGAGTTGATGACCTCATATCCGGCAGCACCATTGCCAATGTTATCCAGGGGAATATAGCGGTTTTCGGTGTCCTGATCGTACAAAACCGAATGGCGCTGAGAGAACGTGCCGCGTTCGCAATCCTGACCCGACAGACGGATTTTATTGCCCTCCATCTGCAACGTGCCAAAGGCCATGGCTTCGCCGGTTGCCCAGTCCAGACCTTCGCCCGTTTCCATCATTTTGGCGCGGTTTTCCATAAACCGCTTGATAGTGCGGTGGGCGTTGAAACCCTCTGGGATGGTGGTGATTTTGCCGCCCAGTTCCTTGAGCGTCTCCATATCCACACCCGTGCTGCCCCGGCGCGGATCATCCGCGGCGCCCGCGACTTTCAGACCCGACCAGGCACCGTCCAGCCAGTCGGCCTTGTTAGGTTTGAAGCCTTCAGCGATCTCAAACTCTTCATCCAACCGCTCACGGAAGGCTGCTTTTTGTTCGGATGCGCTATCATCATTGATCAGACCCTCGCGCTTCAACTTGCGGGCATAAATCGATAGCGTCGTGTCGTGGCTTTTGATCTTGCGGTACATGATCGGTTGCGTAAACGCTGGCTCATCGCCCTCATTGTGGCCAAAGCGGCGATAGCAGAACATGTCAATGACAACCGGCTTGCCGAATGTTTGGCGGAACTCAATGGCGATCTTGGCCGCATAGACCACAGCCTCCGGATCATCCCCATTCACGTGCAAAATGGGCGCTTCGATCATCTTGGCCACGTCCGACGGATAGGGCGATGACCGGGAAAAACGCGGATTGGTCGTAAAGCCGATCTGGTTGTTGATAATCACGTGGATCGAACCACCGGTGATATGGCCTTTCAAACCGGAAAGACCGAAACACTCCGCCACGACGCCTTGCCCGGCAAAAGCAGCATCACCATGCAGCAACAAGGGCAACACGCAGGAACGATCCCGAGTGCCATCTTCCCGCTTAGGCACCAACTGGTCCTGCTTGGCCCGCACTTTACCCAGCACAACCGGGTTCACGATTTCCAAATGCGATGGGTTGGCCGTCAGCGACAAGTGCACTTTGTTGCCATCAAACTCCCGGTCAGAAGATGCGCCAAGATGGTATTTCACATCGCCAGAACCTTCGACCTCGTCCGGCTTGAACGACCCGCCCTTAAACTCGTGAAACACCGCTTTGAACGGCTTTGACATCACATTGGTCAGCACATTCAAGCGGCCACGGTGAGCCATGCCGAGAACGATTTCCTGCAGCCCCAATTGCCCGCCACGCTTAATGATCTGTTCCAGCGCCGGGATAAGCGATTCACCGCCATCAAGGCCAAAACGCTTCGTGCCTTTGTATTTGACGTCGAGAAATCTCTCAAAACCCTCCGCCTCCACCAGCTTGTTGAGAATCGCCAACTTGCCGTTGTCGGTGAAGGAGATTTCTTTATCAGGCCCTTCGATGCGCTCCTGAATCCAGCTCTTCTCAGCCGGATTGGAAATGTGCATGAACTCAACGCCCAGTGTCGAACAATAGGTCCGTTTCAAAATCTCCAGCATTTGTGGGATGGTTGCGTACTCCAAACCCAAAACGTGGTCGATGAAGATTTTGCGGTCATAGTCCGCCTCAGTGAAACCATAGGCGGACGGGTGCAATTCGTTGTGGTCGTTCTTTTTGTCGGCCAATCCCAACGGATCAAGGTTGGCGTGCAAATGGCCGCGCATGCGGTAGGCCCGCACCATCATGATCGCACGAATGGAATCGCGCGTCGCCTGCAGAACGTCGGTGGCCTTGTCCGGGCTTTTTTCCGAAATGGCCGCCGCCACTTTCGCTTCGCTGATCACCTCATCATCGGCCCAATGACCGTCAAGAGCGGAGGTCAGCTCGCCATTGGCATGGATCGGCCAATGAGACTTTTTCCACGAAGCGCCTTTGGCGTTCTTGATGACATCAGCGGCATCATCGCCCAGATCATCGAAGAACGTCTGCCAATCAGGGTGAACAGAAGACGCATCGTCCCGGTACTGCGCGTAAAGCTCTTCAATGTAGCCGGCATTGCCGCCATACAAAAACGACGAGTTCGCAAACGCTTCATTCGCTTCGTTACGTGCCATCTTGTGTTCCGAAGCGAAGCTCCGGCTCCCTCTTGATAGTCCAATCGCTCAGCTTGGCCGGGCGATATGTTGGACCTACTCGTTCAACAGTGCCATCAGAGTCTCGCCCAGTTTGGCGGGTGATGGAGAAACGCGAATACCGGCTGCTTCCATGGCTGCGATCTTGTCATCCGCCCCGCCCTTGCCGCCGGAGATCACAGCGCCTGCATGGCCCATGGTCCGTCCCGGAGGGGCTGTGCGACCGGCGATAAACCCGACGGTTGGTTTGGAACGACCCTTTTTGGCCTCATCTGCAAGAAACTGCGCGGCGTCCTCTTCAGCCGAACCACCAATTTCACCAATCATGATGATCGATTTGGTTTCATCATCGGCCAGGAACATTTCCAGCATGTCGATGAACTCGGTGCCTTTCACAGGGTCGCCGCCAATACCAACCGCTGTCGTTTGACCAAGGCCGACATTGGAAGTCTGAAACACCGCCTCATAGGTAAGCGTACCGGAGCGCGAGACGATGCCCACATTGCCTTTTTTGAAGATGGAGCCGGGCATAATGCCGATCTTGCATTCATCGGGCGTGAGAACGCCGGGGCAGTTTGGTCCAATGAGACGTGACTTGGATTTGGCCAATTTGGCCTTCACCCGCACCATATCGAGCACCGGGACACCTTCGGTGATTGCGACGATCAACGGAATTTCAGCATCAATCGCCTCTTCAATGGCTGCGGCGCATCCTGCTGGCGGGACATAAATCACCGATGCGTTGGCCCCGGTTTTTTCCTTAGCGTCCGCAACGGTTGTGAAGATTGGCAGATCGCCCTCACCGTTGGATGCCGACCACGTCTCGCCACCCTTTTTAGGATGCGTGCCCGCCACCATCTGCGTGCCGTGATAGGCAAGCGCCTGTTCGGTGTGAAACGTCCCGGTTTTGCCGGTCAGGCCTTGGACAATGATTTTAGTGTTCTTGTCGATCAAAATGGACATGAAATTCGGTGGCTCCCTTTGGATCCAGTTTTACTGAAGAATGGTCACGTTGAGCAGACCGCCCTTGCCCGTTGGCGGGGCCTTGGCGATCAAGAAGACTTTGAGGACATCGTTTCCGCCTGCCCATGTGGTGGTGCGCAAGAGGCCTTCTGGCACGTCCTTGGAAACGGGCTCTTTGCCTGCGAGTGTTTGCATATTGGGCATGAAATCAGACGCGTTTTGCTGGTCATCGAGCACGATGGAGCAAGTTGTCGAGACACCCTTTTTCAAGTCCGGAAAGGCCGCCCTTTGAGCGTCCGTCAGTGACGCCCGCTGCAAGCCGACACGAAACAGACGTTCGCCCACTTGCACGTCCCAACCATCCAAAGATGTGGGATTATCGACGCTCTTAAAGCGTGACAACTGCACTTCAGGTATCACCTTCCAAGCCAGTTTCACCGACATATCCCGAATCGCCTGCACGCTTGGCACCTGCGAATAGCAGATGCGATTGAACACAAAGACAGGATCAGGATTGGCATCGGTATTGCCAAGCGTCGTGTTTGAGGCGGACTGGGCGAAGACGCCAGCGCTCACAATCAGCCCGCTGGCCAACGCACCTGCAACAAGACTAGATCGAAGCATCAACGCTTCACCGCCTTGACGATCTTTTGGGCTGCATCGTCGAGATCATCAGCGGCCACGACATCCACATCACTGTTGTTCAGGATCGCTTTGCCTTCCTCAACCTTAGTACCTTCCAAGCGCACCACGAGCGGGACCTGAAGTCCCACTTCTTTCACGGCCGTCACAACGCCTTCGGCAATCACATCGCACCGCATGATGCCGCCGAAGATGTTGACCAAAATGCCCTTCACCTTCGGATCACCCGTGATGATCTTGAAGGCTGCCGTAACTTTCTCAGTGGTGGCACCGCCACCCACGTCGAGGAAGTTTGCAGGCTCGGCTCCGTAAAGCTTGATGATGTCCATGGTTGCCATGGCAAGGCCGGCACCGTTCACCATGCAGCCGATATCACCGTCCAGCGCCACATAAGCGAGATCATATTTGGAAGCTTCGATCTCTTTGGCATCTTCCTCGGTGAGGTCGCGCAATTCCTGCAAATCCGCGTGGCGGAACTCCGCATTGCCATCGAAGGACACTTTGGCGTCCAAAACGCGCAAATGCCCGTCTTTCATCACAATCAGCGGATTGACCTCAAGCAGGCTCATGTCCGTTTCGGTGAACGCTTTATAGAGTGTGCGGAAGAGGCCGGGGCCTTCTTCAGCCGCTGTGCCTGTCAGCTCAAAAGCGGAGACAAGCGCCGCCGCTTTCTCGTCGGTGACACCATCAGCCACATCGATATCAATCGTGTGGATTTTCTCCGGTGTCTCTTCGGCAACAGCTTCAATGTCCATGCCGCCTTCGGTGGACGCCACGAAGGAGACCTTGCCCGTTTCGCGGTTGACGAGGATCGAACAATAAAGCTCTGTCTCGATGTCCGCCCCGTCTTCCAGATAGAGACGGTTGACCTGCTTGCCTTCCGGACCGGTCTGCTTGGTCACCAGCGTGTTGCCAAACATCTCGGAGACGTGGGAGCGCACTTCATCCGGCGAGAACGCCAAACGCACGCCGCCCTTAGCGTCTTCCGCCAACTCCTTAAATTTGCCTTTGCCGCGCCCACCGGCATGGATCTGCGATTTCACTACATAAAGCGGTCCTGGCAGCGCCTCGATCGCACCTTCAACATCGTCTGCAGACAAGATCGGTACGCCCTCAGCAACCGGCGCACCAAAGCCTTTCAGCAGCTGTTTGGCTTGGTATTCGTGAATGTTCATGGTGTTTTCGTTCCTCTTTTCGCGGCTTGTTTCAGCCGCAACGCATCACCAGCCGTCAGGCTGCAAATTTCACATTCATCAGGCGCATCATCATGACGAAACCGTCGGAGCCAGACCCCGACCAGATCGCATCACCGCGCCCGCAATTCAAAAAACCGCTGCTCATAATGCGCCCGATTGAACGCAAATCAGCATCGCTCACCTCACCCTCGCCATAGGCAACGGCACAGCTTTTCACCCCATCTTGAGACGCCTTGACCAACGCCCATCCAGAAAACGGCGCGCTGTCGGACGGTGTAACCCTGTAAGTCACAATACCGCCCCAAACGCCCTCGCCTTCGGTCACCAACACCCCGACATCATCGCTCACCTCGACAGGAAACGGGAATGCGCGGATGGGCTCCGGCACTGAGCCAACGCCCACAATGGTTTGTCCGCCCGCGCGGATGACGTGCAAATTGACCAATTCCCCAACAACACAAAGCTGCGAGGGGACAGAGCCAACAAAGCGTTCTTTTTCCACGGGCTGACAATTGGCAGGCGCAATTGATCCCAAATCCAAACGGGGTATATCGCTGCCCGCCGCCGTGTTTCCGGTGTTTTGCGCAGTTTGATCCTTTGCCTCAGGCTGCCGTACTGCGGCCTCTTCCAGGCGCGGCAACAGGGAGCGCATAAGCTCGGATTGCGCCCCAAAAAACTGCAGCGGACTGCGCCCGCAAACAAAGCCGGCCACTTCCGCCGCCATGTCACGAGCGAGCAGATTGGCATTTCGGTTGGCACGGGCATCCACATAACCCATCACGCAGCCGTTCTGTGTTGCCGCATCCACCTTGTGCACCGTCAGCCAATTGCCAGGGCTGGAACCGCCAAGCTGCATCCGCAGTATCATCGCAACCGGAACACCGGCTTCAACACGCCACTCGGCCTTGGGGCCAAAGCTCGTAAATTGTGGCAGGAAAGGCGTGCCCACACCGTCGCGACCAACCCGTATAGCGTCGCGCGCATCGTAATAGTCGAGATAGAGTTCAATCCCGCCATAGCCGTCACACACCAATGCCGCACTGCCCGGCCCTTCCTCGTTCGAAGAAGCTTCCAATGTCTTACAATACTGCGCAGCGTCTGCCGTATTGATATCCGTATAAGCGATGGAGCTTTGAGCAAACGCCGGACCTGCAGACACGGTAAGCGACGCCACAGCACTCAAAACTCCAGCAAACCTGCCGAAGCTCTCCCGTGCAAAAAGCATCTTCACCAAACCCATGCAGGCACTCCCTTCCCGGCACAAAAGCTTAAAATGTGTGGCCGACCGCTACTTCAACTGCGGCGCGATCTCAGCACAGGCTTCACACAGTTCTGCGACAGCGGCTGCTGACTTACCGAAGGCTTTTTCGTCCGTCTTCGACATCTCGATTTCGATCACGCGCTCCACGCCGCCGGCACCAATGATCACCGGAACGCCGACATACATGTCCTGAATCCCGTATTCGCCTTTCAGATTGGCGGCACACGGCAGGATGCGCTTTTGATCCCGCAGAAAGGCTTCGGCCATGGAAATGGCGGAAGCTGCAGGCGCGTAATAGGCGGAGCCTGTTTTCAGCAGAGCAACGATCTCACCACCGCCCTTGCGGGTGCGGTCGAAGATTTCTTCCATCCGGTCCTTGGTCAACCAACCCATTTTCACCAGATCGGGCAACGGCATACCGGCCACTGTGGTGTACTTTGCAATCGGCACCATTGTGTCGCCATGGCCGCCTAAAACGAAGGCATTGATATCTTTGATAGAGACATCGAATTCGTCAGCCAAAAAGTGTTTCAACCGGGAGGAGTCCAAGACACCAGCCATGCCGCAAACCATGTTTTTGGGCAGACCGGAGAATTTTTGCAGCGCCCACACCATCGCGTCGAGCGGGTTGGTAATGCAGATCACGAATGCATTGGGAGCGTATTTTTTGATGCCAGCGCCCACTTGCTCCATCACTTTGAGGTTGATGTCCAGCAAGTCATCGCGGCTCATGCCCGGTTTGCGGGCAACGCCAGCCGTCACGATGCAGACGTCTGCACCTTCAATTGCTTCATAGGACTGTGTGCCGGACAGTTTGACGTCAAACCCGTCAACGGGGGAGGATTCCGCAATATCAAGCGCTTTGCCTTCGGGGATCCCTTCAGCGATATCAAACAGCACCACATCCCCAAGTTCTTTCAAACCGGCGATGTGAGCCAATGTGCCACCAATCATGCCGGAGCCGATCAACGCGATCTTGTTGCGAGCCATTTATCTTCCTTTTACGTAAGAATTTTAAGCGGAATTGTCCCCGATTTCTGCGCGGCACCCTGACTCGTGGGGCTGAGAATGGCAAGTCAACCAAAGGCGAATCTCTACGGCAATTCAGCAGTTGAGAACGACAAGTCTCTCAAAGAGCGTTCCCGACCTACCGATGCGCCTCAAGCCATTGGATGGACTGCATCTCCTGCAAGCGCGAAATCGTGCGGGCGAACTCGAACGCTTCCGTCCCGTGTGCTACAGGGTAGAGAGAATCGGCAGCAGCCTCCGCTTGGATGATGACAACTCTCCCGGCGTCATAAAGCGTATCGATCAGAGTGATAAACCGCTTTGCCTCGTTGCGCCGGGCATGATCCATTGTAGGAACGCCCTGAAGAAACACCGTATGAAACCGGGCCGCCAAGGCAAGATAGTCCCCCGCTCCCAGGGCACGACCGCACAGGACGTCAAAAGACGTTCGCAAAAGCCCGCCAGCGGATTGTTCAAAGGTAAGGTGCCGCCCTTTTACATCCAACGTTGCAGCTTCGACGGTGATATCACCGGTCACGTCATCCCAAAGCTGATCAAATCGAGCGTTGGAACCCGAGCCCACCATATACGCATCTGTATTGGCGAGGCGGGCCATCCGGTAGTCCCGGTCCGAAGCCAGTTCCACCACCTTCAACCGCTCTTTCACCAGCGCGATGAACGGTAAAAAGAACGAACGGTTCAGTCCGTCCTTGTAGAGCAGATCCGGGCGCACATTAGAGGTGGCGATAACCGTCACACCATGATCAAAAAGTGCAGAAAACAGGCGTGCCAAAATCATCGCATCGGCCACATCGCTCACTGCGAACTCATCGAAGCACAGCAGCCGCGCTTGCTTGGCCAAGTCCGCTGCCAGCGGTGGTATCGGGTCTGCACTGCGAGCTTTCGCGCTGCGTTGCTGCTGCCGCCAGACGTGGATGCGGTTGTGAACGTCCTGCATGAAGGCGTGGAAATGCACACGCCGCTTAAGGTCGACCGGCGCAAGATCAAAAAACAAATCCATGAGCATGGTTTTGCCGCGCCCGACACCGCCCCAGATGTAAGCCCCCCGCACGGATGTATCAGAGACGACACCGCCTTTACGGGCAAACAGCCAACCCAAAGAACTCTTCTTATTGGCAAGCTGCAGCTTGGCGAGGTCGAACAGCACGCCATCCAGCGTTGCTATTGTTTCTCGCTGGGCCGGATCAGATTTTAAGAAGCCGTCCCGCACAAGAGCGGCTACAGCCTTGGCGACCGGACCTGCACTCTCATCATCATATGAAGACCGGGCAGCCAATCCGTCATCACTCACGGTGCTTGTATGTTCACCGTCGGCCACGACAAATCACTCAGAAACGCAGTGCGACACGCTTAACGCGAGAAGGAGATTGAACCACCGGACGTTGTCGAACCGTCAAACCGCTCGCCGCTGGACCGGAAAAGGGTTGCCGCCGTGGAGCCGGATGAATTGACCAGTACAACCTGTTTGCCCTTCACGTCCCAAGCCTGCACGTCTTTCAAAGCGGCAGCACGACAACCGCGCGATGCAGCGCGGTAGCCACCGGACCATTTGGTCAAGGCCAAGAAAATCTGACAGTTGGAACCACCGGTGCTGACCGTCCAAGCGCCCACCATGCCTTGACGGGTCACAGGTTGAGACGATGCATTGGGATCAACAGCCGCCACCTGGGTGGGCTGCGACGCGGGAGCCGATGGCGTCCCCAATTCGGGAGCAGCCGGTGTCGGCGGAATAGCTTCAGCGGAAGGCGGCGGGGGAGACGCACGGACATCTGTTTCCGTAGCGGGGCCAAGTGTGCCTTCATTGACTTGGGGCAACGGCGCAGGCGCCAGCGGACGTGCCGGTTGAACAGGCGCAACGCCACCTTGGTTAAAACGGGATGTCTGGCTGCAAGCCGACAAAGCCAACACTGTGGCCATCAGCACCGACACACCAAGCGCAGTGCGAAACATTGTCGGGTCAAGCGCAGTGCGCGACTTCGCGGAAATGTGGCTCATCAAAGAACGCCCATCATTGCCAGCCATTTTTGATACTCCAGTCGGGTCGGTACACAAGCAAAGGGCCTAAACACAGGGGAAGGCCAGCCGCGACACCGCTTAAGCCCTCGGCCTCGCCAGCACAATACGGCGATCATAAGGCGTTAAGGATAACACTCCCTTTCACCCTATGCTCTATTGGTGATCATGGCGAGGGCAAACCTGCCTCTACGTCACCCTGCCACGCAACATGGTTAACCAAACAATAACGATAAAATCGCGGAACTAGGGACGGTTTGGGGCCGTTTACCGCAAAATCCGAGCCGGCTTTAACGGCCAGCAGTTGGGCTGTGAGTCAGCTGCCCTTGTTCATATAAGACACACCCGTATAGGCCTCATTGCCCCACAGCGCTTTCACGCCCTGATCCCGACCGCAGCGATAGCGGTAGTATTTGTACCGCACCGGGTTTTTTTTGTAATAATCCTGATGATAGTCCTCGGCGGGCGTCACCTTCTGCGCCATCGCAATCTCTGTGACTACAGGTTTGCCCAACAGATTGGTGCTGTTCAAAGCGTCTTTTTGGGCTTGAGCCAACGCGAGCTGCTCTCCATCCGTCGCGTAAACGGCCGTCGTATAGCTGTGACCCCGGTCGCAAAACTGTCCACCCGCATCGGTCGGATCGACACTGCGCCAAAAGATTTCCAGCAAGCGCGCATAGGATGTCTTGGTGTCGTCATAGATGATTTTCACCACTTCCCGGTGCCGGTACTTACCGTGGTTTTGGTAGGTCGGATTGGTGTTGGTGCCCCCCGTATAGCCGGAAAACACATCCACCACGCCGTCCACGTGCTCAAAGTCTTTCTCGATGCACCAAAAGCACCCGCCGGCAAAAATCGCCTCTTTCTGGGCGGCCACGGCAGGCACGGCACAAACACTGCCAAGCAAGGCCAAGCCAAATGCGGAAGTCGAAAACTTTAAACCTGTCATAGCTGAGAACCTTAGGGGCGAAGACTTTGTGTCTTCTACGTCAGACGGGCTGTCCAACAACACAAGACAAACCGTCTCAACTGTGTGTGATGGATGCTTGCCCGGGCTATCCCCTAACCGTCATCCCAGCGCATCATCCCAGCCCATGAGCTTAGCACGGGGGCCGGGATGACTGAGCCCGTTCACCTGTTACCAGTGCCACTTCCCGCTGCGCAGCAGGTCGTTACGCACCCACACACAGCGTTTCACTGTGTGCGAGCCCCAGCCGGAGGCGTTCTTGCGCTTTTCCTTGCGGCAAAACTTCGTGCGATTGGCATAGGAGTGGCGAACAACCGAACGACGCTGCTTGCGGTAGCTCTTTTTGTGCCCGTACCGGTAGGATTTGCGATAGCGCTTACGATGGGCCCTGCGTGGCTGATGATAGCTGTGGCGCTTATAGGTGCGGCGTTTGTTGTAATACCCGTCGCCATAACGGGGACGCGTCGGCGCGTAAAACTCGGGAGACGGCGCAGGGCCAGAACCGATGCGACGGTCGAGATACGGATTGCCGATGCGCGAACGGCGATAGTCCGGATGGCGCGGATCATCGCGACCGATGGATGGCGGGTTGGGTGACACCCAGGAACGACCACCATCGCGGACCGGGTCCGACATACGCGGCGTGCGCTCATCGATAGGATTGCCATATTGATCGCAAGACCCTGCGCAATAGCGTTGGGCACTGGCGTCCAAAACGCCAAAAGGTTGGAAAAGAAGCGCAACCGCCAAGGCGGCCACCGCAAACAGGATACGCATCACAAAAACTCCCAAGGCGGGCGGGGCGCAAAAACTCCCAAACCCATGCCAAAACTCAAAGATGTGCCGCATCCATCGACAGGCTATGGCGCGACAAGGAGGCGGGTCAACAACAAGGTGAGCAAAGCGTTAATGGGCAACGCAACGCTAGCTCATTTAGGCAACGTCGGCTTGTTCTGAATTGCAGGGAACGGCAAAGCAACAAGCCCAAGGCCTCCCCGGGCGTTCCCAGCCCTCTCCAAATCCATTCAATGTCATCCAAGCGCAGACGGGGACTCCCGCGTTCGGTTGCACATCTTCCTCTTGGTCTCTTCCCCTTCCCCCAAAGTTGGCTTTGACGTCTTTGCGCCCTTTGCGTAAGACGGAGGGCAAGACACAAGGGAGCCCGTGTTGAACACATGAGTGACGTTTCATCGGAAACGGGCGCTGCTAGGCAGCGGCCTCTTTCTCCGCATCTATTCATTTATAAGCCCATCCCCACCATGGTGATGTCGATCCTGCATCGTATTACCGGTGTTGGCTTGTATTTCGGCACGGCTTTGGTGGCTTGGTGGCTGATCGCAGCTGCGTCCGGCCCCGCCGCTTTTGAGACCGCGAGCGCGTTTTTTGGATCGTGGTTCGGGCGACTTGTCTTGTTTGGCTACACGTTTGTGCTGATCCATCACATGCTGGGTGGCATCAAACATCTGGTACAGGACACCGGCGCGGCGCTGGAAAAAACCTTCACCACCAAGATGGCCGTGGCCCAGCCCGTCGTTGCCTTTGTGATCACACTGGTGATCTGGGGCATCGCCTACGGCATCCGGTGATGTGAACCGTGAACACCGCAGCAAACACCGCCATGCACCCAGCCGACGATAATGAAAAAACAGGCGGCGATCAGCCCGGCAAGCGGTCAACAACGCCATGGTCCCGTCGCATCATCGCCGGAGTTTTGATAGTCGCACTGGTGGTAACATTGGGCGACGGGCTCGGTCTGATCGGCTTACCAGCGGGCGGACTCACCACGCTTTACATGGAATATTTTTGGAGCGGGAATAACTGGCATCTGCTTTTCCCGGGCTGGGCACGCTGAGGCCCAAAACGATGACACAGGCCCGGACAAGGCCAGACTGAGGACACAGAATGCAAAACGACATGCGCACCCCCCTCTCCCGCGTTCGCGGGCTTGGCTCGGCCAAGGACGGCACGCAGCACTTTTGGCACCAGCGTCTTACAGCTATGGCCAATATCCCGTTGATCCTGTTTTTCATTTGGACGGTGGTGAGCCTGAACGGCGCTGGTTACGCGCAAACGGTCGCATACCTGTCGCACCCGTTTGTGGCTATTGTCATGCTTATGGTGCTTGGAGCCGGCATCTATCACATGAAGCTGGGCATGCAGACGGTCATCGAAGACTATGTGCACGGCGCAAGCGGCAAGTTCCTGCTGGTTCTCAACACATTCTTTGCCATCGCAATCGCGGTAACCTGCGCATTCGCGGTGCTCAAACTCGCATTTGGAGGCTAACCGGATATGGCTGGCACGAACGGTAAAGCTGAAACCAACGGCAAAACATTCAACGGCGCGCATGGCTTGAAGGGCGCGTACCAATTCATCGATCACACGGTGGACGTGTGCGTCGTGGGCGCGGGCGGCGCAGGCCTGCGGGCCACGCTGGGTGCCGCGCAAGCCGGGTTGAAAACCGCCTGCATCACTAAGGTCTTTCCGACACGCTCCCACACCGTGGCCGCACAGGGCGGCGTCGCAGCCTCTCTCGGCAATATGGGCAAAGATACGTGGCAGTGGCACATGTATGACACCGTCAAGGGTTCGGACTGGCTGGGCGATCAGGATGCGATTGAATATCTGTGCCGCGAAGCGCCCAAGGCCGTTTACGAGTTGGACCATTTCGGCGTGCCGTTTTCGCGCACCGAAGAGGGTAAGATTTACCAGCGCCCGTTTGGCGGCATGACCACGGAATATGGGGAAGGCCCACCGGCCCAACGCACCTGCGCCGCCGCGGACCGCACGGGCCACGCCATGTTGCACACGCTCTACGGCCAAAGCCTGAAATACGATGCGGAATTCTACATCGAATATTTCGCCATCGACCTGATCATGGAAGATGGTGCTTGCCGTGGCGTGGTCGCCATGGACTTGGCCACCGGCGAGATGCATCGCTTTCGCGCCCATAAGGTGATTTTGGCTACCGGCGGTTACGGTCGCGCATATTTCTCCTGCACATCGGCCCATACATGCACGGGCGATGGCAATGCCATGGTACTGCGCGCAGGTCTGCCTTTGCAGGATATGGAGTTCGTACAGTTCCACCCCACTGGCATTTACGGCGCGGGTTGTTTGATCACTGAAGGCTCACGCGGCGAAGGCGGTTATCTGGTCAACTCCGAAGGCGAGCGATTCATGGAGCGCTATGCGCCGTCGGCCAAAGACTTGGCATCCCGCGACGTTGTTTCCCGGTCCATGACGATGGAAATTCGTGAAGGCCGTGGCGTGGGCGCAAAAGGCGATCACATCTATCTGCATCTAGACCATTTGGACGCCGATCTTCTGGCCGAGCGCTTGCCGGGTATCTCAGAATCAGCCCGCATCTTCGCAGGGGTCGATGTCACCAAAGAGCCGATCCCGGTCATACCGACCGTGCACTACAATATGGGCGGCATTCCAACCAACTATCATGGTGAGGTGCTCACCAAGGTGGATGGCAACCCGGACCACGTTGTGCCCGGCCTCATGGCCGTTGGCGAAGCGGCATGCGTCTCGGTCCACGGGGCCAACCGTCTCGGTTCCAACTCGCTTATCGATCTGGTCGTGTTTGGACGCGCAGCCGGTATGCGCTGCGCCGAAACCGTGCAGGCAGGCTCCGGCCACGCGCCATTGCCAGCAGACGCCGGTGAGAACTCACTCGCCCGTCTCGACCATTTCCGCCACGCTGATGGCAGCACACCGACGGCCAAGCTGCGCGATGAAATGCAAGCCACCATGCAGTCCAACTGCGCCGTGTTCCGCACAACGGAAATTCTCGACGAAGGCCATGAAAAAATCCATCAGGTCTGGGGCGGCACAGAAGACATTCGAGTCGAAGATCGTGGCCTGATCTGGAACACCGATCTGGTGGAAACGTTGGAATACGATAACCTTATCACCCAAGCCGTCGTGACCATGGACTCCGCTTGGAACCGCAAGGAAAGCCGTGGCGCCCACGCCCACGAAGATTTCCCGGATCGCGACGACAAAAACTGGATGCACCACACACTGGCCTTCGCCGACGACACAACAAAAGAAGTGAAACTCGACGACCGCCCGGTCCACACCTACACGCTGTCCAACGAAGTCAGCTACATCAAGCCAAAAGCTCGGGTGTATTGAGGAATAAGAAGCATGGTTGAACTCGCCCTCCCCAAAAACTCCCGCATTGAAGACGGTAAGGTCTGGACCAAGATCGCCACAGACACGCCTGCGCCCGCGCGTGAGTTCAAGATCTATCGATGGTCGCCGGACGATGATCGCAACCCGCGCGTCGACACCTATACGGTAAACACCGACGATTGCGGGCCGATGGTTCTGGACGCGCTGATATGGATTAAATCCAATATCGATCCGACACTGACATTCCGCCGCTCCTGCCGCGAAGGGATTTGCGGCTCATGCGCGATGAATATTGACGGCACCAACACACTGGCTTGCACCAAGGGCATGGATGAAGTGTCAGGTGCAATCGCGATCTATCCCCTGCCGCATATGCCGGTGGTGAAGGACCTCGTGCCGGACCTGACGAATTTCTACGCTCAACACCGCTCCATTGAGCCATACCTCAAAACGGTGACGCCGCAGCCGGAGAAGGAGTGGAAACAGTCTCCTGAGGACCGCGAGAAACTCGATGGTCTTTACGAGTGCATCCTCTGCGCTTGTTGCTCCACATCCTGTCCGTCCTACTGGTGGAACGGCGACCGCTATCTTGGGCCCGCAACCCTGTTGCAAGCCTATCGTTGGCTGATCGATTCCCGTGATGAAGCAACCGGCGAGCGTCTCGACAACCTTGAAGACCCGTTCCGCCTCTATCGTTGCCACACGATCATGAACTGCGCACAGGCATGCCCCAAGGGCTTGAACCCCGCCAAAGCTATCGCGGAAATCAAGAAAATGATGGTCGAGCGGCGCGTCTAGAAAACACCGTTACGCGCCCAATTCCTCTATCCTCTCACGGCACACCCCTGCAGGGCTGTGTACTCACGTCATCAACAGGTGACGGTTCGGCTACCTTAGAGCGTAGAGTGCGCCAGTCACGTTTTCTCCGCGCAACCTGTGTTGGCCAAGGCTATCGAGCTTTAATGCTGCTGCTTGTGCGTCGGACAACTCACCCAACAAGTCAAAAACACGCGCATCCAAAACCGTGCGCTGGCCGATTTCCTTTGCGAAACCTTCAATGCGCGATGCCTTGTTGACAGCCGGACCGATGACGGTGAACTCCAACCGCGTATCGTCTCCCAAGGCGGCCACCAAGACGGGACCCGCAGCCAGTGCAACGGCGATGGACAAGATTGGCTCACTTGCCAACTTCCGCTGTTCATTCCATTCATTGATCAAACGGTGGACGGCCAGAGCGCTGTCGGCACCCTGTTCCGCAGCCCTTTGCGGCGAACACTCCAGGCCGAAAAAACACATCACTCCGTCACCGATAAACTTATCAACTATGCCACCATTTTCGGTGATGCAGCCACTCACCAATTGCCGGTAGCGAGTCAGCAGTGCCGCCGTTTCTGAGGTGGATATGGTTTGGCTCAGAGCGGTGTACCCGCGAAGGTCAACAAACATGACCACGACTTCGCGCTCTTGACCCTCGCGAAGCTTGGCCAATTCAGCATCATCCAGACGACTGGTCAGCTCACGGGGCAGGAACCGGTTGCGGTTATGGGCCGCTTCCAGCTCTTGCGCGATCGTTTCCATCATCCGTCGTGAGCGCCAAATGGCCAGACCGACAATCGTTGCCAGCACACACAGCATCAACACACGCACGAGATTGGGCGGCAGAGAATACATTTGCTGCAATTCAGCCAACACCCGCGGGGTCGCGGGTTGGCCCACCCGCATGTCGAACATCAACAAAACCAAGATACCGCTGAGCAGAAGTATGGACGCAACCACATGCACCACCAGCCGGTAGCGCAGCACTTGCAATACCAACACCAGAGTGACCATCAAGATCAGCGGGCTAGCCAGCGCAAAAAGGGAACTGGTCTCAAAGTCCCGCACGTCAAAAAAGATATTAGCCAACACCAACGCTACTTCCAGCAGTGCAAATGCGAGGCCATAGATCGGTTTGTAGTGGCCCCATCTGACCAAGAGAAAAGACGTCAGTCCCAAAAGAAAATAAAGCAGCGTCACCACCACAGCGGCCTGCAACTCAGTTTGGCGCAGCAAAAACCCGTTGAGAGGCAGGCGCATGAGAAGAGCGACAACCGTTACAAACAACACGCCTGCAACGAACATCCTTACGCCACCGATCAAAGCTTCGGATTGAGCATCTGATTCCGCAATTAAGCGAGAGGCAAAGGACTGGCGCGCAATCACAGCGGGACTTCTCTTGTTCGACATATTGAAGCGCAGACTTACCGGTATTGGCCTCAAAACAAAACGATGGAGCCAAGCTCGCTTCACCCACTTCAAAACAATCAGGCAGCGTCACATCGCCTGTTGTTCCCGCACGCACTGGTTCACCGGCATAAGCGACCCTATGTTTGTCCCAACAAGAATTTGCGAATTGGAAAACCAACGTGTTCGATCAAATCAAATCGCTTCTCGGTTTCGATGAATCCGAAACAGCAACCGAAGAGCCCACCGTCCTGGACAAAAACCTGGCTGCAGCTGCGTTGATGGTGCACGTGATCGCGGCAGATGGCGAAATCACGGACGAGGAAGAAGCCAAGCTCAATCAGGTGTTGCACAATCACTACGCGCTGTCCGATACGGAAGCGAAATCGCTGGCGAACCAAGCCAAATTCGCCCAAAGCAGCGCAACCGATCTCTATGGTTTCACCAGCCTGCTCAAGCGCGACATGTCAGAAGACGAGCGCATTCTCTTGGTCGAAGACCTTTGGGAGATGGTGTTTGCCGACGGCTCCGTGCACGAATTCGAGGATAATGTTGTCTGGCGCGTGGCAGAGCTATTGGGCGTGCACAGCCGTCACCGCATGACGCTCAAGCAACGTGTGATGGGGCGTATCGAAGAAGCCAATGACTGATCTTCGTCCTCACACTAAACCGACACGATGAACCGTAAACCCAAAATACTCATCATTTTGCATCAAGAAACGTCCACGCCCGGGCGGGTCGGCATGAGACTCGTGGAACGCGGGTTTGATTTGGACATCCGTCGTCCACCCTTAGGCGACCATTTGCCGGAAACCATGGACGACCATGCCGGTGCCGTAATGTTTGGTGGCCCCATGAGCGCCAATGATGGCGACGAGTTCATCAAACGGGAGACCGATTGGCTCGCAGTGCCGCTGCGGGAAAACCGTCCGTTTTTGGGTATCTGCCTGGGCGCACAAAAACTGGTCCGCCATCTGGGTGGCCGTGTTACCCCCCATCCAAAGGAGCTCGTAGAGGTCGGTTACTATCCGCTTTACCCCACAGAGGCTGGCGCAGGCCTGCTGGATTGGCCACCCATGATCTACCAGTGGCACCGGGAGGGCTTTGATCTACCAGCCGGAGCGGATCTGCTGGCATGGGGCGACACTTACGAAAACCAGGCTTTTCGATATGGCGAACGCACCTATGCCTTTCAGTTTCACACGGAACTCACCTACGCGATGATTTGCAAGTGGTCCGTCAAAGGGGCCAAACGCATGGCCTCGCCGGGTGCGCAAAGCCGAAAGCACCATCTTGAGGGCCGGTTGCTCTACGACGGCGCCATCAGCTTTTTCCTCGATCAATTTCTCGATCTTTGGATCGGAACAGCGGACGCTTTGGCGGAGGACCGCCCTGCCTCGCAACTGGTGCAAAGCATGGACGCTCGACAAAACAAGCTTAGAAAAACGGGCTGATCGAACGCGTCTGAACGCCGTTACCGGTGCATGCTGTGGTACTCATCATTGGGCAGCATGTCGCTGGCCGCGGCTACGCGGTTGGACATGTTGTAAAACCCAATGACATTGGCGATATCCCAGATGTCACGATCACTGAACCCGGCATCCCGAAGCGCCTGCCTGTCACCTTCGACGATGGCCTGCGGCGTCTCGGTCAGTTTCACAGCGAAATCCAGCATGGCCCGTTGGCGCGGTTCCAGTGACGCTACGCGGTAATTCATCACCAGCATTTCCCCCAGTTTTGGATCAGCGGACAATTGGCGCACCGCAGACCCGTGCGCCACCAGACAATAGAAGCACCGGTTACAGGAAGAGACCACGACAGCGATCATTTCCCGTTCCAGCTTGCTAAGATTGGAGGCCCCCAACATCAGATCATTATACATCTCGGTGAAGGCTCGCAGCTTGCCCTCATGGAAAGCGTAGGCAGTCAAAACATTCGGCACGAGGCCCAGTTTTTCACGACATAGGTCAAAATAAGCCTTGGTTTCGTCTGAAAGCGGCGCTTCTGCCTCAATTTTCAAAGCCGTTACGCTGTTGTCTTGATCTTTGGTCATGGGCTTGCTTCCGTATCATCTGAAGCGCGGCACACGGTGGCACGCGCGGGGAGAGAGTTCGTCATGGCCAGCAAATCGATGCAAGGCAAGTCCGCATCCAAATCTGCAACCTTGTCCAAAAGCCTGCAAAAACTGCTGGAACAAGCCTTGGACAAAGCGCCGGGACGCTCATCCAAAGCCCGGGAGGCGCTGGCCACAACGCTGTTTGAGACCCTGCCGGAAGAGGACGTCAAAGCGCTGCCCGCCGAGACCGTCGGGGCCTGGCTTACCAATGCATATGAGACTTTCAAGGACGAGGGCCCCCAAATCATTTCCCTGGAGATGGTGGACGACACGCCAGACTGCGTGATTGCGGTCAAACAAAATAACCGCGCGTTTATTGTTGATTCCCTGCTGGGCGAACTGGATGCAGCCGGTGTCACCGTGAAACTGGTGGGCCATCCCGTTTTTGAAGAAACGACAGGGCAAAAGACATCCTTGTTTGTCGCCATCGTCACCACACAACCGGGCTTCGAGCTTGATGACTTGGAGGCAGCGCTCGCATCCCTCGTGCAGCAGATCGAGCTGGTCACGGATGACTGGCAACCCATGCTGGCCCGCTTGGCCTCTGCAACCGCCGAGTTTCGCACCAACCCGCCAGCCGTATCGGCCTCCGACCTTTCGGAGTGCGTAGAGTTCGTCGAATGGGTTTGCGGAGACAATTTCACCCTCATGGGTATGCGGGAATACAGCTATGAGGGTGGCCGCGAAGACGGGCAACTCAAGCCTGTTCCAGACTCGGCGTTGGGCATGCTGCGCGATGAGAACCTCTCCATCATGACCCGAGAAGGTCAGCCGGTAACCCTGACACCGGAAATCCGATCTTTCCTATTCTCCAAAGACCCAATCATCATCACCAAAGCGAATTTGCGGGCGCGGGTGCACCGTCGCACCCATCTCGATTACATAGGGATCAAACAATACACCCCTGCCGGCGATCTGGCTGGAGAGCTGCGGGTGGTGGGCCTTTTCACCTCCACCGCTTACAACAAGTCTGTCATGCGCATTCCACGGCTGCGCGCCAAAGTGGAGAAGCTGCTGACGGCCAAACGGCTTGATCCATCCAGCCACTCGGGCAAGGCCCTCATCAATGTGCTGGAGACATGGCCCCGCGACGACCTGTTTCAAATCGAAGAAAAACTGCTCGCCGGATTTTGCGACAAAGCCATTCGCCTAGACGAGCGTCCCCGCGTTCGCGTCTTACCGCGTCTCGATAAATTCAACAGATACGTCTCGGTTCTCGTTTACGTGCCGCGCGAACGATACGACACCAACCTTCGCGTAGCTGCAGGCGAGTTGCTGGCCCATGCCTATGACGGCTACGTCTCGATGTTTTCACCCAATTTCATGGAAAACGGGCTTACCCGTGTGCAATTCATTATAGGCCGCGCCCAAGGCGAAATTCCCAAGGTCCGAACCGGCGATCTAGAGAGCCAGATCGAAGCGCTGACACGGACATGGGGCGATGATCTTGCTCTTGAAAACGCTTCCGACGTTTCTGCCGACCAGTTTTCATCGGCCTACCAACAAAAATTCTCGACTGCCCGCGCCATAACTGATGCGGGGTTGATCCAAAGCTTGGACGAAACCGGCGACATTGCAGTCGACTTTTTACACGACCATGAGAACGCCAACCGCGCTGAATTGCGCTTCTTCCATAAGAGCGCACCGGTACCCCTGTCCCAGCGCGTGCCCATGTTGGAGAACATGGGTTTCTCCGTCATTGAAGAGTTCACTTTTGAACTCACAAACCGTGCAGGCGAGACGGTGTTCCTACACGTAATGTCGTTGGCTGTTGCCAATGGTGAGGAAGTCTCGAAAGACTTGTTTGAAGGTCATCTGGAGGATGCCCTCCACGCGATTTGGAGCAAAAAGACCGATGATGATCCTTTCAACGCCTTGGTACTGACACCGGGCCTTGATTGGAAACTGATCACCGTGTTCCGCGCCTATGCGCGGTATTTGCGGCAAATCCAATCCCGCTTTCCCATGAGCGTGATGGCAAAGACGCTAACAACCTATCCCCACATCACCGAAACACTGGCCCGACTTTTCACCGCCCGCTTCAACCCCGATGGTAACAAGAACCGTCGAAAGCAAACCGTCGACAAGGCCGTAGCGGCTATCACCAGCGCATTGGATAACGTTGATTCCAGCGATGACGACGCGATCATCCGCAATTTTCTCAATCTCTCATCAGCAACACTGCGCACCAATTATTTTGCCCTCGATCAAGAGACAGCAAGTGCCCAACGCGATCAGACAGGCGGTCAGGCACCGGCGCCAGTACTGGCAATCAAATTTGACCCGGCCAAGGTGCGGCACATGCCTCAACCGGTGCCCTATCGGGAAATCTTCGTTTCTTCCCCACAGGTGGAGGGATTGCACCTTCGGTTTGGCCCGGTCGCGCGGGGTGGTCTGCGCTGGTCTGATCGCGCCCAGGATTACAGAACCGAAGTTTTGGGACTGGTGAAAGCGCAGCAGGTTAAAAATGCGGTCATCGTGCCAGTGGGGTCCAAGGGCGGCTTTTATCCCAAAAACCTGCCACCACGCGACGACTACCAAGCGTGGTTTGAGGAAGGTAAGAGCGCCTACAAGACCTTCATCACGTCGCTGTTGAGCGTCACCGACAACATTATCGAAGGCGAAGTGGCCGCCCCCGCAAAAACCATCCGACGCGATGGCGATGACCCCTATTTTGTGGTGGCAGCCGATAAAGGCACGGCAACCTTCTCCGACACCGCAAATGGCATCAGTCAGGCAAGGGATTTCTGGCTGGATGACGCCTTCGCATCCGGCGGGTCAGCGGGCTATGATCACAAGGCCATGGGCATCACAGCTAGGGGGGCTTGGGAGGCCGTCAAACGCCATTTCCGCGAAATGGACCGGGACATCCAATCCCAGCCTTTCACCACGGTGGGGGTGGGCGACATGTCCGGCGACGTGTTTGGCAATGGTATGTTACTTTCCAAGCAGACCCGGTTGATCGCAGCTTTTGATCACCGCGATATCTTCATTGATCCCGACCCCGATGCGGCCAAAAGCTTCAAAGAACGACAGCGCCTGTTCAAACTGGGTCGATCCAGCTGGCAGGATTACAAGACCGATTTGATCTCAAGAGGTGGAGGCGTCTTCAAACGCGCCTCCAAAGAAATCACTTTGAGCAAAGAGGCTGCAGAAGCCTTGGGCGCACAATCCGGCAAAATGAGCCCGCAAGACTTGCTGACGATCATCCTGAAAGCACCGGTTGATCTCATGTGGTTTGGCGGCATCGGCACCTATGTGCGGGCCAGCCATGAATCGAATGCCGAAGCCGATGATCGGGCCAACGACCCCATACGCGTTACCGCAAGAGATCTGCGGGTCAAAGTAATAGGCGAAGGGGCGAATTTGGGCGTCACGCATCCGGCCCGCATCGAGTTTTCCAGCCTAGGCGGCGCTTGCAATTCCGACGCGATCGACAATTCAGCCGGCGTGAATTCCTCCGATGTGGAGGTGAACATTAAGATCGCCCTGTCCGCCGCCATGAAAAACGCGGGCCTGACGCGCGAGAAGCGCAACACACTGCTGGAATCCATGACGGATGATGTGGCCGATCTGGTCTTGGCCAACAACTACAAACAAACACTTGCGATCTCCCTGGCACAACGGACAGGCTTGGCGGAATTCCCCCACCAACAACGCATGATGCAGTCGCTGGAGGATCGCGGCAGACTGGACCGTGCGGTGGAAGATCTACCGGACGACGCGATGATTGCCGATCGCATGGCGCGCGGCGAACCGCTCACACGCCCGGAAATCGGCGTCCTTTTGGCCTATGCCAAGATCGTAGCGCTGGACGATCTGGTAGAGAGTGATCTGCCGGACGATCCTTACCTTGAGCGCGATCTGTTTTCCTACTTCCCACCCGCCATGCACGAAACGTACGCAAAGCAGATCAAGGGCCATCAACTGCGCCGTGAGATCATTGGCACACTGATCGCAAACGCGATGATCAATAGAGGAGGTCCAACATTCCTGCAGAAATGCGAGAGTGAGACAGGCCAAAAAACCCCGAATATCGCAAAGGGCTTCATCGCGGCGCGGACCGCATTCGATCTCCAAAGCATCATTCAGGATGTGGATGCTTTGGACACCAAGATAACCGGCAAGCTGCAGTTGCAGCTTTACGCGATCCTTCAGGACCGGGTGGTATCGCAATCCATCTGGTTCACGCGTCATGCCGATTTCAGCGATGGGCTCGAACCGGTCGCAAGCCGTTACCGGAAGGCCATCGAAACGCTCGCCCCCAAACTGGACAAGCTTGTCCCCGGCTTCCTGGTGGAACGCATGGCCAATGACGAGGCGGGCTATAAAGATCAAGGCGTGCCAGCCAAAACCGCAAAGGCGCTGGCGCAACTGCCCATCGCCGGCCTGTTGCCAGACGTGCAACTGATCTCGGAAACAACCAACAAAGGTCTGACCGAGACCGCACAAGCTTTCTTCGCCGTCACCGAAG
>JBCBYZ010000097.1:0-12789 GCA_039815595.1 Pseudomonadota bacterium | reverse complement strand
TCTTGGATGTCCCAAGCGCTGCACTCGTATTTGTTTTTCAAAATTCCGCTGTTCCGTCCCGAGCCATTTTTGCGCAACACATGGTCGTTGGTGCGTCCGCTGTTCTCGACTGCCGCGGTCCTCGTTTGGCTGTGTCTTGGTGTGATGGGTCTGTATTTGGTCTCGCGCCAATGGGACAGTTTTCAAGATCAGTTCATGAGCCTCCTGTCGTGGCACGGCGCAGCGGTTTATGCGGGCAGTCTGGTCTTTGTGAAAGTGATCCATGAGTTGGGGCACGCCTATATGGCGCGGCGCTACGGGGTCACCGTGCCGGTTATCGGCGTGGCTTTTCTTCTGCTCATGCCCATCATGTACACCGACACGTCCAACGCATGGCGGCTGCGCGAAAAGTCGAAGCGGCTTATGATTGACGGCGCGGGCATCATGGCTGAACTCATGTTGGCCGTGATCGCCACATTGGTGTGGGTGTTTTTGCCGGATGGCGCGATGCGCTCGGTGGCGTTTTCGATTGCGGCTGTGAGCTGGTTGCTCAGTTTGGCCATCAACCTCAATCCCTTCATGCGGTTTGATGGATATTATCTGCTGGCCGATGCGCTGGGTGTTGAGAACTTGCAGGCGCGTGGGTTTGCTCTGGCCAAATGGCGGATGCGGGAGGCTCTTTTTGGCCTTGGCCGCCCGGCACCGGAATATCTGCCAGGCTATAAGCAGCGGCTTGTCATTCTCCACGCTTGGGCGACTTGGATTTACCGCTTCTTCCTGTTCTTGGGTATTGCGCTGCTGGTCTACCACCTGTTTGCCAAGGTCATCGGCATCATCCTGTTCGTTGTTGAAATCTGTTTTTTCATTCTCATGCCCATCGCTCGCGAGGTCGCGGTTTGGATTGAGGATCGTGAGGCCATCATGAAAACCAAACGTTCCCGCACCGGTCTGTTCGTGCTGACCGCTCTCGCAATCGCTTTGTTTTTGCCGCTACTGGGGTCGGTGCGTGTGCCTGCTGTGCTGCACGCCGGGCAAGAGTTTCGGGTGTACCCAAATGTGGCTGCTGAAATTCGGACCATGGACGTTGTCTCAGGCATGGTGGTGCGGGCAGGCGATGTGCTGGTGCGCTTGCAATCTGACCAGCTCGATCTCGACACCAGAATGGCCGAACAACGCCGCGCCCTGCTGCAAACCCGCCTTACGATGGCCAGTCAGGATGCGCTTTTGAAAGCCGACATGAGGGTGATCGAACGCGAGTTGGCGAGCGTTGAGCGGGAGCTTGATGGTCTGACCGAAAAACGTCTGGAACTTGAAGTGGTGAGCGAGTTGGACGGCGTGGTCGTCGATCTCGACACGCGTTTGCGTTCCGGGCAACAGGTGGCCACCGGTAGTTTGATGTTCATCGTGCGGGCCATTGACAGTCATGCGTTGACTGGATTTGTCCACGAAGTCGATGTGGGCCGTCTCAGCGCTGGTGTTGAAGGGCGTTTCGTTCCGGACAATCCGCGCCTGTCCTCGGTTCCGGTTCGTCTTTCAGCTATTCGCCGGACATCGGCTGGGCACTTGGATTATGCGGAACTTGCCGAAACCCAAGGTGGCTCCGTGCCGGTGCAACCGAACACCTGGCAGGAAACAAGAGTTCGCGGCAGCTATTATCAGGCCGATCTCATGCCTGTGGGCAGTGTTGTGGGCGTGGACGGCGGACAGACTGTGCGGGGTGAAATCTTATTGTCCGCCGAGCGCCGCTCGGTCGCCCAGATCGCCTTTGAACGCATTTGGTCGGTGCTGATCCGTGAAACCGGGTTTTGAGAAACCGGCTTTGGGGATCTAAACATCGAAGAAGACCGTCTCACCTTCGCCTTGCAACCGGATGTCGAAACGATAGCGACCGTCGCCGGTTTTTTTGGCTATCAGCGTTTTCCTGCGGAGTTGGTGTTCAATGCGCTGCAACACCGGGTCTTGGTTGTTCGCTTCTTCTTCGTCCTCAAAATAACAGCGTGTTTGCAGCCCAAGATTGATTCCACGGGCGACGATCCACACTGTGATGTGTGGCGCTTGGGAATGCCCGTCCCGCCAAGGCACTGGACCGGGTTTGACGGTTTTGAAAGTATAGTCACCCGAGGCTTGATCGCTGGCGCAGCGTCCCCAACCCGTGAAATTCGGGTCCGCCTGACCACGGGTTTCCAGCGGCGTGTTGAACAGGCCTTCCGCATCCGCCTGCCAAATTTCCAGCAGCACATCGCGCAAGGGTGCGCCCATGCCGTCGATGACTTGGCCCGACACAGTGATCTGTTGACCGCTGACAGGTCCGGTAATCATGGTCGCGCCCAAATCGTTTGGGTAGACGCCGGTGATGCCGGACGCTTGCGGGGTGCAGCCGATATGGACATAGGGGCCAGCGGTCTGCGACGGGCTTTCTTTGAGATAAGTGAGGGGCTGTACCACGGTCACAAACCTTCCGGCCGGTTTTCAAAATGGGTCTGTCGCCGTCCGCGCAACACGATGTCGAACTTGTAGGCCATGGCGTCCATGGGAATAGTGCGGTTGCGGTCCAAGGGGGCAATCAGCGCCTCGACGGCTTCGCGCGATGGAATGGAATCCGCAATCGGGCAGTGCCAGATCAGCGGGTCCCCCTCAAAATACATCTGCGTGATCAGGCGCTGAGCGAAAGCCGCGCCAAAGACCGAGAAATGAATGTGGGCCGGTCGCCAGTCGTTCATGCCGTTGGGCCAAGGGTATGCGCCAGGCTTGATGGTGCGAAACTCGTAGACACCGTTTTCGTCGGTGATGGTGCGGCCACAGCCTCCGAAATTCGGGTCGAGTGGCGCGAGATATGTCTCGTTGCGATGTCTGTATCGCCCGCCCGCATTGGCTTGCCACACCTCGATCAGGGCGTTGGGCACCGGGCGTCCGTTCTCGTCCATCACGCGACCGTGGACGATGATGCGCGGTCCGATGGCGCTTTGCTTGTTGCCATCACTATGACCCGCAAAATTGTGGATCAGATCCGCGTCCAGAGGCCCTAGTATGCCGTGTCCGAACACGGGTCCGGTCTCTTCTCCCAACGAAGTGGGCAGCGAAATTGGGGCCGCGTTGGGCGAGCGCGCGACGGATGTTTTGTAGGGGGTGTGCAGGGCAGGCGGGTGCCACGTCCGGTCGCGCACCATGTAGCCCGCAGCAGGCGGTTTTGGCGTTGGGCCGCTCACGAAGCTTCTTCCATTTCGGCGAAGGTGGCCTTGGCCAGTTTAATCGCGTGATTGGCCTTGGGCACGCCCGCGTAGATCGCGACGTGCTGAAAGGCCTCCATAATGTCCGTCTTCGATGCGCCCGTGTTGGCGCAAGCGCGCACATGCATGGGGATTTCCTCAAAATTGCCGGTGGCCGCGAGCAGTGCCAGCGTGATCATGGAGCGCTCGCGCCGCGTGATCGCGTCGCTGGCCCAGACCGTGCCCCAAGCACTCTCCGTGATCAGGGTCTGAAAGGGCTCCTCCAACTCTGTCTTTCCAGCCTCCGCCCGGTCCACATGGACATCTCCCAGCACGGCCCGACGGGTCTTCATTCCGGCGTCAAATCGTTCACTCATGAATCACCCGCATGGCCTCTCTCAATCCGCCCGTTTCTAGTAAGGAAGGCCGACATAGTTTTCCGCCATCGCCTTTTGGGCTGCGCTGTTGCCGCGCAGAAATTCGAGTTCTGCCACCTGCATCTTAAAGTCGAATGCGCTTTGATCGGGAAAGCGATGCATCAGCGATGTAAACCACCAACTAAACCTTTCAGCTTTCCAAACCCGCGCCAAGGCACGTTCGGAGTAGCTGTCTATACCTTCCCGCCCACCGGTTTCATAGAATTGGCGCAGGCCGGAATAGAGGTAGTGCACGTCGGATGCGGCAGTGTTGAGGCCCTTCGCGCCGGTGGGTGGCACGATGTGGGCGGCGTCTCCGCACAAAAACAGATTGCCCCACTGCATGGGCTCGGTCACGAAAGACCGCAACGGTGCGATGGATTTTTCAATCGAAGGGCCGGTCACCAGATTGTCCACCTGATCGGCTGGGATTCGGCGTTTGAGTTCGGCCCAGAAATCCGCATCTGACCAGTTTTCCACCTTATCGTGGGCGCTGCACTGGATATAATAGCGGCTCAGGTTTTCGTTGCGCATGGAGCAAAGGGCAAAGCCTCGAGGCGAGTTTGCATAGATCAACTCGTGGTTTAGCGGTGGCGTCTCTGAAAGGATGCCGAGCCAACCGAACGGATAGACTTTTTCATATTCCGTACGCACGTCCTCAGGGATGGTTTTGCGGCTCACACCGTGGAATCCGTCGCACCCGGCTACAAAATCGCAAGTGATGCTGCGGGTCTCGCCGTCAACGGTGAAGGTGACCGTAGGGCGGTCGCTTTTTGCATCGTGGATGCAAACGTCTTCGGCGTTGAACTCGATGGCACCGCCGCTCGCCTCGCGTGCATCGTATAGGTCTCGCGTGATTTCGGTTTGGCCATAGACCATCACGGGTGTGCCCGTGTGGCATTTGAAGTCCACACGGAACATCTCATCGCCATAGGAGATCAATGTGCCCTCGTGGGGATAGCCTTCGCTCAGGAGGCGTTGGTCGATGCCCGCTTCTTTCATGAGGCCCAGAAGACCTTGTTCCAGCACGCCTGCCCGGATGCGGCTGAGCACATAGTCACTGGTCTTGCGTTCCAGGACGATGCTTTCAATGCCGCGCGTGTGCAGCAATTGCGCGAGCAAAAGACCGGAAGGACCACCGCCGATGATACAGACTTGCGTTTTAGCTGTTTTGGCACTCATGCAGGCTGCGCCCTAGACCCGTTCCAGCGCGATGGCGATGCCCTGGCCAACGCCAATGCACATGGTGGCCAGCGCGAATTTTCCGCCACGCTCCACCAAATCCAGAGCCGCGCTGCCGGTGATGCGGGCCCCGGACATGCCGAGGGGATGGCCTAGCGCGATGGCGCCGCCGTTCGGGTTTACGTGCGGCGCGGCCTCGTCGACACCCAGTTCACGCAGTACAGCGATGCCTTGTGAGGCAAAGGCTTCGTTCAGCTCGATCACGTCAAAATCTGTCGATTTCATGCCCAAACGGTCGCAGAGTTTTTGCGTGGCCGGAGCCGGTCCGATGCCCATGATCCGAGGGGGTACACCTGCCGTTGCACCGCCCAAGATGCGGGCAATGGGTGTAAGCCCGTGATGCCGTGCGGCTGCCTCCGAGGCGATGATCATGGCTGCGGCCCCATCGTTAACGCCCGATGCGTTGCCCGCTGTCACTGACCCACCCTCGCGAAACGGGGCTTTGAGCGCGGCAAGCTTTTCCAAGCTGGTGAGACGGGGGTGCTCGTCTGTGTCCACGGTTATGGAGTCACCACGCCTTTGGGGAATGGTGACGGGCGTTATCTCTTTTGCCAATCGTCCTGAACTCTGGGCTTCAGCTGCTTTTTCCTGAGAGCGTAGGGCAAACGCGTCCTGATCCTCGCGATTGATCTGATAGTCTTCGGCCACGTTTTCCGCCGTCTCCGGCATGGAATCGACGCCGTATTGAGCCTTCATGGCGCGGTTGACGAAACGCCAGCCGATGGTTGTGTCAAAGATCTGCGCGGAGCGGGAAAAGGCGGTGTCAGCCTTGGGCATGACAAACGGTGCGCGGGACATGCTTTCCACCCCGCCTGCAATCATGATGTCAGCTTCACCGGATTTGATCGCCCGGGCGCAGGAGATCGCCGCGTCCATGCCTGAACCGCAAAGCCGGTTGATCGTGCTGGCGGGCAGGGTGGTTGGAAGGCCAGCGAGCAGCGCTGCCATGCGACCGACATTGCGGTTGTCCTCCCCCGCCTGATTGGCGCAGCCATAGATGAGATCGTCCAAGGCGTCCCAATCGACGCTGGGATTGCGCTGCATCAAAGCGGAGAGCGGGACCGCGCCTAAATCATCTGTTCGGACGGTAGAAAGAGTGCCGCCGAAACGGCCGATGGGTGTGCGCGTGTAGTCGCAGATAAAGGCCTCAGCCGTGCCGCTGTTCATCTCTTTGCCCCTCCCCTTGGCCTCCCCTTGTCCTATGAAAGGCCGTGCAAACATCATCAGTACAGTTTTGCACCGGGACGGCACCTGTGCCAACCCGGCAAGCGGGTTGGCAAGGTTTAAGCTGTTGAGCCGAGGCTTACCCTTTCGACTGATCGTCGCTGGTGGTGCAGTTCAAAAACGCGTTGCCCATGTTTTGCAGTAATTGGGCGTAGAGACCCGGACCCGGCTCTAAACCGGCACCCAGTGGGTCAAGCTTTCCTAGTTGAATCTTTGTTCCACTCACCAGTGCGTTGACCGAGCGAGGGCTGAATTGCGGTTCAAGGTAGATGCACCCCACTTTTTTGCCCACGATGTCCTTGCGCAGACGCACGATGCTGGCCGCACCCGGTGTAAGTTCCGGATTGAGCGTGACGACGCCGGCGGGCTCCAACCCGTAGCGACCTTCAAAGTGGGCGTAGGCGTCATGAAAGACGATATAGGGTGTGCTGGCGTTGCCTTTGAAATTCTTCGAAAGAGTTTCGTCCAGTTTGGTGAGTTGATCCGTGAGAGCTGCGCCGTTTTTGGCGTATGTGTCGCCGTTGGAGGGATCGAGCGCTGTGAGTTCCTTGACCATAGCTGCCACCATGGCAATCGCATTTTTCGGGTTGAGCCAGATGTGCGGGTCGTTTGCACCCCCGGCGTGATCGTGCCCGTGATCGTGATCATGCTCGTGACTATCCGCTTTGGCATGATCATCCTGTTTGTCATGATCATCATGGCCGTGACCGGCCTCATGATCGTGGTCGTCGCCCTTCTCTTTTTTCGCTGAAAGCTTGGTCAGATCGCGCAAGGGCTGATTGGTGATCCCGGACACTTCGCTCAAAGGTACGGCTTTGCCTGAGACAGTTTCCAGCGATTTGATCAAAAAGGTCTCAATCTGCGGGCTGACCCAAAAGATGAGGTCAGCGCCTGACAACTGGCTGGCTTGTGACGGTCTGAGGCTGTGACTGTGGGGTGAGACGTTGCCGGGAACGATCAGACCGGGTTCGCCAACCCCTTCCATCACAGAGGCGGCGAGTGAATGCACCGGCTGGATGCTGGCAACCACCTTGGGTGCTGCAACTGCGGGTGCCGTCATCAGCAACAGCGTGGTCACAACAGCGCCGATCCCCGTTTTCGATGTGATGGCTTTGATGTTTGAGATGATATCGGCGAATGCGCCGTGGGATGAACTGGTAATCTGCATAGTACTCTTGTGGACTGGAACGAGTTGAGAGGAGTGGCGCACGTGGGGCGGGTTGGCGGCACTATTGTGTAACTTTATTACATATGCAAACTCTCGCTCGTCACTTTGGCGTTTTGTGCCCGTGTTGTTTTGTCCGCTCCAATCGCGCAGGGATGTGATGAAACCCCAACCATGGTCTGTGGAGCCTGTCCTTGTCGCTGCCTGATATCACTGCACCAAGAGTTGTGGATGCGGCACCGTTGATCGCGCTTGCGGCCGCCGGATATCGCAGTGGGGATCGGTGGCTGGTGGAAGGTGTTGATTTGACGGTCGCACCGGGAGAAATTGTGACTTTAATCGGCCCCAATGGCTCTGGAAAATCCACAACAGCGCGTATGGCCTTAGGGCTTTTGAAGCCCAGTTCGGGTATGGCCAAACAGCGATCGGGACTTGTGGTGGGCTATGTTCCACAAAAGCTGACGATTGATTGGACTGTCCCGCTCTCAGTGGAGCGCTTCATGCATTTGACCGGGCGTCTGGATGCCGATGCGCTGGACAAAGCTTTGGAGGCGACCGGGGCGCTGGCGCTCAAAAAAGCGCAAGTGGGGCACTTGTCCGGTGGCGAATTTCAGAGGGTTATGTTGGCGCGGGCGATTGCACGAAAGCCCGATCTGCTTGTTTTGGACGAGCCGGTTCAAGGCGTCGATCTGGCGGGTGAGATCGCGCTTTACGATCTTATACAGAGGCTGCGCGAAGAGATGGGCTGCGGTGTTTTGCTCATCTCACACGACCTTCACGTGGTGATGGCGGCCACAGACCGCGTGATCTGTCTGAACGGCCATGTGTGTTGTTCCGGGACGCCGGGAGCGGTTGTTTCCACGCCCGCTTATCAAAGCCTGTTTGGCAGTCGCGCTCAGGAGACGCTTGCGGTCTACCAACACCACCATGATCACACCCATTTGCCGGATGGCTCTATTGCGCATGGAGAGCATGATCATGCGGGCCATGATCATAATGGTGACCCTAAGGCCGCACGCCTGAACGAGAGTTCTACCCCCCGTGTTTGAGCCGTTTTTTCTGTTCGCGCTGGCCGCAGGCATCGGGCTCTCTTTGGTGGCCGGTCCGTTGGGGTGTTTTATCGTTTGGCGGCGATTGGCGTATTTTGGAGATACGCTTTCTCACGCAGCGCTTTTGGGTGTTGCGATGGGCCTATTGCTGAACGTGAACATCACACTTGCGGTGTTTGTCGTGTCGGCCTGCGTGTCGGTGTCTCTGTTGTTTCTGCAAAGCCGCGTTGGACTTTCCAGCGATGCGATCCTTGGTCTGCTGTCCCATTCTGCTTTGGCGCTGGGTTTGGTTGTGCTGTCACTCATGGTGTGGGTGCGTACCGATGTTATGGGGCTTTTGTTTGGGGATATCTTATCGGTGAACCGCACCGATCTTGTGTTGATATGGGTCGGCGGCGCGGTTTTAGTGGGGCTGCTTTACTGGATATGGAGCCCGCTATTTGCAGGCACCGTGAGCCGCGATTTGGCGGACGCCGAGGGTATGGCACCGGATCGGGCGCAGTTCGTTTTTATGATGTTGATGGCATGCGTAATTGCCATGGCAATTAAGATCGTGGGTGTGCTCCTTATCACCGCATTGTTGATCATCCCGCCCGCCACTGCGCGTCGGTTTTCCTCCGGTCCTGAGGCTATGGCGGTTGCCGCCGCCTTGATTGGGGCCGTGTCTGTGGTCACGGGTTTGTTTGGATCGCTGATCTGGGACACGCCCTCCGGCCCGTCCATTGTGGTCGCGGCTGCATGTCTCTTCTTGTTTGGGCAAATTGTGGCTTCCGTAAAATCCAAGCTTTCCGCTTAAGCTTTCCTTAAAGCCAGTTTTGAGGCACGGATTTGCCTGACACACTGCCAAACGAGGGTACGGCCATGCAGTTTCAAGTGCGAACAGATGATATCACCCGAACCCGTCTGGTGGAGGCTGGTACATCGGACGCGCTGGGTGAGGGCGAGGTTCGTGTGGCGGTGGATCGCTTTGGCTTTTCGGCCAACAACATCACCTATGCCGCTGCTGGGTTCAGCTTGGGTTATTGGAAGTTTTTCTTGCCGCATGGTTCCGACACAGAGGGTTGGGGCGTTTTGCCGGTCTGGGGTTTTGCCGACGTGGTGGAAAGCGCGTGCGATGAAGTGGCTGTTGGGGAACGTTTGTTCGGCTATTTTCCGCCCGCCCGACATTTGGTGTTGCAGCCCAAAAGTGTGTCTGCCGGGCATTTCATTGACGGCGCGGCCCACCGTTCGGAGCTGCCGACAGGCTATAACCTTTACCGCCGTGTGCCAGCTTCCACACCTGCTACCGAGGAAGACCATCACATGCTGCTCTATCCACTCTACGTTACATCCTACGCGTTGTGGGATTTACTGAAAGAAAATGACTGGTTTGGTGCGCAGCGTGTCGTGCTTACCAGCGCTTCCAGCAAGACCAGCATCGGCCTCGCCTATGCGCTGAAAACCGATCCTGATGCGCCTGCGGTGACGGGTTTGACCTCGGCGAGCAATGTTTCCTTCGTCCAGTCGTTGGGTCTCTATGACGACGTTTTGAGCTACGACGATCTGGCCTCTTTGGACGCATCGGTGCCCACGGCAATTGTCGATATGGCTGGTAATGGCGCTGTGTTGGGGGCGGTCCACGCCCATTTGTCCGACAGTATGGTTCAGACGTTGCAGGTGGGACTAACGCACTGGGACAATAAACTGGGGGATAGCAGCGTGATCAAAGAGCGCTCGACTTTCTTCTTCGCGCCGAGCCAAATTCAGAAGCGCTTGAAAGACTGGGGACCTGTGGAATTTGAAGGCCGCTCTCAGGCTTTTTTGACTCGCGCTACCGGTCATACAAAAGATTGGCTAACGCTAAAGCATCTCAACGGTTTGGATGATCTGGCAGCCGCTTATGGTGGTGTGTGTGCCGGCAGCGCCGCGCCGGATGAAGGGCTGATTGTCCACGTTTAAACGCCGTAATAGTCCCGGTACCAACCTACAAACTCCGCCGTGCCTTGCTGGATGTTCGTTGCAGGCGCAAAACCGGTGAGATGTCGCAGCAATTGTGTGTCGGCCCATGTCGCCGTCACATCGCCCTTCTGCATGTCGACGAAGTTTTTCTTCGCTTTGATGCCGATGGCGTCTTCCAACGCTTCGATGAAATCCATCAGTTTTTCGATCTGCGCATTGCCGATATTGACCATGCGGTAGGGTGCAACGGGGCTGAGCGTGTCGAAATCTGGAATGGTGCTTGGATCGCTTGGTTCCTGCGGTGGCGTGTCGATGAGCAGGCGAATGCCTTGCACGAGGTCTTCGACATAGGTGAAATCGCGTTGCATCTCACCATGGTTGTAAATGTCGATCGGCGTGCCCTCAAAAATGCTTTTGGTGAATTTGAAGTAGGCCATGTCCGGGCGACCCCACGGGCCGTAGACGGTGAAAAATCGAAACAGGGTAGTGGGGATTTTCCACAAATGGGAATTGGCGTGGCCCATGGCTTCGGCGGCCAATTTGGTTGCCGCGTAGATCGTGAGCGGGGTCGCGGATTTATCGATTTCCTGGAACGGCATCTTGGTGTTTGCGCCATAGGCAGACGAGGTTGATGCGATCAACAGATGGTCCACAGCGCAGGCCCGTGCACACTCCATGACGTTGAATGTGCCAACCACGTTGGAATCGATATAGGCACGCGGATTTTCAAGACTGTAGCGGACGCCTGCTTGGCCGGCCAAATGGACGATGATTTCGGGACTGTGTTTTTCGCAAACCGCTTGAAGCGCATCCATGTCTTCCAGCATGGCTTCGTTGCCGTCAAAGGCGTTGTGCTCTTTCAAGATTGCGTGGCGACGCTGCTTGAGCGCAACATCGTAGTAGTCGTTCATCCCGTCATATCCGACCACAAAAAAGCCCTCGCGCATCAACAGTTGCGCGAGATGGAAGCCGATGAAGCCTGCGCTTCCGGTGATGAGCACTTTTTTCATGGGGCGCACGAAACACGGAGATTGGAACCGTCGCTGTTTGCGCGGCGGTTCTTGTCACGTCAATGCTGCGGACCGAGCCGGGCAGGTCGACTGATGCGCTTGCGCCGGCTTTACGAACCGGTTTTGGTGAGTTTGAGCAGGCGCGCACCGCCGCGGTCTTCCAAAACGTAAAGAGCGCCATCCGGCCCCTGTTCCACGTCGCGGATGCGTTCGCCCCACGAAATGCGTTCCACCTCACGGGCTTCATCGCCTTCGATTGCGACGCGCACCACGCCACGGGCCACCAGCCCGCCCATCAGCGCATTGCCGCTCCATTCGGGGATGGCGGAGCCGGTGAAAATCTCCAGTCCGGACGGGCCGATGCTGGGCACCCAATAGGCTTCCGGGGCGTTGAAGGATGGATCGGTGTCGTGGTCCGGGATTTCGGCGCCGGAATATTGGTCGCCCCATGACACGACTGGCCACCCGTAATTGTCGGCTGGTTGGGTTAGGTTTAACTCATCGCCGTGCCGCGGGCCCATTTCATTGGTCCACAAACGTCCTGATCCATCAAAATCGATACCAAGCGGATTGCGATGGCCGACAGACCAGAAGGTTTTGGCCATCTCGCCGCGATCTTGAAACGGGTTGTCCGGTGGCACTGTGCCGTCATCGTTGAGACGAATGATCTTGCCGAGATTGTTGGAAAAATCCTGTGACGGTGTTTGCCGCTGACGGTCGCCCGACGTGATGAAGAGTTTGCCGGCTTGTGCTGTGCCTTGAGGACCGAAAGCGATGCGGTGCGCGTAGTGGCCACGGTCTGAGAGTTTGGGCTCCTGTGTCCAGATGCGTTGAACGTCCACCAGTTGTGGTGTGTCGCCGGACATATCCAATCGCGCTCGATTGACGATCGCTCCGAAGGTCGATCCGCCGTCCACCGTCTCTGCTGATGAGATGTAGAGCAGGCCGTTGTTTGCGAAGTCCGGATGGGGCACCACGTCGCCCAATCCACCCTGTCCGCCAAATGCGACGTCCCAAACACCGCCGACCTCAGTGCGCGAGCCATCCGTTTTCACATGGTACAAGACACCGGGTTTGGTCGCGACCAGCAGCGTGCCATCGGGCAGAAAACTCATGGACCAAGGCTGATCGAATGTTGCGATCTCCGTTGCGGTCAATTTCGTCCCGGCCGACCCTTCGACCTCAAATGCTTTGGCAGGCACGGTCGCGGCGAACGCGATGGCGGCGGCCATGGCTATCTTTGGCAGATGCGGGCGGGTGAAGGGCTTGGGCCCAAAACGGCGTTGGCTGCGGCGCTTGATCATGATGGTGGTCCTAACGTGGATGGCTGAGGCGAGGTGAGGTTGCCGTACGATCCAACCGAATATGGGATGCTGTGAGTGGTAGAAAAGAGTAGCTATGACGATATCTCACCGCGCTGTTCTCACTTCATTGTCAGCTCATATGTGTCACTGGCGTGGCATTGGGATGTGGCATGCTGCCCTTTTTTGCGGTGCAAAGGCTGGCTTTGCGCGGCGCACGAAAACCTGCCACACAGCGGGCTGACAAGACGATGAGGCG
>JBCBYZ010000058.1:0-19425 GCA_039815595.1 Pseudomonadota bacterium | reverse complement strand
GGGCGAACTCCTGCGGCCCGGTCACTACTCCGCCCCAAAGTGTAAAATTTTCTCCAGAACCGCCGAAAACGGCGCTAGCAAGACCATGGGTTTGCGATTCATCTTTCGGTTTAGAGGAGTAAGATATCCTAGCCACAACTGTTTTATCGACAGATCTCCAAGTCACCGTTCCAATTGGATCGCCTAGATTTGGATTTTCTACATCTAAAAGTATTGGACTCGGAAAACCCCTTTTACTTAAGTATATCCTCTTTTTCTCAACTTTCATAATTGGATAGGCTGAAAAATTGCCGACCCTTTCGCCGTCTGGCACAACCCAAGGATCAACTAACTCGACTAATTGGCCGTGACGGGTCATTGAAGCAAAAGCATTGGATGGCTCAGCTAAAGCTGTGAAAGATCCAACCAACAAAAAAAACAACGACATCGGATAGAATATCAAAGTCACTCCGCCGCCTCCTTCATGGCTTCGGGTGCGTAGACGTCAACGTCCTGAATTTTCACCGTGGCGGAGATGCTGCCCTTGCGGCCGTCTTCGAAGACGACTTCGGTGTCGACATATTTTTCGGTCGAACCATCGTAGAGCGCTTCGATGAGGGGCGCGTAGCGCTCGTTGATCAGCGAGCGGCGCACTTTCATGGTGCGGGTCAGTTCGCCGTCATCCGCGTCCAACTCTTTGTGCAAAACGAGGAAACGGTGAATCTGCGCACCGGCCACGCGCTCTTCACTGGCGAAGTCACGGTTCACCTGGTCCACGTGCTCACCCATCATCTTGTAAACCAGCGGATGGTTGGCGAGTTCCTGATACGAGCCATAGGCGATGTTGTTGCGCTCCGCCCAGTTGGCGACCGGCTGCAGATCGATGTTCAACATGACGGTGGTGAAATCCCGCCCGTTGCCGATAGCCACCGCTTCTTTGATGTTCGGGAAGAATTTCAGTTTGTTTTCGATGTATTTGGGCGGGAACATGGAGCCGGAATTGAGTTTGCCCACGTCCTTTGCGCGGTCGATGATCCGCAAGTGCCCGTTGGTGTCGACAAAGCCTGCATCGCCCGTTTTCACCCAGCCTTCCGCGTCCTTGGTGTCGCGCGTGGCATCTTCGTTTTTATAATACCCCATGAAAACACCCGGCGACCGGTAGAGCACTTCGCCGCTGTCATCGATGGTGAGTTCCACGTCCGGCATGGCCGTGCCCACAGTTTCGGCGGAGATTTCTCCGTCCGGTTGACCGGTCACATAGACACTGGCTTCCGTCTGTCCGTATAGCTGCTTCAGGTTAAGGCCAAGGGAGCGGTAGAACCGGAAAATCTCCGGGCCAATCGCTTCGCCTGCCGTATAGCCAACCTTCATCCGGGTCATGCCAAGACGGTTTTTCAGCGGGCCATAGACCAGAACCTCGCCGATGGAATAAAGCGCACGATCTCCAAGCCCGACGCCGCCTTCTTTGTTGAGCAGCTTCTCGCCGACACGGTTGGCCACGCCCAAAAAGTAGTGAAACAGCTTTTGCTTGATGGCGCTCGCATCTTCCATCCGCACCATGATTTCCGTCAGCATCGCTTCAAAAACCCGTGGCGGTGCAAAGAAATAAGTCGGCGCGATCTCGCGACGGTTTTCCGTCACCGTGTCCGTGCTTTCCGGGCAGCACACGCAGTAACCGGCGGTGAGCGACTGGCCATACGAAAAGATGTGATCCCCCACCCAGGCCAGAGGCAGATAAGCCACGATCTCTTCGTTCTCATCGAGTGCATCAAAGCCGTTGGCGTTGATCGATGAGATGATCAGATTGTCAAACGACAACATCACCCCTTTGGGTTTGCCGGTCGTGCCGGATGTGTACAGGATGACAGAAAGGTCGCCGCCCTTACCCTCGTCAATGCCCGCCAGCCAACCGGCTTCGCCGGTCTTGGCCATGGCGGCCTTGCCCATCTCTTGCAACTTGGTGACCGCATAAAGCGCACTGTGGTCGTAGTCGCGCAACCCGCGATGCTCATCATAGATGATGGCTTCCAACTGCGGCAATTGCTCTTTGATGGACAGCAATTTGTCCACCTGTTCCTGATCTTGAACAACCGCAAACCGCGCTTCCGCGTGCTGCAAGACATAGACCATCTCGTCCGCCACCGAGTCCGCATAAACCGGCACGGGCACTCCGCCCAGAGCCTGCACCGCAGGATAGGTCCAATACAGCGCGGGACGGTTGGAACCGACAACAGCAACCTTATCACCACGGCTGAGGCCAATTTCTCTTAGACCAAACGAAAAGCTGCGCACTTCGTCCAGCATCTGGCTCCAGGTCCAGCTTTGCCAGATGCCAAAGTCCTTCAAGCGGATGGCAGGACGGTCCGCGAACTGCTTTGCATTGCGCAAAAGCAATTTTGGAAATGTGTCGAAGGCGGACGACGATGCACCCGATGCGGTCTTGCCATTGTTCATGAATGAAACGTCCTCCCAAACGTCTCTCGTGCCAGCGCGAACACCGACCCGAACATGTCACAGGTTTTGTGAAACGAATTCCCTGCTTTTGCGCAGTGTTTCCCAGCCGGTGAGATTCTGCAAGGGGTAAGGGGGCTTAAGACCGGGGCTTCTGCGCCATCAGGCCGGTAGACCGTTCCAATCCACCCAGCGTCCGTGGAAGTCCGCCCGTCCCAACACGACGTCAAGCGGCTCGCCGCCAGACCATGCTTTCAGGGAAATCGCCCCCCCTGGTTGTTGGCCGTCGCCCTCAAAGCGCAACCAGACAAGGGGGCTTTCCTGCGTTGCCAATGCGCCTGCCTGCGCCATCAGGCTTTCGCCCTTGGCCTTGTCTGCATCCGTAAGATACTGCCAAGCTACAGTGGAATAAAACACGGTCGTGACGCCAGTCTGCAGATTGGCCAACTCATTTTCCATAAAGGAGATTGCGTCCGTCTTCTGCACCATCACGGGGTAGGCGCGGGCATAGTCCATCGCGTGGTTGAGGCGCTCCACGCGGTCCTTTTGATCAGGCCAAAGATAAGCGCGTAGACGCAACGCATCCTGATCGCTTGTCGGGTCCAACGGATTGATGTCGCACCCGCCACGGCTTTCCACGACAAGGTGGCTTGCGGGTGGCGGCGGGCCGGTCCACTCCGGTGCCAGAAGCAACTCGCTGGAATCAGGCCCAAAATTCTGTCCACCCAAAACAAAATCAAACCTGTCCATCTGCAAATTAAGCCCGCCGGACGCACCGATTTCCAGCAGGCGCATGGGCCGTTCAAACAAATCAGCAACAACCAACAGGCCGGACATGATCATGTTGGACCGTGCAACTTCGTTGGTTTGAGGCGGCGACACCATCCAATTCAAAATGAAGGCTTCGTGTCGCACCAACACATCGTTGAGCAGCGCCCAGTCCGGCACAACATCGCTTTGCGGTGGATAATGAGCCGCTAAATCCGCATCCTGCCCGGTGAGAACCAGCGCATGCAGCGCGCCGCACAAGCGCAACGGCACCGCATCCGCTCTATATGAGGCTTCCCCGGGCCAGCCGATCACATGCCGCCCAACGGCAGTGGTTTCATCAAGGCGGTCAGCCAGCAGTTCGCACAAATCGGCGTTGAACGGGGAACCCAGCCCCCGGCAATGAAAAGCCTGTGTGCGAAAAACTTCGCTATGCGTTTCCATCCCCATTACCCCCGGCAACCGGGTCTGGCGTATTTTGCCCAGACCAATCCACGTTGCGGGTAGCGTACATGGTGATAGCGATGGCAGCAAAGGCGATGACCGATCCGGCCAGCAGCGCAAACTCCTGCTCCTTCATGACAAGGTAGATGATCAGGTAGGACACTCCGATCACAGACCCCATCACGATGCCACCGGATCTGCGAGCCAACGTCTGCCCAACATAAAGCGCGATCAACAGCGTGGTCGCGACAGCCGCCAGTGCGTAAGCGATGTCAAAGCCAACATGCTCCGCTAAGGCCAGCAACAATATGTAGAACACCACCATGGCCAAGCCTACGAGAATGTACTGAATCCAGTGCAGCGAGCGGCTTCCACCCAACTCCAAAATGAACACGGCCAGAAAAATCAGAGAAAAAAACGCAATCGCGTATTTCAAAGTACGGGCGATGATTTGATAGAATTTCAACGGCTCCACAAAGTTAATCTGCATGGTGGAACCACCGGCCGGCAGCACGCTGCCAAACACTTGAGCATCCAATCCACGGGCAAGATACGGCACGGACCATTGTGCCTCAAAGCCGGTGTCCGTGATGGTGCGCGTTTCGGGCAAGAATCGGCCATCAAACCCGGGATGTGGCCAATTGGACGTCACCGAAAGCAGTGTGTCCTTGCCCGACGGCACGACCGCGACACTGCGCGAGCCGTTCAAGGCAAACTCCATCGCAAAGGCAAATCCGGACCGGACATTGCTTTGAGAGATGGGCAGATAGACGCCGCCGCCAGCGCCGGCGGCAACACCTTTTGGGGGATATACACGCCCACCGCTGGTTTGCGGTGCCCGTCCCGAATTGCGCAATCCGTTCAAGCCCGGCTCCACCGCGACCTGTGGGGCACTGCCATCAATCTGAAAAACAACCTGCGACCGAAAACCAGAATTGTCGCTGACACCCATGGCAACGAACGCGTTGGAAATATCCGGACGACCACCCCGTGCCAAAACACCGGACAGGTTAACCGGGCCAAAACGGCCCTCAAGCTTCATGGCCATCGTATAGAGCGGGGTTGAGTAGATCGACTTGCGCCGCTCATTGACATCGAAACTGCCATTGGCCTTGAGGCTTTCGGCGGAATAGACGGCAAACCGTGTCTCACTGCGGGTCACATCCTTTGTGGTCACATCAACCGCATAGGGCACAACCAGATAGGGTCCGTTGACCTGCTGGGGACCGCCCCACCCCCGTGCAATTTCGGACGCAACAACACGCGCCCGGTCGCTGCGCTCTTCCACAACGCCCCACACCAACAAGGTTGGCAACAGCAACAAGAGCGAGATGACGCCCAACAGGATAAACTTGAACCCCGGAGAGGATGTGATGCCACCCACGCGGGATGTCTTTGTTGCGCCAGCCGCTCGTGCGCCATTGCCCATGGTGCCCGCAGGCGATGTCGTGTCCGTCATGAAAAAAGGTCCAAATCAATCCATCGCAGGGTCAAACAGCCCGCATCAAACAGCGGATCAGTGACGCCCAATTGTGGCCTGTAGCGGGCACAATTGGGCGAAAAAGACGGCTGTTTCGGGATATTTGGAGCTATTCGGCGGCTTCCAATGCCGTGAAACCATCGACGTTTTTGAAGCCGGCTCGCAGCCGCATACGCTCGGACTTGGCCTTCTCCACATTCGCTTCCTTAACGTGGCCAAACCCGCGAATGGTTTCAGGATACGTGGCCAGCGCCACAGCTGCATCCAACGTTCTAGGCGACAGACCGACCAGGATTTCGTCCAGAACGATCTCATAGTCAGCCAACAAACCGCGTTCCATCTTGCGCTCTTCGGTGTAGCCAAAAACATCCAACACAGAACCGCGCAAGCCGCGCATACGCGCAAGCCAGCCATAGGCCTTCATCATCCAGGGGCCATAGGCTTTCTTTATCAGGTGACCTTTATCGTCCCGCTTGGAAAACAAGGGCGGCGCTAGATGGAATTCGAGACTGTCATAGCTCTCAAACTGCGCCGTCATTTGCTTGAAAAAATCGCCGTTCGAATAAAGCCGCGCCACTTCATATTCGTCTTTGATCGCCATCAGCTTGTAGAGATTTCGGGCGACCGCATCTGTGAGTCGATCCGTACCACCTACCGCTTTTTCAGCAGCTGCGATCTGCGCCATGCGGTCGGCAAAGCGTTTGCCATAGGCCGCGTTCTGATAGTCCGTGAGACGCGCGACACGACGATCAATGGCCTCTTCCACGGTCTCAGACAGACGCCGATGTTCCAGCACATCTGCGACAGGCGTTTCGCTAGTGGGCAACAGTACCTTGTCATGAGCCGCCACGCGGCCCCACTCAAAGGCCGCTTGGTTCATCGGAATTTGAACGCCGTTCAACTCAATCGCCCGCATGATGGCGTCGCGGCTCACCGGCAGGCCACCGTTTTGCCAAGCGAACCCCAGCATGAACATGTTGGAGGCAATCGCATCCCCCAACAGTGAGACGGCCAGTTTTTCGGCTTCGACAACGGACGTGCGTTCGGCCCCCGCAGTCTGCTCCAGCACCTTGATAATGCGCTGGGTCGGGAACGAGAAGTCCACGTTCTGTGTGAACTCACCGGACAGTTTTTCGTGGCTGTTTATCACCACCTTGGTGCGACCGGCCTCAATTGAGCCAAGCACTTTCTGGGTGGAGGCAGTGACCATGTCGCAACCCAAGATCAGGTCTGCGCCAGACGCTGCAATGCGGATGGACTTAATGTCTTCCGGCGTCGGCGCGATGCGCAAATGGCTGGCCACTTCACCGCCTTTTTGAGCAAGACCTGCCATGTCGATAATGGCCGTGCCCTTGCCTTCCAGATGCGCTGCCATACCCAACACGGCACCGACGGTAACAACGCCCGTACCGCCAACACCTGTCACGACGACACCGTACGATCCGGTGAGTTCCGGCAGGATGGGTTGCGGCAAATCCGGGATCGGTGTGCGCAGACCGGGCGCGCTAGCACCTGTTTTGAGCTTTCCGCCATGGACAGTGACAAAGCTGGGGCAAAAGCCGTTAATGCAGGAAAAATCCTTGTTGCACGACGACTGGTCGATCTGACGCTTGCGGCCAAATTCTGTCTGCACCGCACCAACCGCCACACAGTTGGACTTCACACCGCAATCGCCACAGCCTTCACACACTTGCTCATTGATAACGATGCGTTTGTCAGGATCGGGAAACGCGCCCCGTTTGCGGCGACGGCGTTTTTCACTGGCGCAGGTTTGGTCGTAAATCATAACCGACAAGCCACCGATCTCGCGCAGCTCTTTTTGCACCTCGTCCAACTGCGAACGGTGATGGATTGTCGTTCCCAGCGGCCAAGCCACTTGGCTTGAATACTTGTGCGGCTCGTCAGAGACGATCACCACGCGTTTTGCGCCCTCTGCGGCCACCTGCGAAGCGATGTCCCACGGGGTCAAATTGCCTTCGTTGGGCTGACCGCCGGTCATGGCAACTGCATCATTGAACAGGATTTTATAGGTGATGTTGGCACCGCTCACGGCCGCTGCGCGCACAGCTAAATGGCCGGAATGGTTATAGGTGCCGTCCCCCAAGTTCTGGAAAACGTGGTCACGTTTGGAGAAGTGATGCTCACCAATCCAATTCGCACCCTCGCCACCCATCTGGGTGAAGCCTTCGGTCTTGCGGTCCATCCAGATGGACATGAAATGGCAACCGATACCGGCATAGGCACGACTGCCCTCCGGCACATGGGTGGAGGAGTTGTGCGGACACCCGGCACAAAAATACGGGACACGGTTGGCCACGCCCTCTGTGGCTTTCAGCGCCGCCTGCGCGTCGCGCAACCGGTTCACGGCGGCGTTCAGTTTGCGGTCACCCGCCCCCTTGGCAATGCGCTCGCCGATGGCGATGGCGATTTGATTGGAATCGAGCGCCGCTTTGGCGGGAAACAACCAAGCGCCCTTCTCGTCTTTTTTGCCAACGATGCTCGGCGCCCCCGCCATGCCGTAAAGCTCTTCGCGCAATTGCTGCTCAATCAGCGACTTCTTCTCTTCGACAATAATGATCTGGTCGAGACCCTTTGCGAATGCCTTCACCTCTTCCGGCACGACAGGCCACACGCAACCCAGTTTGAACAGGCGTAGACCGAGATTGGTCGCACGCACCTCATCAAGCCCCAGATCATCCAGCGCCTGACGGACGTCGAGATAACTCTTGCCCGATGTGATCACACCGATGCGCGGTTTCTTGCCCCCGGAGAGAACAGTTTTGTTGATCTTGTTGGCGGATAGATAAGCCAATACGGCTGGCATCTTATGCTCAAACAGACGCTCTTCCTGAGGAAGCATCGTGTCGTTGGGGCGGATCTGCAAACCTTCCTTGGGGCGGTTGTCCACCTTGGGCTCCACCAGCTCCATCCGGTCCATGCGACCGTCCACAACCGCCGTGGATTCAATCGTATCCTTCACGCATTTCATGCCCACCCAAACGGACGCGTAACGCGACAAACCGTAAGCGAATACACCGTAATCGAGAATTTCCTGCACACCTGCGGGCGACAGAACGGGCATGCCGTAGTTGAGGAAGGAAAACTCGCTCTGGTGCGCGGTGGTGGAGGATTCAGCCACGTGGTCATCGCCCATCAGAGCCAGCACACCGCCGTTCTTGGACGTGCCGGCAAAGTTTGCGTGACGGAACACATCTCCAGACCGGTCAACACCCGGCCCCTTCCCGTACCAGATGCCGAACACGCCATCATACTTGCCTTCGCCGCGCATTTCGGCCTGTTGCGAGCCCCAGATCGCGGTGGCGGCAAGGTCTTCGTTCAGTCCCGGCTCGAAGACGACATCGTTTTTGTCGAGCAGTGATTTCACCTTGTACATCGCAAGATCCAAACCGGCGCTGGGAGCCGCGATAGCCCGTGACATAGCCGGCCGTATTCAAGCCGGCCTGACGGTCACGCTCTTTTTGCATCAACGTGAGACGGATGACGGCCTGTGTGCCGGTGATGAACACTTGATCTTTGCCAAGATCATACTTGTCGTCGATATGGACGGGCTTGAGCGCTTGGTTGTGACCGATGCCCGCTTTCGCCACCGATCCTTTACCGCCCTTAGCACCGCCCTTTGCGCTCTTTTGAGTGGTCTTCGTGTCGCGATCGCCTGATCCGGCCATACCATCTTCTCCCAAAAAACGGCTGAATGCGCCGCATACCCTCGCTTTCCAGCGACACGGCTTTAGGTAAGGATTGTTGACCTAACAGCGGCCATCGTCAAGCGCCAAGCCACTAGGACGAGTCACATCCTTGTTCCCGCTAACCTATCCTTGAAACAGCCAGTTTGGCAAAGCGGTCGCAAGCGGTGGAACGAAGAACACGGCCACGAGCACAAACAGTTGCAGCGCAATAAACGGAGCAACACCACGATAGAGCGTCCAATCGTTCATACCTGCTGGAGCCACACTGCGCAGATAGAACAGCGAAACGCCAAAAGGTGGCGTCAAAAACGAGGTCTGCAAGTTGAGCGCGATCAATATGCCAAGCCAGACCGGGTTCATGGGCGACCCGTCACCCATGGGAAGCGCGAGCAAAACCGGGGCAACGAGCGGTACGATCAAAGTGCAGATCTCCAAAAACTCTAAAAAAAAGCCAAGGAGGAAAATGGCGACCATGACGAAGAACAACGCGCCATAGGTGCCACCGGGCAATATCTCGAACAGCGCGGTGAGCCGCTCATCCCCCCCAAAACCGCGAAACACCAGCGCGAAAACGGAAGCGGCGAACACGATGAAGAAAATCATCGCGGTGAGATGCGCCGCTTCAATGAGAACAGTGGCAAACTGCTGGTCACGAACCAAACGTTGAACACCGAGAAAGACGAGTGCGAGCAGAGCGCCGCTCGAGCATGCAAACAGACCGATTGCCAAAACAGATGGTGCGTTGAGTGTTATGCTGAAGGCCGCAGAAGCTACGGCGACAACCAGCAAACCCAATTTGGACGCACGCCTATTAGAAGCTTCCCTCCGGAGGGCCACCAACACCAGCGTGGCAATCAGCCCAACGGATGCGGCCTCCGTGGGTGTGGCAAGACCCATCAAGATTGATCCAAGCACACTGACGATCAAGGCCAACGGCGCGGCCAGCGGGACGATGCGATACCAGAACGTTTCCTTGACGGTTTGTTTGATGACAGTGAGTTCACTGGTGTCATCTTCGACAACATCAGCCAAGAATGCGAAGCGGTCCCTCCTCCCAACCCATGCGAGATGCACGATGTAGCACGCTGCGAGCAAGACGCCCGGCACCAATCCGCCTGCAAACAAATCCGATACCGAGACGGTGTCCGGGGCAAACACACCCGCATCCAATTGCATGGTACGATAGGCATTCGACAACTGGTCACCCAACACAATCAAAACGATGGATGGCGGCACGATCTGGCCCATAGTGCCGGTGGCCGCGACAACCCCCGCCGCCCGATGAGGCGGAACCCCTTGGTCGATCATCGGCTTAAGAGTGAGCAATCCCAACATGACGACGCTTGCCCCCACTATGCCGGTGGACGCCGCCAACAGGAGACCGACTCCCACCACAGCGATGGGAAGCCGAGAACCGCCGGTTTGACGAGAACCGGAGGGTTGTGCGTCCACCGCCCCCGTCACGGCTTTTATCATATCCGAAACCAGTCCGGACTTTTCCAGCACCAAACCCATCAGCACGAACAAGGGAACGGCTGTGAGCAAATTGCCGGTCGCGACCCCAAAAAGCCGTGCGGGAATGGCGAAGAGCAAAACCGGATCAAACACGCCCAGTAGGGAGCCGAGAACACCCACCATGACGGACGTGCCCCCCAAGGCCACCGCCACAGGCACACCGGACAACAGGGCTGCAAACGCCAAGACCACCAAAATCAAATCGAAAGGCAGGTAAGCGGCCACGTTTTGTGACCTCAGGACACGCGGTGCTTTGGACCACGACATCCGCTTACCACCGCACCCGCCCCGATGCCAAAAGCCAAGAGCAGCAAGCCAGACTTCACCCAATAAAGACCGGAAAGACCGCCGATCTCACGTGAGCCTTCACCCGTTTGCCAAGAGGCCAGAACATAGGGAAGCGCAACCAAGGCCAACGTGATCGCAAATGCGACCGCCAACACCACCGTAAAAAAACGAACGCCAATTCCATTGCCACCAGCCTTCTTAAATCCAGACAAGCGGACATGGCGCGTTGCGGCAAGCGTGATCCCAACGGCGAAGAAGATCATGATGGCGTGCAGGTTGGTTGCCAGTTCTGTCAGCCAAACGGGCGCAGTGAGAGGACCGGCACGAAGAAACACTGTGGCGAACTGGATGGCACCAGCCAGAAACACACCCAGACCGCAAGCCATAGCGAACCAATCCAACAAACTCAGAGCGCGCGGCAATGGACCGTCAGGCGCACCTCTTGTCTCAAACGACAAACGGGCGGATCCTTGTGAAGCCCGCCCGTGTTTCATGTTGGCGGCGGCACCGTTTGGTTCGCCAGCGCCGGGCACTTAGAAGCTCAGCGACAGATTGCGGTGACCGGACTGACAACCCGCAACGAACAGAGCAGGCTCGCGGCTCATCTTGTCCTGCTGACGCAAACCAATGGTTTGCGCCAAGACCTGCTCATAAGCAACGACGCCTTCGGTCAAAGCACCCTTGGAAGCAGCGCGCCATTCAAGCTGTTCGTCGTAAAGCGCTTTGGCCTTATCAAACTCTTCCAAAGCCTTGGGAATATCAGGATTTCGGCGCAATGCCCGGCGCACACGGTTGACCGCGGTGCGGACTTTGGATGCACCCTCAATGCCCGAAAATTTGGCGCTGAAAGCCTGAACATCAGCCTGCGTGGTTTCCGGATCACCCGTTTCCACAGTGGCGCGCAGAGCCGTGAACTCATCGGCCAACGCTTCAAATGCTTCAGAAGACTGGAGCGTATCCCGAACGGCTTTCACGCCATTGTAGGCACCATCGGCAGAACGGCGGAACTTCGTACGTTCGATGGATTCTGCCTTGTTCAAGGCCGCAAAGTCGCTTTGCGTGGTTTCCCAGTCCGCCGGTCGGCGCGCCAAAATGGCATCCCGCTCGGCCTTTAGAGTATCGATCTGAGCCTGCAAGACAGCGCGCTCTCCGGCCTGATCATCATTGCGCAAACGCTCAGCCCGCGTTTCCAGCGGCCCAATTTCCCCGTCCAATTTTCGAGCGTCACGTTCCAGATCCCGAACAAATGTGTGGATCGGACGATAGGCAACCGAGGCTTCTACGATACGAGCTTCTGCAGCTTTAGCAGCGGTCATGGCCGCCCTTGCGTCTTCGATCCCGGCAAAACTGTCGGAAATTCCCTTCTGCATATCTCTCGGCAATGCGGAAATGTCGAGCGCCTTGGCGGTGGCAACGGCGTTGTCTAACCCAGTCGCCTCGGCAACCAGCGTATTGTTGATATACTCCTCCACACAATACTGGATGCGCGGGTTGCGCGGCGGTGGCGCCGTATCAGACAGCAACGACACCCGGTTGGGCAGATAGTTCACAAGCGGCGGGTAAAGGCCCACGATCACCAGCGCCGTCAACTGCAGGCCGATAAAGGCGATGACGCCCTTGTACATATTGATTGTTTTGACGACCGCAGGCGCGACTCCTCGAAGATAGAAGAGCGCAAACCCAAAAGGTGGCGTGAGGAAGGAGGTCTGAATGTTTAAACCGATCATCACGCCCAGCCAAACGGCGGTGATGTTGGCTGACGGATCTGCCAACAGAATGGGTGCGACGATGGGCACAACCACCACCGCAATCTCGATGAAATCGAGGAAGAAGCCCAAGATGAAGATCACCAACATGACGATGACAAACTTGGTCCAGAACCCGCCGGGCAATCCTTCAAGGAAATCACGGACCAGGTCTTCTCCACCAAACGCGCGGAAGGCTGCAGTCAACATGGCCGCACCCAAGAGGATGATGAACACCAACGTGGTGGCCTTAGCCGTCTCAATCATCACTTCAGAAAGCGTGTTCTCGATTTTATAGGCGCGCCAAGCACTCCAGATCAGCGCAATCAAAAGCGTGATGGTGGCGCACACGGCCAAGCCCACGCCAAGTGCGTCGGCAGATGTGTTAATAGCCTTCACGTTGGGCGAGTATGTGGCAACCACGTAAGAAATAACGGCAATTGACGCCAAGCCAATCAGCGCCGGAGTGAATGCGCCCCTTTGGTCTTGTCGCAATCGATACCCCGCCATCAGCAGCGCCCCTGCAGCGCCGATGGCGCCGGCCTGGTTCACTGTGGCAACACCGGAAATGATGGAACCCAAAACGAGGAAGATCAGAGCCAATGGTGGAATGAGCGCAAGGCCGAGTTGGAAAAAGAACTCCGCATCAAACGCCTTGCCGGACCGCACCGGTGGAGCAGCCGTCGGGCGAATAAGCGCGTAGACCAAAATGTAGAGCATATAGAGGCCAACAAGCAGCAAACCTGGAACCAAAGCTCCAAGGAACATCTCACCCGCAGATGTGGACGTCACACCAAAAGCCGATGGCATGGACAACTCGCCCGTTGCTTCCTTGTGAAGAGCCTTACGCAGGGTGGAGGCTTGGTCCGTCGCGCTGGCCAGTTGGTCGGCCAAAATAATAAGCACAATCGATGGCGGAATAATCTGCCCCAACGTGCCCGAGGCAGCGATCGTCCCGGTCGCCAGCGGTTGCGAGTAATTGTTCCTCAACATTGCTGGCAGCGAGATCAAACCCATGGCGACCACAGTGGCGCCAACAATGCCCGTCGTGGCGGCAAGCAAGGCCCCCACGAACACCACCGAAATGCCCAAACCGCCAGGCACAGGACCAAAAAGTTGCGCCATGGTGATCAGCAAGTCCTCAGCGATTTTTGATCGCTGCAACATGATACCCATGAATATGAACAGCGGGATCGCGATCAACGTATCGCGCTCAACCTCCCAGTAGACACCGCGAAGATTGGTTACCCCGGCGGACAACCACTGGCTGGGCCCTCCCTGATGAAAAAACGCGTCAGGGTTTCCGGCAAAAAGGTACCCGCACAGACCGGCCGCTCCGATGGCAATGATAGACGCGCCGGGCAACGCAAAGGCCACCGGATAACCGGAGCCAAGCGCCCAAGCCATGAGACCAACGAGAAGGAGAAGAAATACGAGTTCCATAGATGGGTGCGCCCTTTAGTGCATCGTCACTTCGCGGTCGAGCCGCGTGCCGTCTTCACCCCGGTAATCGGCAACCGATTCCATGAGGTAGGAGACAAACTGAATGAGCATGGTGACGGCGAAAATCGCGAGGAAGAGCGCCATCTGATATTTGACATACATGCCGAAGCCGGATTGCGAGGTCTCAAAGTTCGTCACCGAGCCGTAAACGATGGCGTTGCGCCCGCCCAAGCTCAAAACAATGATGACCCAGCAAAGCGTGATGCCCAAAAAGAGGGTGCCAACGGCGTTCACGAAGCCCTTTGTGGTGTTCTTCATGCCAGCATAAAACACGTCCACCCGCACATGGCCGTCTTCCAAGAGCGTGTATGCGGAGCCAAACAGGAAGAGCGCCGCATACCAGTAGCGCACCAAGTCCCCCATGAAAGCCTGCTCATAAGAAAAGATGAAACGTGTGATCACGATAGCGAGCTCCGCCACCACGATGAGAAGTGTCAGCCAATGAAAGCCTAGTGACTTGGAGCGCAGAGCAAAGAGTAGGGCGACCGCCACAAGGGGGATGTGAACCCAAGGACCACGAAAGGCGGACCGCCCAAGGTCCTGTGTCAGTTGATCGCCGACAAACGTGGCCAGCAAACCCTCAACACGCAGGAAGGAGATGGTCATGTCCACGAGACCCACCAGCAACACGGCAAAAAAGGCCCAGCGGATCAAAAACTCATTGATGTTGGAAATCCGCGCTGCGTCCTGACGCAGGCTTATATGCTCGCTGCAATAGACCCAGCCGATGGCCAAACCGATGGCGAGGGGAAACATGGCAAACTGAAAGGAAGAGGCGAACGAGTTGGCGCCGTCTATGAACGCCAATGCGCCTGGCCACTCGAAACTCAAGGTCATGATCGCGTTGATCATCCACGCGACAAAGAAGGCGAGCATGGCCCAGCCGAACCCACGGGTTATGAATTTGACGAGGTCTCTGCCAGCGCCCGATGCGCCGGCGCTTGGTATAGTCACACTCATAAAGCCCCAAAGCCTCCAAAATACGCGGTCTGGCATTGATCCAGACCTTTGGGAGAAAAGCCAGCACAGATTTCGAAGAACCCCGGCTCACAGCCCCCCTTATCGGGCCACACTTTGGGCAAGACGCGATCTTGCCCGCGCGATCCGCAGTCCATCTGTACAGTTTAGCCGTTGTTGCACGTCCCACCAGCACCACGGAATTGGTTATTAGTAGGGTGCGCCACCATCCGCGCTAGGGGTTGGCACCAAGGCGCACTCAGTAAAACAGGTTCGATACGGAACTCAGATTTGAATGAGTGCACAGGGTGCCGAACGAACCTGGAAGACCCAACGGCGGCTGACGCAACCCACAAAAAGAAAACGGGACACGAGGTCCCGTTTTCCAGTCATTCGCAAACCGGCTGGATTAGATGTCCAGCACGCGGTTGCGCTGGTTGACGTAAGCGATTTCCGCTTTCGAACGCCAGCTGGCGATTTCACGCATGGAGTCCTGGTAGCTCTTGTCGATGCGAGCAGCCAGATCGGAGTGCGCACGTGTTTCTTCAAACACCTCTGCAGCAGCATCACCGAAAGCATCCCACACATCATCGTTAAACGAACGGACTTCAACGCCGTTTTCAGCAACCATTTTGTTGAGGTATTCACCGTTCTTGGCGATGGCCTCTTCCGGCTGTGCGGCGTTCTCTTCCATGCAAGCAGCGGTGATAACGTGCTGCTCCCACTTGGAGAGGCCTTCCCACCAAGACTTGTTCATGCCGAAGGCAAGACCGCCACCTGGCTCGTGCATGCCGGTGGTGTAGTAGAACTTGGCCGCTTCGTAGAACTTCATGAAGTAGTCGTTGAACGGGCCAACCCACTCGGTTGCGTCCACTGCGCCGGATACGAGGTTTTCGTAAATCTGGCTGCCTGGAAGAGAGACTGGGGATGCGCCAAGCTTGGCCATCACGTCGCCGCCGAGGCCTGGAATACGCATTTTGAGGCCCTTAAGGTCGTCAGCGGAGTTGATTTCTTTGTTGAACCAACCACCGGCCTGTGCGCCGGTGCCACCGCATGTCAGGGCTTTCAGACCGAAAGAACCGGACAGCTCGTCCCACAATTCCTGACCGCCTTTGAACTTCAACCATGCGTTCCACTCTGGCGTGGTCATGCCGAATGGCACGGAAGTGTAGTAAGCGAAGCCCGGGTGCTTGCCCTTCCAGTAGTAGTCGGCGGCGATGTAGGCGTTGGAGTTGCCGTTGGCCACTTCGTCAAACACGTCAAACGCGCCAACGCGCTCACCGGCTGAGAAGTACTTTGTGACCAGCTTACCGTCAGAAATTTCGGTGATGCGCTGAGCCAGACGCTGAGCGGAGATACCCAGACCCGGAAAGTCACGTGGCCATGTGGACACGATTGTCAATTCTTTGATGCCCTGAGACAGAGCAGGCGTGGCGAGCGTAGCGGCTGCGCCAACTGTGCCGGCGACACCGGCCTTCTTGATAAATGAACGTCTATCCATGGATTATCCTCCCAGTTCGTTCACAAAAGATACGGCCCAAGATGCTGGGCCGCCAATGAGTTAAGACACGTCACTAGAACATGACAGGCCCCTGCGGGCAAATCACGGAGAGGTTTAGCAACTTCCCACGGTGCAGTGAGAAAAACCCTCCCGGCTTTGCCCTTGCTCTCATGTCCACGATAACCGCTGAAGTGCTTCCCTCTCCCAAGGGCGATACACAAGGTGCGATCACGAAATATGTGCAGCAACGCACTATGAAACGGAAAAGCCCCCGAATTTCAAGACAAAACTCTTGAAAGCCGGGGGCTGGTGGTTGGTAGGGTTAGCGCGGATGCGACCCCCGCCGAGCAGTTTACGGCGTTTATAATAAAATCGGACGTCAGATAACCAAGTTTGGCGGTCTAATAGCGCAAATAGCGTTGGTTCACCCAACCGTTCACGCCATTATAGCGAATGCGCGCCCATGAACCATTTTGTGCAAGAACCCGCACACCGCAGCTATTGGGTGGGATAACACCAAGAATACGGCTCTGGCTGGTGCCCGCTGCGCGGATGTTGAGCACATCATTGAAGGCCACATTGGTCACGCAACCGGTGATGACTTCGCCGCCCCGTTCTCCGATGAAGCGCAAATTGGCCCAGCCTTGGCCATTGCTCCACGTGACATAGCCCCAACTTCCAGAGCGCTGCACAATGCGCACACCGCAACGACCGGGCTGCAAAATGCCGACAATCGGATTGCCTGTTGATGGACCGGACCGGACATTCAAAACATCATTGGGTGCAACATTGATCACACAGGCGGCTTCCGCGCTGGTGGTGGTGATGGGGCTCAGAGCGACCAATCCGGAAAACAGAGCGGCGGTCAAAGCAAGTGCGGTTAAGCGTTTCATATCATGTCTCTCCATCGGCGCGCCAAAAACCATTTCAGCCCGCAACCTCAATTACTGCCCCTCTGCGCCAACGCATCTTCATTTGGGTTTGATGCCGTGCAGCGTTGGTCTAGTAGTAATGACAACCAACTGAATGCCACCTGAACAACCGCCATACCCATTTAAAGGGCGGCCTCAAGGTCCTGGTAAGCATTCAAGAAACACAAACAGCCGGAACTGCCATGCAACCGCTCATCGCCATCACGTCTGATCTCAAACACGTGGAACCCTATGATTGGCACGCAACGCCGTCACCTTATGTCGATGCGGTTGTCACCGCGAGCCAAGGACTTCCGGTCACCGTGCCGAGCATTGGCGATGCGCTGGACATCGACTCGCTGCTCAAGCGGGTGGACGGTGTGCTGGTCACCGGCTCCCGTTCCAATGTGCACCCTTGCCACTATGGCGAAGCGGCAACGGCGGACCACGAGCCCTTTGACCCGGCCCGCGATGCCACCACCCTGCCCCTCATCCGCAAGGCGATTGAACGGGGCGTCCCGTTGCTGGCCATCTGCCGGGGCATTCAGGAACTCAACGTGGCCATGGGCGGCTCGATAACGGCGGCTTTTCAAAAGAACCGCGACATAGAGGGCCACGGCTATCCGTGGGAAGGCACGTTGGACGAACGGTTTGCGCTGGCTCATGAAGTCGATGTGGAACCCGGTTCCTGCCTCGCCGGCGTTTTGAAGGCCGAATCGGCTTCTGTGAATTCGCTCCACACCCAGGCGCTCAACAGGCTGGGCGAGCGCGTGAGGGTGGAGGCCAGGGCTGCGGACGGCACGATTGAAGCGGTCACCGTCGCCGACGCACCCGGCTACGTTGTCGGCGTGCAATGGCACCCGGAATACTGGGCCACCACGGACACAGTCTCCAACAAAATTCTGGCCTCCTTTGGTGATGCGGCGCGGGCTTACGCCAACGCAAGGGCCGGCATGGCGGTGGCAGCGGAATGAGCGGCAAAGACCAGGACATTGATAACGGACATCACCACGACCACTCGCATCTGGGTGAGATGGATGCCCGGGTCAAAGCGCTGGAAAGCCTGCTGGTAGAAAAAGGCTATGTGGACCCAGCTGCGTTGGATGAGATCGTCGAAATCTACCAATCCCGCATCGGACCGCAAAACGGAGCCCATGTTGTGGCCAAGGCTTGGACGGACCCGAATTTTCACGCTTGGCTGATGGACGACGCCACCGCGGCCATCCATTCTTTAGGCTATACCAGCCGACAGGGGGAACACATGGTTGCGGTCGAAAACACCGACACCGTGCACCACATGATCGTGTGCACCCTCTGCTCCTGTTATCCGTGGAGCGTACTCGGCCTGCCACCGACATGGTATAAATCTCCACCCTACCGCTCCAAAGCCGTGATCGACCCGCGCGGCGTGTTGGCGGATTTCGGCGAAACCTTACCGGATGACGTTGCAGTGGAAGTACACGACTCTACCGCTGAGACCCGCTATCTTGTGGTCCCGCAAAGACCGGCGGGAACCGAGGATTGGAGCGCGGAAAAACTCGCAACATTAGTCACCCGCAACGCCATGATAGGAACCCAACGGACGCTGACACTGGACGTCGCATCATGAACGGCGGTCAGGACCTCGGCGGCATGCAGGGCTTTGGCCCTGTCAGGGAAGAGCCTAATGAGTCCAATTTTCACGCAGATTGGGAAAGCCGTGCCATGGCTATGGTGGTCGCCCTTGGTGCTTTGGGCCAGTGGAATATCGACCAATCCCGCCGTGCCCGCGAAAGCCTGAACCCGGCGAACTACCTGACATTCCCCTATTACAAAATCTGGGTCGAAGGGGTTGAGGCGCTCATGCTGAAACGGGATCTGCTAACACCGGAAGAGTTGGCGACAGGAAAGCAAATGACACCGCCTCCTCCCGGCCTTCCAACCGCGCTTTCAAAAGACAAAGTCTGGAACGCGCTGCACGCTCTGGGCGGCGCGGCAGACCGGCCCGAAACCTCTAAGCCAGCTTTTGCTCTCGGAGACACGATTAAAACCATCGCAGATCATCCTGCAGGGCATACCCGCCTGCCGCGCTATGCTCGGGGTAAGACAGGCACAATCACCAAGATTTTAGGCCACCATGTCTTCCCCGACAGCGCGGGCAACGATCTGGGAGATGACCCCAAATGGCTCTATCAAG
>JBCBYZ010000032.1:0-26368 GCA_039815595.1 Pseudomonadota bacterium | reverse complement strand
CTTGTTGTCCGTGGGCGCGGATTGATACCGACCGGATTTTATGACCGATCTTACCAACACTACCGCCGGATCGACGGACGCTGAAACCGTCACCCGTTTTGCGCCCTCTCCCACCGGATTTCTGCACATTGGTGGCGCGCGGACGGCGTTGTTCAATTGGCTTTATGCCAAAGCCAATGGCGGCAAAATGTTGTTGCGGATTGAAGACACGGACCGTGAGCGCTCCACAGATGCTGCCGTTGATGCCCTGTTGTACGGGCTGTCATGGCTGGGCATCGATTGGAATGGCGATCCAGTTTCTCAGTACAGCCGTGCTGACCGCCATCGGGAGGTGGTCGATACTCTGCTCGCCACGGGCAAGGCGTACAAGTGCTACGCGTCTCCGGAAGAACTCGATGCCATGCGCGAGCTTGCGCGGGCGGAAAAGCGGCCTCCGCGCTATGATGGCCGCTGGCGCGAGCGTGACCCATCCGAGGCTCCAACTGGCGTTGATCCGGTGATCCGCTTCAAGACCCCGCAAGAGGGCGAGACAGTGATCGAGGACGCAGTGCAAGGCACAGTGCGGTTTCCGAACAAGGACTTGGACGATCTGGTCCTTTTGCGATCTGACGGTTCTCCCACCTACATGCTCGCTGTCGTTGCGGACGACCACGACATGGGCGTAACCGACATCATTCGAGGCGACGATCATCTGACCAATGCCGCGCGCCAGAACGTCATCTACCAAGCGCTTGGCTGGGAAGTACCCAAGATGGCGCACATACCGCTGATCCACGGCGCGGACGGGGCCAAACTGTCCAAGCGGCACGGCGCGTTGGGGGCGGAAGCTTACCGTGCAATGGGTTATTTGCCTGAGGCTTTGCGCAACTATCTCCTTCGCTTGGGCTGGGCGTATGGCGATGAGGAATATTTCACCACTGAGCAGTTGACCGAAATTTTCTCTCTCGGTGGCATTGGAAAATCGCCGTCTCGGTTTGATTTTGCAAAACTCGAAAACATGAACGGACACTACGTCCGCACTGCCGACAACGTTCGCTTGATGGAAGCCATGAAGGCGGTGCTCGCAGAGATCGAAATCGGAAGCTGGTATCAGGACCGATGGACCCCGGACCATGACGCCTTGCTGATAGCAGCGATGCCCGGCCTTAAAGAGCGTGCCAAAACAGTGCTCGATCTGTTGGACGGTGCGCGATTTCTGTTTGAAAGCCGCCCCCTGCCCATGGAAGACAAAGCCAAAGGTATTTTAGACACAGACGATGGCGCGGGCCGCGCTGTGTTGGCCGCGTTGTTGCCAAAACTGAAAGCTTTGCCGGACTGGACATTGGACGCCGTGGAAGCTGAAACGCGGGCTTTCACTGAGAAGGCGGGACTGAAACTCGGCAAAGTGGCGCAGCCGGTTCGGGCCGCCCTCACGGGGCGCACCACCTCCCCGGGGGTTTTCGATGTCATGGCGGTGCTTGGCCAAGCGGAGTGTTGCGCGCGCATTGAAGACCAAGTGAGCGTCGCCTAACACGGTGTCCATTGGCACCCGCCCAAAGTATCGTTTGAGCGCAAAGCCATCGCCTTGTGGGCCATCGGCAAATCGACTATCAAATCAGGACATCCAAGAGGGGGTTTGATAGCACTCGGTTTACAGACGCGTTTTGCGTTGGCGTGGTTTACGCCGCCAGTCGGTATCACACTTTCTTTCCAGTCAAACACGCTCAAGCCCACCGAGGCATTTGAGGACGCGTTTTTCAAACAGACGGTGGGGCTGGATCATTTGAAGAGTCTAACGGGAGCAACACATGGCTGATGACAAGGGTACCGGAGCAACACTTACCATCGGCGATGAGACGTACGAATTGCCCATTCACGGTGCGGCCGTTGGACCATCCGTGCTCGACATCACAACGCTCTACAAACAAACAGACCGCTTCACATTTGACCCCGGTTTCACGTCCACCGCATCGTGCGAAAGCGCGATCACCTATATCGATGGCGATGCCGGCGTTCTGCTGCACCGTGGCTATCCCATCGACCAATTGGCGGACAATGGTGACTTTCTAGAGACCTGCTATCTGCTTCTCTATGGCGAGCTACCGACCCAGGCGCAGGCAGAAGACTTTAAAAATCGTGTGACGTATCACACGATGTTGCACGATCAGATGACCCGCCTGTTTTCCGGCTTCCGCCGCGATGCTCACCCCATGGCTGTCATGGTGGGTGTGGTTGGCGCGCTTTCCGCATTTTACCACGACTCAACCGATATTGGTGATGAAAACCAACGTATGATCGCGTCACTGCGCATGATCGCGAAAATGCCCACCATTGCAGCGATGGCGTACAAATACTCTGTAGGCCAGCCGTTCGTCTATCCACGCAACGATCTCGATTATGCATCCAATTTCTTGCACATGTGCTTTGCGGTGCCTGCGGAGGAATATCAGGTCAATCCGGTTCTCGCCCGGGCGATGGACCGCATCTTCATCCTCCATGCCGACCACGAACAGAACGCCTCAACATCGACTGTGCGTCTGGCCGGGTCGTCCGGGGCCAACCCGTTTGCTTGTGTGGCTGCGGGGATTGCCTGCCTTTGGGGTCCTGCCCATGGCGGGGCAAATGAAGCGGCACTCAACATGCTGACCGAGATTGGCACGCCGGACCGAATTCCAGAATTTCTGGAACGCGCCAAGGACAAAAACGATCCCTTCCGCCTCATGGGCTTTGGTCACCGCGTGTACAAAAACTACGACCCGCGCGCCAAGATCATGCAGAAAACTACACACGAAGTGCTTGGCGTTTTGGGGATTACGGACGATCCGATTTTGGACGTTGCGATGGAGTTGGAAAAAATTGCGCTCGAAGACCCGTATTTCAAAGAGCGTGGTCTTTATCCAAACATCGACTTTTATTCTGGCATAACGCTGAAAGCGTTGGGCTTCCCGACCGATATGTTCACCGTGCTCTTCTCGCTGGCCCGCACCGTGGGTTGGATCGCACAGTGGAAAGAGATGATCGAAGATCCTAAGCAGAAAATCGGTCGTCCCCGCCAGTTGTATACAGGTCCAACGCATCGCGATTACGTGCCGATGGACAAGCGCTAATGCCGCACTAAATCGCAAGAAGTTTTTAGGAGCGCTTGGGTGAAACCAAGCGCTTTTTTTTGTCTAGTTTTGGACTACTCTCGCCGCAACCATTCAGAGCGTTTAATCAAAGCCGCGTTAGGGTTGATCCTTGCCACGCCCGAACTGCCGGACAAGCCGCGCGGCCATACGGCTGGCCGGCTCTTGCGTGGCCATGCGCGACCAGATTTCATCAAAGCCTGCAAGTTGTGCCTGCCGGTCCAGAGTGTCCGTCAGCAATGCCTCCAGACGACGCGCCAAGAGATTGGGCATGACCATGTGGCCATAATCCTCCGGCACCACCATGCGGTCTGCAATCAGGTTTGGCAGTGATGCGCTCCACACTTTGATTGCGTTGCGCGCAATCATCTCGCCTATGGGGTCCAGCCGGTACGCCGCCACCATTGGCACGCGGAACAGCGCCAGTTGCAAGGTGACCGTGCCGGAGGCTGCGAGTGCCAAATGCGCTTTGGAAAAGGTTTCATTGTTTTGGTCGGCCGACACAATCTGGGGCGCTACGCTCCAAGTCGCGGCCTCTTCCTCAATGCGGCCGCGAACGTGCGGCACCGCCGGAATGACCGTTTGAAACGCGTGACCGCGAGCGCGCAGAACGTCCAGCGTGTCACCAAAAGGCTTCATCATCCGCGTCACTTCGCTACGTCGGGACCCGGGCAAGACGAGAAGGGTTGGCGGTTCGGCCAAGGATGCCATCGGCTGCGGTTCGGCGGTCACAGGTGCAGACTGTTCGGCCAACTGCTTGGCCAATGGGTGACCAATGTAGGTCGCTTCGGGACCGGCAAGCTCCTTAAGTACGCGCGGCTCGAAGGGCAAAAGTGCAAGCACATGGTCAATATAGGCCGCCATCTTTGCGGCGCGTCCGGAACGCCATGCCCAAACGCTGGGGCAGACATAGTTCACGATCGGGATATGGGAAGCCCGCTTGCGAACACGTTTTGCAATGGGCTGCACAAAGTCCGGACTGTCAATGAGAACCACAACGTCGGGATTTTTTGCGACAATATCATCTACGGTTCGGTAGACATGCCTGACGATCTTGGGAAGACGGGCCAGTACGGCACCGATGCCCATCACGGACACGTCCTCGATGTTGAAGAGTGACTTAACACCCTTCTTTTGAAGCTTGGGGCCAGCCAAGCCCATAGCGTTCACGGGACCTTCACCATCCCGCTCCAACGCCTTTAGCAAGTCGGCACCCAAGGCGTCGCCCGAAGCCTCGCCAACCACAAAATAAACCTTGAGCGCACTCATACCGCGTCGGCCCTCGGGGTGGAATTGGGCGAGACGTCAGCTTGCGCACCGTAAATAACGATACCCCGCTTGGCCGCCGCATCCAGCGTCTTTTGGCGGTCCACAATTAAGGTGTTGCCCGCCTCTAAGGCGATGAGGGTGAGACCGGCGGCATGGGCGTTACTGACGGTGCGCGGACCAATGGTCGGCAGGTCCACACGATAATCCTGACCCGGCTTTGGGCACTTCACCAAAACGCCGCCGCCGTGCAGTGGCAAACGCGCGGCGGATTTCAAACGGGCTACCCGGGACAGCATTTCGTCTGTGCCTTCAATCCCTTCGATTGCGACCGCGCGGCGTCCCACCAACACACATCCTTGCCCCACATCGTATGGCCCCAAGGCACGCGTGATGGACAGACCTTGATTGGCGAGGGCTAACTGGCCCTTGCTAACGGAGCCCGTGCCGTTGACGCCCGGCGTCACCAGCAAATCGGGCGCAAGATCGTCAACACCGCGCACGGTGAAGCCTTTGCGCTCAAAGACATCAACAACGCCGCTGAGGATGGAATTGTCCCCGTCCAGTAGGGCCGCAAGAACGCGCGGTACGGTGAGAAACGCGCCAAAATCCAACTTGCTTAGTCTGAGTTCGGGTCGCCGCAGAATACCGCCGGCAAAGATAACGTCGTCCACGTTGTTCTGGGTTAGCAGTTTAAACAGTCTGCCAATATGCCCCCATTCGATGATCGCGTGGGCATGCTGTTCAACTTCTGCATCCACCTCACCGGCGATACCGATGATGAAGACGTCATGACCGGCTGACTTTACCGACGCAGCGATCTCATAGGGCAGACGCCCATTTCCCGCGATTATACCGACCGTTTGCGTCATCTGATTTTTTGTAGATGCCTGTTTCAGTGGGCCGCTGGACGTCTGAAACATCTGACTGACTATCGCTGACCGGAATACTAGGCCGAAGACGGCGTGCACAAAGCCCGATCCGCTCCGGCCTGCACGAATTCCAACATCTCCGTCACAAGCGGATCTGTCGCCGTTTCGGACAGCGCCGCTGCGCGCTGTTGTACGGGCGCTGATCCGTCAAACAAGTCCTTATAGGCTCCGCGCACCGCATGGATGCTCGCCCGCTCGATGCCCATGCGTTTCATGCCGATTAGGTTAAGCCCGTTCAGGCTGGCACGATTGCCAATGGCCATACCGAACGGGATCACGTCACCTTCCACGCCTGCTAAACCGCCAATGAAAGCGTGATGGCCAATACGGCAAAACTGATGCGCAGCAGAACCACCACCAAAAATGGCGAAATCGCCCACCGTGCAGTGGCCGGCCAGCATGACGTTGTTTGAAAAAATGACACGGTTGCCTATGCGGCAGTCGTGGGCAACGTGGGAATTGGCTAAAAACGTACAATCGTCACCAATGACGGTTTCGCCACCACCGCCACCCGTTCCCGGGTTCATCGTGACACCTTCACGAATTGTGCAGCGTTCTCCGATGACCAAACGAACGGGTTCACCATCATATTTCAAGTCTTGAGGCTCATGCCCGATGCTTGCGAATGGGAATATCCGGGCAGCCGATCCGATGGATGTATCTCCTGACAGGGAAACCTGGCCGATCAGTTCCACGCCATCACCCAAACGAACATTGGGCCCGACGTGACACAGAGGACCAATTTTAACCCTTGCACCCAGAACGGCACCGTCTTCGACCACCGAAGTTGGGTGAATAGTGGTTTCAGCCACGTGTTGTGCTTGCGCCTCAGGCATCCTGCACCACCATCATCGCGCTGATCGTGGCTTCAGCCACGCGCTGGCCGTCCACCTCGGCAACACAAGCGTATTTGAAGATATTGCGGCGCTGTTTCAACTTGGTGATCACGTATTCCAAACGGTCTCCAGGACCAACGGTCTTGCGAAACTTGGCATTGTCAATCGTCATGAAATACACGTCGCGCGGGCTTCCATTGTAATGCGCTTCCGCGCAAATCGCGCCCGCCGTCTGAGCCATTCCTTCAATGATCAACACACCAGGCATAATGGGAACATGGGGGAAATGGCCCGTAAACTGCGGTTCATTGGCCGTCACGTTTTTGATGCCACGCGCTGACTCGTCGCCATCAATATCGATGATCTTGTCGACAAGCAGGAACGGATATCGATGTGGCAACAGCTCCATCAAGCGAATGATGTCGATCTGCGCGAGCGTGGTGGTCTCGTCACTCATGATTCTGATCCTGATTTTTTGCCCGTATCTGTTTTGCCGCCAACGCCTTCGCGGCGCAGTTTGTTCACTTCGCGCATCCAGGCCATGAACGGCCGTGCAGGACGGCCGCCCCACTTTGCACCCGGTGGGACGTCATCAACAACACCGCTGCCGCCCGCCAATTGTGCGCCGGAACCAACCTTGGTGTGGCCCGCGACACCGGCTTGTCCGCCTATGACCACGTAGTCGCCCAAATCACAGCTACCGGCCAAACCGACCTGCCCGACGATAACGCAGTGGCGGCCAACAACGACGTTGTGGCCAATCATGACTTGGCAATCAATCTTACTGCCCTCTCCGATGATGGTATCCCGGTTTGCACCCCGGTCTATGCAAGTGTTGGCACCGATTTCAACATGGTCTTGGACGATCACGCGCCCCACCTGAGGGATTTTTTGGTGGGACATGCCCATTGCGAACCCAAAGCCGTCACAGCCCAAGCGGACACCGCAATGGATGATAGCATCATTTCCAATGATGCTGTGCAGCACAGATGCGTTGGCGGCGATGGATGTGTTGCGTCCAATGCGGCAGTTTGGGCCTACGATAGCGCCGGGTCCTATATAGGCTCCCTCGCCTACATGGGCATTCTCACCGACAACGGCGCCCGGTTCGATGGTGATGCCGGGTTCCAACACTGCTGATTCATGAATGTGGGCCGCGTCAGATATGCCTTCGCCAAACACGGGGAGCGGTCGCATGGCGGAGGGAAACAAAGCAGCAGCAGCCAGCGCAAACGCACGATAGGGGTCCGCATTGGTAAGAACGGCTATATGATCGGGCACCTTATCCGCATGTCTTGGGTGGCAAATGACGGCACTGGCTTGGCTTTCCAAGACTTGATTAAGGTATTTTGGCTTGTTGAGGAATGTCAGCGCGCCGGGAGCCGCTGCCTCTACCGGTGCGACCGTGTTGACCTGAACTGCGCCGTGTTCGGACTTTGCCAAATCGCAGCCAATCAGTTCAGCAAGTTTGGCCAAACCCACAGCCTCTGGCTGCTCAAAGAACTGGATATTTTCAGTTTCCAAACCCACCATCCAACACACAAGCGGCACCTCTCAGACGCGTTCGAGACTGAAAGGCCTTAAAAGAACGGCCCTTTTGACGGCCAATTTGATCTATCAGGCGGGACCGAAGGTGTTCAGTACCCGCCCAAACTTCGCGGTTATAGCTCAAAAAATAACGGGCGCATCCGAGAGAATGCGCCCGTGATTAGAAAAGGCAATTTGTGAGGCGCTAGAACTTAGTGCTCACACCGAAGCGGAAGAACTGAGTGCGGTCATAGCTCTCTTTTGCCACAGGATAGGCAAAGTCAGCGCGAAGCGGACCGAAGGGCGAATCCCAAATCAAAGACGCACCGACAGAGGCCCGGATGGATTCGTCATCGTTGGCGGTTGGATCACTAAGATCCGAACCGAACAAGGTACCCGCTTCGGCAAACAATGCACCGCGAAGACCGTAAGAACGGGGCAACAATGGTGCGGGGAACTGCACTTCGGCTGTGGCATTGAAATAAGTCGTGCCACCAAGCGCTTCAGACGATGTACCACCACTTTGGGTCTGCGTGGCCCGCGGACCGATACCGGCAGGAGCAAAGCCTCGGATGGTTTCACCCCCTTGGAAGAAGTGATCGGTGACCCGCAGATCATCCGAACCAAAACCTGTGATGTTACCCGCGCCCAAAGCGCCCATCAGAACAATGTCGTTGTCTTCCGACGCCAAGTAATAACCGGTCGCCCGGGCCGTTGTACGAATATACTGCGCGTCGCCACCTGCACCGGCAAAGTCTTGGTCAAACTTAATGTAAAGACCTTCGCGAGGGAGCTTGAAATTATCAATCGTGCTGTATTTAAGACCCCACCCGAAGGAAGATGTCAGATACGGACTGTTATCGATTGCATCATTTGCCGCGATGGACAGATCAGCTGGAGCGGCATCACTCGTCGCTTCCTGCTGTTTGATCGTATAGTTGACCGACAATGTCAGATTGTCCGTCAACGGGGCGCTGGCACGCAAACGACCCAAGGTGGTCTCCGTGTCATAGCTGATCGTATTGGCCGATTCAGTAGTCTCGCGCTGAATATCAAAGCCAGCCGCAATGCGATTGCCGAGGAAGTATGGTTCGGTAAAAGACAAGCGATATTTCTGAGAGTCCGTACCGTATCCACCCACGATGCTCAAGTTTTGCCCGCGTCCAAGAAAGTTTTTCTCGTTTAGCGACACTTCTGCAACCGGACCAGATGTCGTGGAAAAACCACCACCGAGCGAAATCGCGCCTGTGGCCTTGTCCTGAACGCCCACTGCCAGCACCACACGATCTGCAGAAGAGCCCGGACGGGTCTGAATGACGACGCGCTCAAAGAAGCCCAGACGCTCCAACCGAACTTTGGCGCGGTTTACCAGCACCTTGTTGTAGGCGTCACCTTCGGAAATATCGAACTCACGTCGAATGACGTATTCGCGGGTGCGCGTGTTATCCACGATGTCGATGCGCTCAATATATGTGCGCGGACCCTCATCAACAAAGAAAGTCAGGTTGATACGGCGATTTTCGAAATCACGCTCGCCGCGCGGGGTCACTTCTGCGAAAGCAAAGCCCGTTTCGGCAATCGCTTCGGTCACTGCGACCAGCGATTTTTCGATATCGCGAGCGCTGTAGATGTCACCTTCGGCAACTTCCAAATACGGCCGCAAGCTCTCCCCTTCGACCACTGTCAAAGAGTTGTCGATGGAGATGGTGCCAAACGTGTAACGCTCACCCTCATCCACCGTGATCGTGATCGTGTAAGCGTTTGATGCGACGTCCAAATCACCAACAGCAGAAACCACACGGAAGTCGGCATACCCTCGGTTAAAGTAGAACAAGCGCAAACGCTCTTCATCGGCCTGTAAGCGGTCTTGATCGAAGATATCGTCACGCTTCAACCAGCTGAGGAAATTACTCTCATTGTGAGAGATCACAGCCGTTAATCGGCTGTCGCCGAATGCATTGTTTCCAATAAAGTTGATGGCAGCAATCTTCGTGCGCGTACCTTCGTTGATTTGGAACACCACATCGACGCGATTGTTTTCCAGTTGATCCACGCGTGCGGTGACCGTTGATCCACCACGGCCGGAGCGGCGCACTGTCTGGCGAATGCGGTCCAAGTCACTGTTCAAACGCTCTTGGCTGAATACGGACAAGCTCTTGGACTGCACGACGCCCTTGAGAACGTCATCACGAACTTTGTCGTTCCCTTCAAAGCGAACGAGATTGATGACCGGATTTTCTTTCACCTGAACGACCAATGTGCCGCCCTGCCGCGCAATGCGCACGTCCGAGAAAAGACCCGTTGCAAACAGCGCCCGAACCGACTCATCCGTATCGAAAGAGGAAAATGACCGACCGGGCTCCACTGTGACGTAGGAGCGGATCGTGTCCGCATCCACACGCTCATTGCCGCGCACGGATATAGAACTGACGACAGCGGCCGAAGCCGACGTTGCCGAAAGTGCGGAGACACCCATTACAGCGGATCCCAAGCCCACGCTGCAAACCGCCAAAAGGAACAGCATGCAAAGTGCGTGTGCTGTATTCTTAAATTGCGTCGTCATAAAAATCCCTGATCCAGTAAATGCACAACCAGTTTCGCCCGTATCGAAGGTGCCGGAAATGAAGGTTTACAACCTGCCCTTTCGTCACCCAGACCCAACGATGGCCGCATGTGTGCCGTGGTTCGGTGTTAATTGTTTGTACAGGCTTTTTTTGGGCACGCAACCACACTGGGCGGGCCGGATTGCCAAATTCTTGTCATCGCTGTGAAAAGGACACACCCGCAATCACGATGGTTAACAGAGTGCTAACAATTTTAACGAAATAGGCCGTCTAGAAGCCCAAAAAGCGCATGATATCATTGCTGGTGGCGAACAGCATGAGCCCCAAAATGCACGTCAAACCGATTCGATATGCTATTTCCTGCGCCCGTTCACCCAGCGGTTTACCGCGAATGGCTTCCAAAGCGTAAAACACGAGGTGACCGCCGTCCAAGACCGGCACCGGCAGCAGATTCAGCAACCCAATACTGACCGACAGAACCGCAGCCAGAGAAAGAAGCTGCAGGATGCCTAACGTGGCGACCTGGGAGGTCATTTGGCCTATGCCCAGCGGGCCGCGCAACTCACTGGCGTCTTGCTTACCAACAACAAGTTCGGCGATGAAATTGAACGTGCCGGTAACGATCAATCCGATCCTATCGAGTCCTTTCATAAACGCTTCGCCAAAACCCAATTTCACGGTCACGATGTTCTCTTCGGACGGATCGGGCGATATTCCCAGCAAGCCAGTCTTGTAAGCATTGCCAAAACGGTCTTCCCGCTCGGTCATCCGAGGGGCCGCTTCCACTGTCAGTTCCGCGCCATCGCGCAGTATGACAAACCGCAGGGGTTGGTCCGAGTTCATCATGGTCTTGCGCTGAAGATCGGCAAACTGGGTCACAGGCGTGCCGTCAATGCTGACAATCCGGTCCCCGACCTGAAGACCCGCTTCCTCAGCGGCGGAGTTTTCGATCACTTTTCCAACGATAGGTGCAATGCGCACGTCTTCGATGTGCATGAACAGCGCAGTGTAAATAACGATGGCCAGCAAAAAGTTTGCGATGGGACCGGCAGCGACGACAGCGGCTTTTTGCCAAATCGCTTTGTGTTCAAAGGCCCCTTCCCGCTGCTGCTCGCTCATGGCGGCCAGCGCTTCGTGGTCCGGTTTGCTGCTCGCGTCTTCGTCACCCATGAAACGGACGTAGCCGCCAAGTGGCACGGCGCAGAGTTTCCAGCGTGTTCCCTGTCGGTCATTGAAACCGATCAGTTCCGGGCCGAAACCAACGGCGAAAGCTTCGACGGTTACCTTGTTCCAGCGTGCCACGAGGAAATGGCCAAGTTCATGAAAGAACACGACGATGGTCAAAACGAACAAAAACGGGATGACACTGCCGGTTATAAAGCCCAGCAATCCGCTCAACGCGCCTACGATGTCCATGAATGGTTTCCTCTAACCTGCGCACGCTTTAGCGAACGCGCCGCGGCACAATTGTGACACGCTGACGTCTAATATCGATTAATGCCCAACGATGGCGTCTATACGATGAAAATTAGGGCGAACAAGGTGCTTCGCCAGCCCCTGCGGCGATGATTCACGCACAGTGTTAGCCGCCACCAGCATCAAAGCGCGACCACGAGAGCAACAGGCAAAGCCGCAAAGACGAGACCATCCACACGATCCAAAAAACCGCCATGACCGGGAATGAGGCCGCCCGTATCTTTGACACCGTAAAGGCGCTTCACCCAACTCTCAAACAAGTCCCCCACTTGGGAGATGGCAGACAAAACAACAGCGCAGATGACAGCAATCCATACCACAAAACCCGGCGCATAAAGGCCGAATAGAACAGCAATGATGGCCGCTGCCAATGCGCCACCGACCGCTCCGGACCATGTCTTGTTGGGCGACACTGACGGCATGAGCTTTGCGCCACCAAAACGCCTGCCGGCAAAATAAGCACCGACATCCGTTGCCCACACGACCAAAAACAAAAACAGCAAAAAGACGAAACCCATCTCCCCACGGATCAACGGCAACGCCCAGGCCAGGACACTGCAATAGAGTGCACCTAGACCGATCCAGCGTACATCCTCACGCTCAATGCCCTCACTGGTGACCTCCAAAACGAGACCGAGAGCCAAAAACACCAACAATGTCAGCCAGAAAAAGCCGAACAAGGCGCCAACCATAAGACCGGCAAAACCGACGGTGAGCAGGATTTCTGTGGTGTCGAAGGCGGTGCGCGAGACCATGCGGTGCCACTCAAAAAACAGGAGTGACGATAACGCAACGCACACCAGAGCAAACACAAAGCCACCGACTGCACTGGCCGCCAAGACAATTGCCAGCATTGCGATGGCCGAAAGAATGCGGTTGCCCAGTTCAGACGTGCGCCACCAATCAGCGGTTTTTGGACCGGTTTTGGTCATTTAACGTGCTTAGTGCGGACCATCACGCACCGGCTTCAGCGGCGACTGCGCCGAAACGACGGTCGCGGGCATAGAATTCGTGAAGCGCAAGTTCCAACTGGCTTTTGTCAAAGTCAGGCCACATGCAGTCGAGGAACACGAACTCGGAATATGCAGCTTGCCACAACAGGAAATTCGATAACCGCCGTTCGCCGGATGTGCGGATGATCAGATCGGGGTCGGACCACTCCGCGGTATCCAAAGCACCTGACAGGGCATCGGCACAAATGTCGTCAGCGACGATCTCTCCGGCCGCGGCTTTCTCAGCCAAACGGCGAGCCGCCCGCACGATCTCGTCCCGGCCGCCATAATTGAATGCGATAACCAAACGGGTTGACGTATTGTTGCGCGTCAGACGCTCGGCCTCCTCCAGCAGAGGAAGGATGTCATCAGGCACGTTGTGGCGGGCACCGATGATGCTGACACGCACATTTTCTTTATGAAGATCGGCCAGATCGCGGCGGATGAACAGTTTGAGCAAGCGCATCAGCTCGCCCACTTCCGCAGCGGGGCGCGACCAGTTTTCCGATGAAAACGAAAACAAGGTCAGCGTTTTGATGCCCAATTCACCAGCGGCCCGCACGGCGGCGCGAACAGCTTCCACGCCTTTGCGGTGGCCAGCGGTGCGGGGCAGACCGCGCGCCTGGGCCCAGCGGCCATTGCCATCCATAATGATGGCAACATGTTCCGGCACGAGTTGCGACGGGCCTTTCGGCTCCGTGCGCAAATGTGGGGCAGCGTGGTTTTCCAGCGCGGCGTTAAAGGCCATCCTTCAAGTCCCTCCGACCGGTCTTGGATCGCTTACAAGCACATCTTTAACCGCAGGTTAGACCTGCATGATTTCCGATTCCTTTTGCGCCAGGACTTTTTCCACCTCGGCGACTTTTTCGTCAGTCAATTTTTGTACTTTATCGGATGTGGCGCGGGCTTCGTCCTGTCCAATCTCTTTGTCTTTTTCCGCCTTTTTCAGCACTTCCATTCCGTCACGGCGCACATGGCGGATCGCAACCTTGGCGTTCTCCGCGTAATCCTTGGCCACTTTGACCAATTCGCGACGGCGCTCCTCGTTCAAATCGGGCAAAGGAATGCGCAAGTTCTGGCCATCCACCACCGGGTTCAGACCCAGTCCGGCTTCACGCACGGCCTTGTCGACCGGGCCAACCATGCTTTTATCCCAGATTTGCACGGTGATCAGCTTGGCATCGGGCGCGTTCACGTTGGCGACCTGATTGAGCGGCATTTTTTGGCCGTAAGCGTCCACCATCACCGGATCAAGGATAGATGCAGACGCCCTGCCCGTGCGCAATCCGCCGAGATCTTTCGTCATGGAAGCGATGGCTCCTTCCATGCGTTTTTTTATGTCGTTGAGATCGATACCGTCAGCCATGGGTGTGTCCGTCTATTCGTCGTTTGATAGGCGTCGCTGGATGGGCGCCGTTTGATGGGCAGCGCACCACGACCGGGCGACTTTGAATCACTTGCAAGGTTTTATCGTTTACTCACTACCGTATCGTTAGGACCAAGCAAACTCTTTGGTCTCTCCCCGGAGGGCAGGATGGTGCGCCTTTGGCTGAACTCGCTGCAAAACCGCGTTTCCAAAAACACTATGCGCTTACGCGCGTGAAAGTGCCTTCCCCGCTTAAAACACGAGCCAACTCTCCCGGTTCATGAATGGAAAACACAACAAGATCGATGCCATTATCTTTCGCCAAAGCGACGGCCGAAGCGTCCATAATGGCGAGCCCTTTGTCGAGAACCTCATCGTGAGTGAGCGTATCATAACGCTCAGCATTTGCGTCTTTTTTGGGGTCGGCAGAATAAATCCCGTCCACCTGAGTGCCTTTGAAGATCGCGTTCGCCCCAAACTCAGCGGCACGCAGTGCAGCTGCGGTGTCAGATGTGAAGTAAGGGCTGCCGATTCCACCGGCGAAGATCAGAACATGCCCCGCATCACGGGCGGCCAACATGCCGCGCTGGGTAAAGGTTTCGCAGACTTGGGGAACGGCAAGACCGGACAGGATCGTGGCGGGAACATCCTTAGCCTCAAATGCCATCCGCAGCGAAAGGGCGTTCATGACAATCGCCAACATACCCATGTGATCGCCCGTGACCCGGTCCGCACCTTTGGCCGCCAGCGAAACGCCACGAAATATATTGCCCCCACCAACGACCAAAGCGATGGAAGAACCAAGGGATCGCCCCGCGATGATGTCATCTACAACCCGCGAAACCATTGCGGGATCGATGCCAAAGCCCTGATCCCCCATCAGAGCTTCGCCGGAAATCTTGTATAAAATGCGGGAGTAAACCGGGGTGCCGGAAGTGTGTGTGGCCATCGTCGGCGCAGTCCTATTTGGCACCCAAAATCGGGCCTGAAATACACGAACGGCGCAACGTTGTCACGCTGCGCCGTTCAAAAGTCTGTAGGTGCAAGCCCGACTTAGGACTTGTTCATAGCAGCCACTTCCGCAGCAAAGTCGTCTTCTTCTTTTTCGATGCCTTCGCCGAGCTGGAAGCGTGTGAAGCCTTTCAGTGCGATGGGTGCGCCTACATCTTTTTCAGCGTTTTTGAGCGCCTGTTCGACAGTGTTTTCGCCATCAATCACGAAGGTTTGGGACAGAAGCACGTTTTCCTCAAAGAATTTGCGGATACGGCCTTCGACCATTTTTTCGATGATATTTTCCGGCTTGCCGGACTCGCGGGCTGAGTCGGAGAAGATTTTCTTCTCGCGTTCCACCAGATCGGCGTCCATGTCGTCTTTAGTGGCGGCCAACGGGTTGGTGGCGGCCACATGCATGGCGACCTGACGGCCGATGACTTCCAGAGCCGCCTTGTCGCCAGTGGATTCCAGCGCAACCAACACGCCTATCTTGCCCAAGCCGTCGGAAATCGCGTTGTGGATGTAGGAAGCTACAACACCGTCGGACACTTCCATCACGGACGCACGGCGCAGTCCCATGTTTTCACCAATTGTGGCGATGGCTTCGGTGATGTTTTCAGCAACTGTTTTGCCGCCCAGATCGGCTGCATTGATCGCATCATTGGAACCATCCGTGCCGAGCGCGGACTTTGTCACGCCAGAGACCAATGCCTGAAACGCATCGTTGCGGGCCACGAAGTCGGTTTCGGAGTTCAGTTCGACCACGGCAGACTTCGTGCCTTCGGAAGCCACGCCCACCAGACCTTCGGCAGCGGTACGGCCAGACTTTTTGTCCGCCTTGGCGATACCTTTTTTACGCAGCCAGTCGATTGCGGCTTCGATATCACCATCATTTTCGTTCAGCGCGTTCTTGCAGTCCATCATGCCTGCGCCGGTTTTATCGCGCAGTTCTTTTACCATCGATGCTGTGATTGCCATCGTCATACCTTTCGTTTGCCGGCTCGCCGTCGCGGCCAGCGTGTCAGGAAATTTTATATCGATTGTGTGACGGCCCACCTGCCCCAACCCCGCATCTGTGCAGGGAAGAGTAGGTTTTGGCGTCAAACGGAGAAGCGCGCCACCGGTGCGGCGCGCTTATGCCTGCGAAGAGGCCCGAATTAACCCTTGGCTGCTGCCTGGGCCTTCCAGTCTTCGATCTGCGCGCTGGAAAACGGCATGTAATCGTCAACACGCTGCACGTCTTCGGCGGTCAACTCAGCGATCTGTTTGAAGGTCGTGATGCCTTGCTCGTTCAACTGCTGTTTGGCAACGGGGCCAATGCCGTTGATTTCTGTCAGATCATCGCCATCGCCTTCCGGCGCCGTAAACAGTGGTGCGGCAGGGGCGGTTTCAGCAGGCGCTGCTTCGGCTGGTGCAGCTGCAACTGGTGCGGGCTCAGCCGGCGCTGCTTCGGCACTCGTGTCTTCCAACACGGTTTCTTGTGGCGCTTCCACTTGCGCACCCAGATCCACACCGGAGCCGCCCTGCTGGCGGGCGATGCCGTCCAGCGCAGCTTTGGCGACGAGATCGCAGTAAAGCGCGATAGCGCGGGCCGCATCATCGTTGCCGGGGATCGGCAGGTCGATGTTGGAGGTGTCAGAGTTTGAATCGAGGATGGCGCAAACCGGGATTTTAAGTTTGCGGGCTTCCTGAATTGCGATGGATTCTTTGTTGGTGTCGATCACGAAGATCAGGTCCGGCACGCCGCCCATGTCTTTAATGCCGCCCAATGCACGCTCCAGCTTGTCGCGTTCACGGGTGAGGTTCAACAGCTCTTTCTTGGTATAGCTTGCCTGCTCATTGACCAGCAGTTCTTCCAACTCGCGCAGGCGCTTGATGGAGTTGGAGATGGTTTTCCAGTTGGTGAGCATGCCGCCCAACCAGCGGGCGTTAACGTAGTATTGAGCCGAACGACGCGCAGAGTCGGCGACGATTTCGGACGCCTGACGCTTCGTACCGACGAACAGCACGCGGCCGCCACGGGCGACGGTGTCGGAAATCTGTTTCAGGGCGGTGTGCAGAAGCGGCACCGTTTGGGACAGATCTAAAATGTGAATGTTGTTGCGCTTACCAAAAATGAACTGATCCATTTTTGGGTTCCAGCGGTGGGTCTGGTGACCAAAGTGCACACCAGCTTCCAAAAGCTGACGCATAGAAAAATCGGGCAGAGCCATGGCTCGCATCTCCTTTTACCGGTTTAACCTTGCGCGAAAAAGAACGACGCACGAAATACGCGCCGCACCGGAGTGTCGGTCAAATGCCGTGTTATCGCTAACTGGGGGCTGAAGGCATTTGATCTATGCTATCCGCACACAAATACCCGTGACCAACACGCTTTCACGTGTGGAATGCTGCGCGTTATAGACAAAAAGCTGACCCGCGCAAGTGGGTGCGGACGCCAACTTAAGCCTTTCGCGCGGCCCGCCCGTCGCGCAGGGCGAGGACAACTCCGCTAATGATGATGATGAGACCGCCCAACAGGCTCAACGGAACTGGTACAACGTTGAACAGGGCAAGATCGTAGAAGGCTGCGAACAAGAGCGTGGCATAGGAAAACGGGAGCACAAAACTCGCTTCTCCAACCCGCAAAGCGTTGGTGAAGAACGCCTGTGCCGTGACCATCAAAACTGCCGTTGCTGCCAGTAAGACCCACTGCGTTGGCGTAGGCGCTTGCCAGACGAAGGGTGCGACCGCACTAGCGACGACGGCACCCACAATGTTTGCGATCAAGATGATCTGAAACGGGCTCTCCGTGCGGGAGAGCAATTTCAACACGACAACCTCCATGCCGAAAACAAGGGCGGCGAACAGCGCGATCAGCGCTGCGGGTTGAAAGCCCGCCGTGCCAGGGCGGATCAGCAGCATCGCTCCGATAAGCGCAAGGGCGGCCATACTCCAACGGATCGGCCCGATCTTTTCGCCCAGGATGAAGATGGCAAGCACCATTGCAAACATGGGATTGAGAAAAGAAATCGCGGTCGTGTCAGCGAGCGGAATAAGCGTTGCGGCATAAAACATGGCGGTGACACCGCTGACGCCACAGGTGACCCGCACCGTGTGCCAACCCCAGTGCGGAGAAGAAAAGCAAGGCCGCATGACAAGCGCGGCCACCATCAAAACGGGCAAAGCAAAGAAGAAGCGGCCCCACGTCACTTGAAAGGGTGACAACGCATCAGCGCCCACGCCTAGCTGTTTTGCGCAGAGTGTCGACCCCGCAATGAACGCGCTCGCAATCAAAATGAGTCCCGCGCCCTTAACATTCGACTGGAGAATCGGACCGGGTGTAGCGGCGGCTGTCACGGCAAACGCTGCCAGACGATGAACTGGTTATTGGCAGGCATTGCAGTGTCGCTGACGAACGACAAGCCATTCTTGCGCGCAAGCAGGTCTACCGTTTCAAAATCTCGAATGCCGCCACCTGAATACGTCTCCGACAAAAACGCATCGAAACTTTCATTGCTCGGGGTGGTGAAGGCACCGTCATACTTAAAAGGCCCGTAAAACATCATCAGGCCACCGGGGCACAGACTGCCTGCTGCTCCTCGGATATAGGGTTCTAGGTTTCCTGTCGGCATCACATGGATGCAGTTGGCGCTGTAGACTGCGCTGTAACCATTGATGTCTCGTGGCCAAGCCGCGACATCCAGTCTGATCGGTGCAAGCAGATTGCCGAGGTTGGCAGCGGCGATGGCATTGGTCAGGCCGTATTCCTGCAGGTCGCGATCGGAGGGCTGCCATGTCACTTCGGGCATTTGCGTTGCAAAATGCATTGCATGTTGTGCGGTTCCGCTGGCGATTTCCAGCACGCGGTCACCCGTCTTTAAGACCGCCTGAAGACGTTCCAAAATGACGTCTTTATTCTTGTCAGCGGCCGAACTGAAATGCGGAACCGTCTCACCGGCTGTGGATTCATGATTGGACACGGCAGCGGCTTTCGGCGTGGTTGAGGCTGTGCAAATGTCGCTACGCCCGCCAAGGCGATGAGGCAAGCGGGAACTCCATGTAGTCAGCAACCGGCGGTGTTCGACCAAGTGTACGGTTGCAACGGGCGGCGGCAGGGCCTATGCCCCGCGCTCTTCATTAAAAACGCCGATCACAGCATGACCGACCCGCTTTCTCTGACCATCATTGCCTTTGCCTTCATCACGGGAGGGTTTGTGAAAGGGGCTGCCGGTCTGGGGCTGCCTGTGATCACGGTGGCGGTTTTGGCGTCAGTGTTCGGTTTGAAAAGCGCCATGGCGTTGATGGTCGTGCCCGGTGTGGTGACCAATGCGTGGCAAGCGACGACAGGCGAACATGCGGCCAGCGTGCTGCGCCGGATTGCGATTTTCCACGTGCCGTCTTTGGTCACAATCTGGTTTGGCACCGGCCTGCTGATTGTGCTGGACGCCGGGTGGCTGGTCTTGGCGTTGGGCTTTATTTTGCTAGTCTATTCCATCGTGGGGCTGACCGGATTTTCCGTGCAGATTCCGGCCTCAAAGGAAAAATATATCGGACCAAGCTTCGGTGCTTTTTGCGGTCTGACCACCGGAATGACGGGCGTCACGTCCACGCCATCTGTCATGTATCTCAACGGACTTGGCATGCCGCGCGACATGTTCATCCAGTCCATGGGATTGCATTTTTTCATCTCATATTTGGTACTGACCGCCTGCCTTTGGTATCGCGATCTGCTCAATTTGGAGATCGGGCTCTTGTCGGTTGCTTGCGTGGTACCAGCGCTCATCGGCATGCGCCTGGGGCGAGCCGCGCGCAGCCGTATGAACGAAAAGGCTTTTAAGCTCACCTTTTACGGCGTGTTGTTGGCCCTCGGCATTTATATGATCGCACGGGCGTTCATATAGGGCGCTCACGCGAAGGTCTGTGGACCAACGCTGCGCGGGCGCGGCGCATTCGGCCCAGGAGACCAATTGCTTTAAAGCGCTTTTGAAACACCTGCTTCCAAGGGCGAGAGGCGCACAGGGAATAAGTCTTCGCGCTCAAAGCGGCTGCCAATTTTGGTGAGCTTGACCAGCATCTGTTCTTCACCCGGTTCGCCGATCGCCGTCACGACAACACCACCGGATGCGAGATCTCCCAGCAAGCCGCGGGGCACCGTTGGGTAGGCGCTGTCCACCACAATGCGATCAAACAGAGCCTTGCCTCCCGTGCCTTCCCGACCGTCAGCGTGGTGGAAGGTAACGTTGGCGATGCCCAAGCGGTCCAACCCTTTGCGGGCGAATTCCAGCAAGGTCTGGTAACGATCTGTGGTGCGGACCTTCTTTGCACGCTGGGCCAGAATCGCTGTTTGGTAGCCGGTGCCCGTACCAATCTCCAAGACAGCGTGGCTTGGATGAATGTCCAACGCCTCCACAATGCGGGCTGTCAGATCAGGGGGCGGCATCGTCTGTCCGCACGGGATGGGCAGACTGTGGGGTTCCCACGCCTGCAAATAGTGTTCGACGGGCACGAATAAATCGTGGCGAGCCGCCTCGACCTGTTTCAAAAAATCAGCATCTGTAATGCCCATCGTGCGCAGTCGCAGCAGCAGGCCCATCGCGCCGCCCTGCCCCGCATCTGCGGTGGCTTGGGACGAGTGGGCGGGTTGCGGCGTTGTCATATGGATCAAGACCCCAGGTGCGCGCGCAATGTATCCAGCGATGCGTGGTCTGTCATGTCCATGCGCACCGGCGTGATGGCGATGTGGTTGGAGCGCAACGCCTGAATGTCCGTGCCCGGTTGATCGTCCGGTGGATGGCCCATGAACTCCAGCCAGTAATAAGGCAGACCGCGACCGTCTTGCCGCTTTCCGATGCCCAATCCGTGCTCAAACTTGCCCTGGGCAGCAACGACCGTGCCCGTCACATCATCCGCATCGCACCCCGGAAAATTGACGTTGATCAACGTGTCTTTGGGCAGGTCGATATCGAGAAGAGATTTTAGAACCGCCGGTCCGTGTTTGTTCGTCGTGTCCCAAGGAATCGCGCGAATGTTTTCCGGCAAAAAGGCTTGGGAGAAGGCGATGGACGGGATGCCCAGCAAAACACCTTCCATGGCTCCGGCAACCGTGCCCGAATAAGTGATGTAGTCGCCGATGTTTTGGCCCGCGTTGACACCGGAAAGCACCAGATCAATCGGCCCATCGACCAGTTCGCGCACCGCCATGATCACGCAATCGGTGGGCGTGCCGCTCACCGCGTAGCACTTGTCCCGCACCTTGCGGGCACGCAGGGGGTGGCTGAGCGTCAGCGAATGAGCAAGACCGCTTTGATCGGTTTCCGGTGCAACAATCCAGATTTCGTCTGCGATGGTTTTGGCTAGGTCTTCCAATACAGACAAACCGGGGGCGTTGATGCCGTCATCGTTGGTTAGGAGAACACGCATCCAATCAGCCGCCCGCACCGATGAGGGTCGCGCCGCCCATATAGGGTTGCAGCACCTCCGGCACGCGGATGGAGCCGTCCGCATTTTGATAGTTTTCCATCACGGCAATGAGTGCACGGCCCACGGCAATGCCGGAGCCGTTGAGGGTATGGCAAAATTGCAATTGCTTTTCGCCTTCCACGCGATACCGGGCGTTCATACGGCGGGCCTGAAAGTCTCCCACAACCGAGCAGCTGGAAATTTCGCGGTAAGCACTCTGTCCGGGCAACCACACTTCGATGTCATACGTCTTGCGGGCACCGAACCCCATATCACCGGTGCACAGCACCATGGTGCGATAATGCAGGCCTAGCTTGTCCAGCACAGTTTCAGCGCACTTGGTCATGCGCTCGTGTTCAGCGTCACTTTGGTCCGCCGTGGTGATGGAAACCAGTTCGACCTTATAAAACTGGTGCTGACGCAAATATCCGCGCGTGTCGCGACCGGCGGAGCCGGCCTCGGAGCGAAAACATGCCGTGTGCGCTGTCATGCGCTGCGGCAGGTCCTTCGGGTCATAAACCTCGTCTGCTCCCATGTAAGTCAGCGGCACTTCTGCCGTCGGGATCAACCAGCGGCCATCGGTGGTGCGGAAAAGATCGTCGGCAAACTTTGGCAGTTTGTCGGTACCGTAAGCCGCCTCATCCCGCACCAAAAGCGGTGGCTGGATTTCCTGATAGCCGTGCTCTTGCGTGTGCAGATCGAGCATAAATTGGCCGAGCGCCCGTTCCAACCGCGCAACACCGCCTTTCAGGACCGCAAAGCGGCTGCCGGAAATTTTTGCAGCAGCCTCGAAATCCATTTCGCCTAGAGCTTCGCCCAGTTGGTAATGCTCTTTGGGCTCAAACGGGAAACTGGGCTTCTCACCGGCTGCCCGCACCAGCACATTGTCAGTTTCGTCGGCTCCCAGCGGCACGTCATTAGCGGGTATGTTGGGCAATTCCGCCAAACGGTCGTTGAGTGACTTAGTGAGTTCGCGCTCTTTTTCTTCGCCGGTCTGAAGGAAGGCCTTCAGCTTGCCCACTTCTTCAATGGCGGCTTGGGCTGCCGCTTCATCACCTTGGGCTTTGGCAGCACCAATGGCTTTGGAGGCGCTGTTGCGTTCCTCTTGTGCGGATTGAAGCTTAGCGATGTGTGTGCGGCGGGCCTCGTCCAGCGCGACCAGATCAGCCGCCATGGGGGCCAAACCACGCTTGGCCATGCCTTCGTCAAACAAAGTGGGGTTGCCGCGGATCGCCTTGATGTCAAACATGAGGTGTCAGGTTAGTTGGTGCGCCACACACCGGCAAACCGGGCTATGCTTGGGCCGCTTCCGCTTCCCGTTGCAGCCGATTCCGCTCGATGAGACGGGTGGCGAAGATGGACAACTCGTAGAGAAGCAGTGTGGGAACCGCAAGACCGATCTGGCTCACCGGGTCGGGGGGCGTCAGCACGGCTGCCGCAACGAATGTCAGCACCACGGCGTATTTGCGTTTTGCCTTCAAGCCTACCTCCGTCACCATGCCCGCCCGCGCCAAAAGGGAGATGACTACCGGCATCTGGAACACCAGTCCGAAGGCAAAAATCAGCGTCATGATCAGCCCGAGATACTCACTCACCTTGGGCAAGAGCTCGATAGCAGTGCCGGTCTCGCCACCATCAATCTGCATGGATAGGAAAAACGCCATGGCCAGCGGCATCACAACATAAAACACCAAGGCTGCGCCCATCAAAAACAGGATAGGCGTGGCAATTAAAAACGGAGCAAAAGCGCGTCGCTCGTTCTTGTAAAGGCCAGGTGCAACGAACTTATAGACCTGCGTGGCTATAACCGGGAACGCCACAAACAAAGCGGTAAAGAGCGCGATGCGCAGTTGGGCGAAGAAGAATTCTTGAGGCGCAGTGAAGATCAGCTGCAATTTTTGGTCCGAGCCCGCCGCCTCTTCATAGGGGATCACGAGAAACTGGAAGATTGAGTCGGCAAAGTAGAACGCAATCACAAATACGATGGCTACAGCGATCAATGCCCGCACGAGGCGTTGGCGCAACTCGATGAGGTGTTCAACGAGAGGTGCGGCTGTCGAATCGATTTCGGCTTCTTCCGTAGACTTGTCAGTGGTTTGATCGGTTGTTGTGGACGCGCTTTCGCTTACGGAGCTCATGCCTTTGCTCCGGTCTTTTTGGCAGGCGCTTTGGGCGCGGCCTTTGACTTGGTTTGCGATTTGCTTGCGGCGCTTGATTTCGCCCGACTTGCGGTAGCAGTCTTTGGTGTTGGTTTGGCCCCCGACTTGGCTTTTGTATTGGCCGCTGTTGCTTTAGCGGCTGGGGTCTTTGCAGCCGCAGTTTTGGGCTTAGCGGTCGGTTTTGGTTTTGCAGCAGATTTTGGCTTGGCAGCACCCTTGGCCGCCGCAGGTGCTACATCCGCCGATTTGGAAGTGTTAAATCCGGGGACGGCTGATGTTCCCGACGACTGGGCAGCCGCTGCAATCTCTTCAAACTTGCGCTTGCGTTCAGCAGCTTCCGCAGCCGCCTTCGCCTCAGCATCACCGTCTGGAGTAGCGCCGCTATCGTTCAGCGCATCCTTGAGCGGATTCAGCTTGTCTTTGATTTGTTTGGTGGGATCGAGATTGCGCACTTGATTGATGCTGTCTTGAACGCCGTCCAATTCCGCCTCGCGTACAGCGTCGTTGAAGGTCTGCTTCGCTTCCCCCACCATTCCGCGTACCTTGCGCACCATCTGACCGATCGTGCGCAACATGGTTGGCAGTTCTTTGGGACCGACGAACAGGATCGCGACAATGGCCACGACGATCATTTCGGTCCAGCCAATATCAAACATGGCCGGGCTCCAGACACGGTGGGCGGTTCAGATCACTTTCTGAAACGCATAAAAAACGAAAACACATCCCAAATTTGCCGAAGGCGCTGGCTCAAAAAGCGTTGCGCCAGCTGGCCCATCTGGGCCGCATCCGGGTGCTGCGATGACTTTCAGCTGGTCTTGGTTTTTTCAGCCACGGCGTCGACGACCTTCTCAGATTTGTCGTCCACTTTGGCAACATCTTCCGGATTGTCATTCAGGCCTTTTTTGAACGAGTTGATGCCTTTTGCGACATCACCCATAAGCTCGGAGATTTTGCCCCGGCCAAAAAGAAGAACCACAACCACGGCAACGATAACAATCTGCCAAATACCAATCTGTCCCATAGGAAACTCCTGTTTTGGACGTCTCTCTTCATCTGTCTGGTGACGGATGCGCCCACTCTGATCGGCAATCTATCCAAAGGATATGCCGTGGGCAACAAGTCAAAGCGCCGGATTGCGCCTGCTTTGTGGCACCCTTAACGCCGCTCGCGGTTCACGCCTTGCCAACCTTTGTCGTAATGCGCCCATCTGCTCCGGTTTCCACCGGCTCATCTCCGTCTTGAACGGCGAACACGAAGCACCCTTCCGGCTTGACCGAAACCGCCACATCGGCACCGCCAGATAGCGCTTCAATCGGCAGGATGCCCGCAACAGCGCGGGCACGGATGACCTCATCAGATCCCATCAAGCCGATACGGAGGTGGTGATCATCACCACTGAAATCAACCGTCAAAACCCGCCCGGTGGCCGACAGCGCCCCGCTTTTGCGGGGTTCGTCTTGCGCTGAAGGGGCGACTTCGATGCTGTTGATGCGAATTGCGGCAACGGCTGACGTTCCCTCCCCCAAATCGTTCGCTTCAAACACACCGAGCGGGGTGGTAACCGCGCCGTCTTTGACGGTGCCCGAAAATTGGTTCAACTCCGAAAAAAAGGACGCGGCGAACAAGCTTTTTGGTTTGTAATAAAGATGGGAGCCCGTGCCTGTTTGCCAAAGGTTGCCCCGTTGCAGCAGCGCGATCTGATCGCCCATGCGCAGGGCTTCCTCGGGGTCGTGGGTGACGACGATGGCGGTGGCGCGGGTCTCGCGCAGAATCTCCAGCGTTTGCTCGCGCATGGTGTCGCGCAGGCGGGCATCGAGACCCGAAAAAGGTTCATCCATCAATAGGATACCTGGTCGCGGAGCGAGTGCCCGGGCCAGTGCAACCCGCTGTTGCTCCCCACCGGAGAGGTTGTGAGGATAATCGTCCGACCGGTCGGCCAAGCCAACACGGCTCAACATGGCCATGGCCTGCTGCTTGCGGCCAGACCGGGCCAAGTGGGACAAACCGAAGGCAACGTTGTCAAAAATGGAAAGATGCGGAAACAGGGCGTAGTCCTGAAACACGATGCCGATGCCGCGTTTTTCCGGCTGCACGAAAACACGATCCCCGGCGATCTCACGCCCATCCATCAGGACAGCGCCGCTGGTTTGCTGCTCTATGCCCGCAGCAATACGCAACAAGGTGGTTTTTCCAGACCCCGACGGGCCTAACAGGCAGGTGACCGTGCCCGAACTCGCGTGGAGCGAAATGTCGTCCAAGATCGTAGCCTCACCAATCCGGTGGCCAATTTTTGAAAACGACAATTCATGGGGGATCGATACGCCCGCCGTATTGCGAACACCCCAAGCCTTATCCAGTGCGCGATCTGAGGATGCGTCGGCTTTGCGAAAAGGCGCACGAATTGCGGTGGAAAGCTTCATGGGGCTGGTTTACCGCCCCGGAGTGAAAACAAAAGAGGGAAAATCGCGTAAGAGTCAGTGGCGCATCACGAGTTGGTGTGGGCTCTGATATCCCCGACATGGGTCAATATGTGAAACCTCATCGACCCGGTATCAAAAAGGGCGACCGCTTGGCCGCCCTTTCGCTTACAAGTATTTTGTAAAGAGTTGCCGGCCTTTGACGCCCTCTTCGCTCTAAAGTCTCCCCCCGGACCCACGTGCGGCTCCCAAGCTGTGCCCCAGACAGCCATCCCGCGGGGGGCGGGTGGGCTCG
>JBCBYZ010000018.1:0-33011 GCA_039815595.1 Pseudomonadota bacterium | reverse complement strand
GCCCAGCGAGTCATCCCTTGGCCACGTTTGATGATGCGCTCAAGCCGGAAAACTTCGTCCTCATGTGGGAGTTTCGCGATGGCAACTGGGTGAAGTGGCCACTGACGATGCCGTCCAACAAAATCAAACCGGGTGACCCGGGCGAACTGCAGACCATCGAGACGATCTACCGGGATATGTCGGCCCTGCTGACCAGCTTGTTTGAACCCCAACTGAAACAAGCCGGAGAAAAGGGCGATCCCATCGCCAAGCTCATCCGCACCGAACTTGCGCGGGCGTCAGAAACGCTACTCGGTCATGTGGCGAGCGGACTCTGGGCGGACATTAAGGACGAGTGCGACAAGGTTCGCGAGTTTCTGCTGTCGCACATATCAAAAGACCTTTTGGCCAACGACACGATCCGCCGTCTTTATATCTCCATCGATTATTTCCTGGCATTGATGCGCGGTGCAATCGCCGACGATGTGCATGTAAAAGGTTTTGATCATCTCGACGATGTGAACTTCGATGCGTGGCTGGCGAAGCATGGCGCCCATCCCATCACGATTTCATCGCCCTTGGCGCTCAACACGCCGAACCTCTCCTATCAATACCCCAGCGGCGATACGAGCCAGAAGCCGGAAATGGCGGCGGGCACCTATCTCCACTGGACGCTCCGCTCGTTCGCTTACATGGGTTCTTTCGCCTATATGTTTGAAGTGGGGACGGGGGAATCCGTCATTCACCCCATGTACGAGGCGCTTCAAAAGCGGGGGGTAAAATTCGAGTTTTTCAACAAGGTCACCGACCTGCGCATGTCCGATGACGGTACGTCGATTGCTGAAGTCGATATCGATATTCAGGCAACTTTGAAAAACCCCGAGGCTGGCTACGATCCAATGATTGACACGCAGCCGACATGGCTGAATGGCACCGTCATGAAAGGCTGGCCGCAATGCCCCAATTATGACCAGCTCGTCGAGGGCGACGAACTGATAGCGCAAGACATCAATCTGGAAAGCTATTGGACACCGTGGCAGGCCGTGGGCAAGCGTACGATGAAGGCCGGCACGGACTTTGACATCGCGGTCTATGCAATTCCCGTCGCCACCATCCCACATCTTGCGCCGCAACTTCTGCAAGCGCAGACACCTGCCGGAGCGAGTTGGCGCGCCATGTGTGAAGGCGTGACGACCAGCCAGACGCAAACGATGCAAATCTGGTTTTCAAAAACCCGGCAGGAAATGGGCTTGGATTTTGGTTTGACGGGCAACAACACGGTCATCGGTGCAACCTATGCAGGACCGATCAACGGGCAGGTGGATTTTTCCGAACTTATACGCTGGGAACACTTCCCCGAAGACAATATGCCTAAATGTCTTTGGTATTTTTCCGGCACGATGACGGACATGTCGCTCGACACGCCACCGCCGTTTTCCGATCACGATTATCCACGCCGCGCGCGGGACCGTGTGCGCTACCAGTGTATCCAATATCTGGAAGCCACCATGGGTTCCCTCATGCCAAAGGCAACCACCAACACCAATGACGCCCCGGGTGATCCCATGTCGCTGGATTTTGGACTTTTGGTGTGCACCGAAGACGATGCTGCTAAGGGCGTTGCGCGGTTTGATCAGCAGTTCTGGCGCGCCAATATTGACCCAAATGAGCGCTACACCCAATCACCTCCAGGGTCGACTGCGTGTCGCATTAAGGCTTGGGAGACGGGCTATTCCAATCTCGTTTTCGCTGGGGATTGGGCCTATACAGGCCTCAATGTGGGGTCGGTTGAAGGCACTGTGATGAGCGGTCGTTTGGCATCCCATGCCGTCACCGCATATCCGCCGCTGGATCAGATTCCTGGCTTCAATCCGGGCAGTCTTTAGCATTTACCAAACGAAAACCCCCGCCGATCGGGCGATCAGCGGGGGTTCAGTTAAAGGCGCTGGACTTCGGTTTTGACTAGCTGAACCAGCCTTTGACCTTACCCCAAAGCGATTTCTTAGGTGCGTCTTCTGCAGAGCCTTTGACGGGTTCAGCCCCCTTTAACTCGGGGAGCGGCTCGCTGTCGAAATGCTCTTCGTCGGGCTTCAATTCAGCTTTGGCGATGGCGCTGTCGTCAAATGCGGCCATGCCGTCCATGGCTGCCAAAGTGGCTGGACCGGCCATACCATCAACAGCCAAACCATTGGCTTCCTGAAAGGCCATCACGGCCTTTTTTGTGCCGGAACCAAAAATGCCATCAGCACCAATTCCAAGCGCTTCCTGCATGGCTTTCACCGTGGAACCGCGGGAACCAACGCGCAGCAACACCAGTTCGGGCATACCCATGGCGGTGAATGTGTCGGGGCCGGCGATACCGTCCACTGCAAGACCGTTTGCCTGTTGGAACTCACGGACAGCTTTTTCTGTGCCTGAGCCAAAAATACCATCGGCACCAATGCCGAGTTTTTCCTGCAAGCGTTTGACTGGCGCACCTGTAAGGCCGCGTTTTAGAATGGACATGGGCGTATCCTTTGTTTGCGTTTGCGTGCGACCGAATGACCGCGACATCGGCTTCCTGTACACCGCATAGGTGGGCCTGAACAGGCATGGTGGCTGCAATTGTGGAGAAGTCTAGGCCACAATCACCGTGCCGTACGGAATGGCATTGTCGCGAAATTTTTCGAAGACAGCGGCCCCACAAAAGCGCGTTGCGCGCAATCCGACACAACACTACAACAAGCCCGAGGCAGCGATGCACGCCATCGAGCGTCTGCCAGAAGACAGTATGAGACAATATCAGACAGGGACACCGGGACAGTATGAGATTTGAGGGCACGAAGGACTATGTCGCCGGTGAAGATCTGAAAGTCGCGGTCAACGCCGCCATTACACTGGAACGCCCGCTTTTGGTGAAGGGTGAACCTGGCACCGGTAAAACGGAATTGGCTAAACAAATCTCAGCATCGCTCGGCCTGCGCATGTTGGAGTGGAACATTAAGTCCACCACGAAGGCACAACAGGGTCTGTATGAGTACGACGCCGTATCGCGTCTGCGTGATTCGCAGTTGGGCGACAAAAAGGTTGAGGACATCGCCAACTACATCAAGCGCGGTAAACTGTGGGAGGCGTTTGAGGCGGACGAGAAAGTCGTGCTTCTCATCGATGAAATCGACAAGGCCGATATCGAATTTCCAAACGATCTTCTGCAAGAAATCGATAAGATGGAATTCTACTGTTACGAGTTGGATCGCACCATCAAGGCCAAGCAGCGCCCCATCGTCATCATCACCTCAAACAATGAGAAGGAGTTGCCGGATGCTTTCCTGCGCCGTTGCTTCTTCCACTACATCGCTTTCCCGGAAGCCGAGGTTCTCTCAACCATCATTGATGTGCACTATCCCGATATCAAACAGCGTTTGGTACGCGAAGCGCTGACCCAGTTCTACGAAATCCGTGAAACGCCGGGCTTAAAGAAAAAACCATCCACGTCCGAGGCGCTGGATTGGATCAGGCTGTTGGTGGCCGACGACGTGGACCCGAAAACACTGCGTGAAAAAGCCACCAACGCTTTGCCCAAACTCCACGGCGCTTTGTTGAAGAACGAGCAAGACGTGCACCTGTTTGAGCGCTTGGCCTTCATGGCCCGCTCGCAAAACCGTTAAGAACCGATCATTGCGCGACCAAGCGTGTACCTGGATTGGGGCACCTCAATTGGCCCAAGCGCGTTTGAAAAAAGACTGGCAGGCTGATCTCCTCACTTATGGACTTGTTCGCCTTGGTCACCGCGAAATGCAGATGCGGGCCTGATGAAAAGCCCGTGTTGCCCGAATAGCCGATAAGATCACCAGCTTTGACGCGGTCGCCGATTTCAACAGCGGCCCCGTTTTGTTTTAGATGAAAATACATTCCCAAGGTCCTGTCGTCGTGCTGGATGGAGACGACGTTTGCTTCCTCGCGGAACCGCCGCGACGGACCGCCTTTGTTGGAATCTTCCTTTACGTCCACCACGATTCCCCCACGGGCAGCGTGAATGGGCGTGCCGATTTTCATAGAAAAGTCGACGGCGTAACGTTGGCTCCCAAAGTGCGAAAATTTGCCATTGCAACCCTGGCTAATGCGAAATGCGGTGCCTTTGGCGTAGGGCAATCGGTAGGCGTATGACGTGTCTTGCTTTGCAGTGAAGTCTCCACGCGCCCAACTAAACCGATAATTGTATTTCCATGCGCCCCGTTCAGGCACCCTCAAGGCAAACAGCTTTCGTCTCTCCGAGCCCGCCAGAACAAAAGGATCGTTTTTCCCGTTTATGACACGCATGTTTTTCAGCGTCAGGGACACCTTTCCGCTAATCGGTAGACCGACCTTTTTGTTGATGGCAAAAAAATCGATCACAGTGCCCCGACGAACTGTCTCAATGCAAAGCGTGTTGCTGGCGCAAACCTCTTTTCCATTGGCGGCGGAAGACGCAGTCCAAAACGGCAAAAGACCAAGCGCGAAAGCGATCATTCTGTGCATGTTAGACAAGCCTCCCCAAACCCACAGAAGCCTAGAATTCCTGCGCCCGCGCCAATCGTCAATGCATGACTACGTGCAGCCGATGCCATTTACTGTGCGCTGGACGAACCTATCGGTCTAAACAGCTTGAGGGACAACGACTTCCTCTTGCACCTGGGCTTCCGTCGGCGGTTCGCTGCAATAACGTTCCACCAAAACGGCATAGGCCATGTTGACCTTTTGGAACGCAATCGCATCGCCGCCTCTGTCGGGATGCACGTCCATGGCCGCTTTGCGATACGCCATTTTGAGCGTTGCAGCTTCCAAACCATCAACCGCGATCAGACCCAAAATACGTGCAGCTGCGGGGACGGATAATTGCTTTTCGGTCGGTGGAGGCGGTGTCCGTTGCGCTTCCTGCGCCATCTGCCGCTGGGCCATTCCGATCTCTGCATAGTGTTTGGACTGGACATCGCGCAGCCATGCCTCGCGGTCCGCTGTTACGCTGCGCACGAACTGCAAGCCTGCCTCATTGCCGCGGCGCCACCGCACGAGCGCGAGTGCCAAAAGGCCTTCCGTGCGGCTGCACACTAAAACCTGCTCACCAACCGACATTTGCCCCATGAAGCTGACGCGTACACCGCCCGGACTCACATCGCGGATGGTGGCGTCAAATGCTGTTGAGTGACCATCTAGGCTGATGCTGGCGGCTTTTGAACTTGGCATCCTTTCGGAACGGTTGGCATGAGTTCTGGCCCTTCGGAAACCTGGATTCCGGGAATTTTTAAACACCGATCAATTACTCCAAACACCACGCCAGCAAGCGCCAACACAACCCGTTTGAGCTGTGTTGACATCACAACGCGGCATGCCCCTGAGGCCACTGTGGCGCTATTTGGTAAATTCGAAATAAAGACCTGAGGTTATAAGAAGCGAGCGCTTAGAAATCCGACCTTACGCAAACACGTCATCGTTCACGCCAGCAAGTCCATACGGGTTTTGGCCGTGTTCATTGGCGTTCTCGTCACCGCTTTTGATGTACCAATAGATCAGGACAAAAACGCCGATGAAGTTGACGACCGGAATGATGGCGATAAGTACCCACCAGCCAGACTTGCCAATGTCGTGCAAACGGCGAACGCTGACGGCCAGGCCGGGAATGAAGTGTGCTAGCGACCAAATCGTGCCGAAGACACCGTTGACTGAGCCCGACGCATTAAACCCACTCGTGTCCGCACTAAAGTCGGTGTTGTAGCCGAACAGAGCCGCGTCCACGAAGTACAAGATCACAGCACCGATAACGTTGATCAGGACAAACATCCAAAATTCCCGGCGCGGTGCGCGTCCCGAAAAGGTGAAATATTTGCGCATGGCGCTCATGTAGCCAAATTGTTCCACGGGGTTATCTCCAGTTGGTCCCAAACGCATAAAGAGTTTCACGCTGCCAAGACGAGTTCAAGCGACGTGTTTTCGCCGCTCAAGCTTTGCGCCCGAACCACCACAATTGACGTGACATCTCTCACACCCTATTTCTTCTCGTGTGGTGATTTGGCCGGTCGGCTTGCAGCCACGTTAAACAAGTTGCTAAAGGGCCGCGCCTGATAAGGGCCTCATCAAAGGGGCGTCAGGATCGAACCGGTTGCAGCTTGCGGCCGGTTTTTTTGTGTCCTGCTGCCGCCTTTCGTCGGTGGGCGCACAGTTGCGTATTTGACGAGGTTAAAGACATGCCCATCCGGATTCCAGAAACACTGCCCGCCCGCAAAACGCTGGAAGCCGAAGGTGTGATGGTGATGGACGAGGCCACCGCCAACCGTCAGGATATACGCCCGCTCAAGGTTGGCTTGCTCAACCTCATGCCCAACAAGATCCGCACGGAAACCCAGATTGCGCGATTGATCGGCGCGACACCGCTCCAGGTGGATTTGACACTGGTGCGCATCGGTTCCCACCGGTCGCGCAACACCAGCGAAGAGCATCTGATCAACCACTATCAAACATGGGAAGACGTGCGCGAGGAAAAGTTTGACGGCTTCATCATCACCGGCGCGCCGATTGAAAAATTGGATTTCCAAGATGTCACCTATTGGGACGAGATGGAGCAGATATTTGAATGGACCCGCACCCATGTGCATTCATGCTTCAACGTGTGCTGGGGGGCCATGGCGGCCATTTACCATTTCCACGGCGTCCCTAAATACACACTGGACGAGAAAGCTTTTGGCGTATTCCGGCACGTGAATTTGGCTCCCACGTCACCTTACCTTAACGGCTTTTCAGACGATTTTCAGATCCCGGTGAGTCGCTGGACGGAGGTGCGCAAACACGATTTGTTGGAGAAGGAGGGGCTGGCCCTGCTGATGGATAGCGATGCAACCGGTCCGTGTTTGATCGTCGAGGAAGAAGGTAACCGCCTCTACATCTTTAATCACATCGAATACGATTCTACGTCTCTTGCCGAAGAGTATGAACGCGACGTCGCCAACAACACGCCCATTAACGTTCCGACGGGCTACTACCCAAATGATGACCCCAGCCAAACGCCGCAGAACCGGTGGCGCAGTCATGCCCATCTTTTATTTGGCAATTGGATCAACCAGATTTACCAGACCACGCCGTTTGATCTGAACTTGATCGGAGCCAAAGACAAATGAACAACGGGCTCGTGCGGCAAGTGCTTGCTTGCCGGCGTTAGGCTAGCATAATTGACCGGTCGCGTTATTGGGCACAGTGACAGTGTCCAATTCCGCGCATCTGTAACCTGAGGCGATACCCATGTTTTCAAACCTCTTCTACGGTCTCAAGGAAGCCAAAGTGCCAGTTTCCCTGCGCGAGTACCTCACCTTGCTGGAAGGCATGGAAAGGGGCTTGGCCATGTGGGACGTAGAGGAATTTTACTTTTTGGCCCGCACGGCCTTGGTCAAAGATGAGCGCAATATCGATAAATTCGATCAGGTGTTCGCCCAGGTCTTCAAAGGTTTGGAGGCGGTCGCCGGCGTGGGGGAAGTCGCGGAGCAGGCCATCCCGGAAGAATGGCTCAAGCGCATGGCTGAAAAACATCTTTCGGAAGAAGAGAAGCAGCAAATCGAGGCTTTGGGTGGCTGGGAAAAGCTAATGGAAACCTTGAAGCAGCGCCTGGAAGAGCAGGAAAAACGCCATCAGGGCGGTTCAAAATGGATCGGTACAGCTGGCACGTCTCCCTTTGGAGCATATGGCTACAACCCAGAAGGTGTGCGCATCGGCCAAAACGAAAGCCGCCATCGCCGAGCCGTCAAAGTTTGGGACAAGCGTCAGTTCCGCAATTTTGATGACAATGTGGAATTGGGCACCCGCAACATCAAAGTTGCGCTCAAGCGTCTGCGCCGCTGGGCACGGGAAGGGGAAGCGGAGGAGTTTGATCTCGACAACACGATTCGCTCCACCGCAGAACAGGGCTATCTCGATGTCAAAACGCGGCCCGAGCGGCGCAACGCCGTAAAATTGCTTTTGTTTTTAGACGTGGGCGGGTCCATGGATGGGCACATCCGCGTGGTTGAAGAGCTTTTCTCAGCAGCCCGCGCAGAGTTCAAACACATGGAATATTTTTACTTCCACAACTGCCTCTATGAGGGCGTGTGGAAGGACAATATGCGCCGCTACGGCGAGCAAATGTCCACCTGGGACGTGCTGCGCACCTATGGGTCGGGCTACAAATGCATCTGTGTGGGTGACGCTGCGATGAGCCCCTATGAAGTGGCTTATCCGGGTGGAGCCGTGGAACACTGGAATCCGGAATCCGGTGAGACCTGGCTGCGACGCGCAACCGACCAATGGCCCTCAACCGTGTGGCTCAACCCTGTGGCTCAAAAAGGTTGGCGCTATTCCCAGTCCACGGCGATGATTAAAGAGGTTATGAACGACCGCATGTATCCGCTCACCCTGTCGGGCATTGAAGACGCGATGAAAGAACTCGTTCGGTAGCGGACGCGATGAGGCCAGAGCCGTTTCCGTTCAAACCGATTCGTTTGGGCGAAAGAAACCGCGTTAAAACAACGAACTAGAGTCGATCAGTGCTTCAAAGAAGCGATGGTCGGCTCTAGTTATCAGCCCCTGAGCAAGGCCATGTGGACGGCGTTTCCAGTCCTACTGGCAGTTTTGTATTGGCGTCCCCGCAGGCAAGGTCGACCTGATTTTGCGTCAGCCCAATGGTCGCCGTCAGATCAACACCGCTGAAATCGGTCAGGTAAGTCCAAGCGTCCTTTAAGTTGACGTTGTTGAACTGGGTGGCCAAAAAAATCACCCGCGAAAGATTGCTGGATTCCATGGTGGTGTTCTGCAAGACGGCGCCGGTGAAATCTGACCGGCTGAATTCCGCCTTCGAGAAATCCACATCGTTCAGCACGGCTTGCACAAAGCGGGCTCGAAAGAACATCGACTTTGTCATGTCGACCGATTGAAGCTGCGCCTTGTCCGCGGCAAGGCGGATGCCTTCCACGCCGGACAGGGAGGCGTTGAGCAATTTAGCACCACCAATGCTGGACCGCGTCAGTGTCGCCTTCACCATGCTGGTGCCGGTGAGATTGGTGTTGCGCAGGTCCGATCCGGTGAAGTCGGTGCGATTGAGTATCGCATTGGAAAAGTCGCCGCCACTCACAATCAATGCCCGCTTGCGGCAGCCCGTCCAATCAACGCCCGGCCCGGCACTGCTGGAACACGCTGCCTGCGCGGAGGCGGTCGGGAAAAACCCTGTACCAAAAGCAACCAAAGCCGTGCTGATAGCCACGGCGACAGAAAGATGAGAACGGCCCGTGCGGGACAGGCCAAACAGACTAGGCATCGGCATGTTGGTCTCCGTCGGCGGATGTTGTTTCAAGCAGTTGGTCCGGATGATCGATGGCTGCGATATCCAGCCGCTTGCGTTTGCCCCTTAGGGTGATGTGTTTTGCCTGTTCGGGCAATGGAGCCAGACCCGCACTTTTCAGTGTCTGTGCAGAAACGCACAGTGTGCAGCCTTCTGTTTTTGTCGCGGATTCCAACCGACTGGCGGTGTTGACTGTGTCGCCAATGGCGGTGAGACCGCGCGCGCGCCCATAACCCATCTGGCCCAAGACCACTGTTCCAGTGTCCAACCCGATGCCCATGCGAAGCGGGTTTTCCAAGTCACCTTCCAAGCGTTGGTTCAAGGTTTCCAGATTGGCGATCATCTGCGTGGATGCCGCAAGCGCTTGCCGAGCACCGTCTCCGGCGGCGTCATCGAACCGTCGGTCCGCGCCTTCCAATCCGAAAATAGCCATAAAGCCGTCGCCCAGAAATTTATCGATTTGGCCGCCGTTTTGTTCAACGGCCTGTCCCATCTCGCGCGAAAACTGGTTGATGAGATAAACCACATCATAGGCGAGCTTTTGTTCCGCCGTGCGGGTGAAGTTGCGCAGATCGCAGAACATGATGGTGACACGTTTTTCCCGTCCCGTTGCCCAGGGAGCCCCTGTTGGATCGCCCGTTGCTGCCCGGCTGATGGAAGCGTCAGGCGGCAAAATGCGGATCACTTCCAGTGTGCCTTGCGGACGCAATTGGCACGCCAAGCGCACGTCGGGGGCGGACCGTACCCGCTTCAAGACTCTTGTCTCGTCTTCGCTGGCAGGCGGCTGGTCGGCGAGGCCGGACAGAATGCGCACACGGCAGGTTGAACAGCGCCCCCGGCCACCGCATACGCTGGCATGGGGCACTTTGCGGGCGCGGCTGATGTCCAAGAGCGTGGCGCCGACCGGAAAACTCACCGACGGACCATCCTTGTAGCGAACGGCCACCATGTCCCCCCGTCGCCCCCTCGCAAGCCCTGCCAGTTTGATCAAAACGAAAAAGGCGAGTCCGATCAGCAGCAGGATTTGAGCGGTGCGGATATCGCTTCCCAAAAGTCCCCAAACCGCATCATCGCTCAGTCCGAGCCGTTCATAATAGGCACCCATATATTCGCCATCCTGCGCGAGGGGTGCGAGGGCCCGACCAGCTGTCATGTAGCCGCCAACGGCGAGGGCAGGCAAAAAACCGGCAAAAGCCAAAGCAGCGTCGCGCGCAGTGCCGCGATACCAAGGCTTGAGACGGGCCCACATGTGAAACCCAAAACACCCATGTGCCCAAGCGGCTACGAGCCCCGCCGTGTTGAAATACAGACTGACCGGAGAAAAGACGAAAATGCTCAGCAGCACATAGGCGTAGCTGTCATTGATGCCGTAGCGGGCGGACGCATAGCGTGTGCCCATCACGTGCACGACGAGCAGGAACGGAATGGCCAACCCTGCAATTAATTGCACCCATTCGCGCAGCGGCATGGCCAATGTGCGTTTACGCAGCACGTTTCCCAACGCCAAGATGACGTGCACGGCCAGCGCTCCGTAAAGCAGCACCGACATTGGTAAAAACCGCCAGAATGCGCGGCTCACATCCATCACAGCCTCCATCGCGTCCAGCGATATCAGACCCAAGGCGTGGTTCATCAAATGTGTGGTGACATAAAAAAGCAGGATAAAGCCGGACACCAGTCGCACCAGACCGGGATTAAACCAGGCCTTGAGGGAGGAGGCCTCAATGGCAGTCGCCTCGCTCACGCCAACACCACGATGGTGATCTGTTCGGCGGTTCCTTCCACGGTCACTGTCAGCCGTTCCAGACCGTCCTTGGCGGTATAGCCCTGTTCAATCGCCGTATCGAAGAGGCTGGCGGTGCATAAAGCCCGGCTTTTGAGTGCCTTATTGTGCTTCTCCAGTTTGGCGGACTGGTTTACCGCGGGTCCAACCACCGTAAACTCCAAACGGCTTTCATTGCCCACCGCGCCCACGACAACCGTGCCGGCGGTCGCCGCCATGTTGACCTCCACCGATCCGGCGGGCCCGTCCCAATTGGCCAAGTCTTTCGAAATGGCGTCCATGCAACGCAGCGCTGCCGCTTCGCAATCAGCTAACTCTTCCGTCGCGCCAAAGGTCACCATAATGCCGTCGCCCATGAATTTATCGATTGTGCCGTCATGGGCGTGGATGATGGGGATGAGACGTTGTTGGTAGTCTCCTAAAAGCGCCATCATGGTTTGCGGCTGCAGTGTTTCTACGATGCGGGTGAAATTGCGGATATCAATGTTGAGGATAACCGCATGCCTGCGCGTTCCGGTGCCCACGGAAACCGATTTTTCCGAGCGGCGAATGTGCCGCGCGACCGAGATCGGCAAAAACCGAGATAAGTCTTCTGCGGCATTGGTTTCGGCAATCGCCTTGGAGACGAAGTTGTGTGCCCGGCTGACGGCGAGCGCCAAGATCAGTGTGACCATCCCCATGGAGATGATCTTACTGATTTCCGCGCCGATGAGTACGGTGTTACTGGTCAGATATGTTACGTAAGACCGCGTTACCATCGGGTCCAACGGGTCGTTGATGACGACGTAGACCACCATCAAAGTCCAAAACGCCATGCTGGCCACACCGGCGGCGATGACATAACGCGCCTCAAACCGCAAAGCGCGCAGGCCGATCAGAACGAAGTAATTCAACACTTCAACGGCCTTCAGCGAAAACGAAGCTGGCTGACCGTATTGTTCGTGGAATGTGAAAATCAGATAGGTCAGCAAGGCCGTGTCGAGAATGATCGACAGATAAATCAACCAACTGGGCGTCCAGCGTTTGACCGCCAAAAGCAGCAGTCCAAACGTCACCACCATATAGGCACCGATAACCACCGGCACTTGTGAGATTGTAGACGGGTCCGGCGGGGGGGCCGCAAGATAGGCGAGGCCCCACAGTGCAAACACCGCCAACTGAATCAATTTGACCAGCACTTCGCTGAGGTCATCGCTCTCTCTGATGGCGTGTTTCACCCGTTCAGGGGCTTGATCAATGTGCGGATCACGCGTTGTGCTCAACCCCACGCTGACCCGCAATCGCGATACGACTTTGGCCCAGAAGCCGGGATCCACCAGCGAACCGTCCAACACGTCTCCCGTCTCCGATGCCGAGACTGACACCGGTAGGGGCGTGTCATTTTTCTTGGCGGCCGTGACGGTCATGGTGCTGGGGTGGTTTCCTTCGCAATAAGGGGTGTGGGCAGGGTGAACCAAACCCACATCACGGTCACATCAATCCCGCGCCATTGATGTATGAGCGAACATGACCCTGGCTAGGTTTGATCAAATGGGCATCAGATTTTGATCACAAGCCCTTCGCGCGCCGCCCAAGATCTTCTGAACAATGCGCGGCACTCTTGCTCTATCTTTTCCATCGCCTTGTCGGACCGGCTCGGGCGGTGATGAAAAATGCAGTAGCGTTTGGCACCGGCTGCCTGCGCAAGACGCACACCTTCTTCCCATGTCGAATGGCCAAAATTCCAAAACTGCGGAAACTCTGCATCCGTGTACGTGCCATCGTAGATCATCAAATCGGTGTCTTGGCAGATGCTTAAAATGTTCTCGTCCGGTTCACCGGGAATATGTGTCGTGTCGGTGATGTAACAGACTGAACGCCCATCAAAGTTGACCCGGTAACCGACGCAGCGGTCGTGGTGCTGCAACTCGATCGTGTCCACCGTCACATCCGGACAGGGGGTGAGAGTCGCCCCCGGATCAAAATCCCTATAGGTCAAACCGGCGGCAAAAATTTCCGGACCCACGGGAAAGAAGGGGGGCTTCATATACTCGCGGAACATCCGTTGCGTCTTGTTCTCGCCCACCAAATGGCCGGACCAAGCCTGCACGTGCAGGCCGGGATCGAAGAAGGGCGCAAAAAACGGCAGGCCTGAGATGTGGTCGTAATGGCAGTGGGTGAAAAACAGGTTCAGCGGCTCGGGCGTTTGGCCTTTGTTGCGCATACGCTTGGCTTCGCGCACCAGCTTATCGCCTAACATTCGCAGGCCGGAACCGGCATCAAAAACCAACACATGTTCGCCACAGCGCATCTCCACACAGGCGGTATTGCCACCATAATGGTTGGTGTCCGGTGTGCTGGACGCCATGGTGCCACGGGCACCCCAGATACGCACTTTGAACGGTTTTTGTGACATCGAAGCGGAGCGGTCCCTATGCGCGCAAGCGGGCGACTTCGTCGCGCGCTGTGCTGAGATCATGGGTCGTCTTGGCCAAACGCATCACGAGTTCCTTTAAGACCTCCATGGCAAGATCAGGCGTATCGCGCATCAAGTCCATCATGTGGTTCTTGCGGATGCGCAATGTCTCAAGATCGGTGCTGGCGCGCACGGTGGCCGTGCGGGGCATATCCCCAAGAATAGCCATGTCACCAACAAATGAGTTTGGCCCGAGCTCAGCTACCTTCGATTCGCCGCCACCGGCGCCAGTGGCCACCAGAACATCGGCAAAACCTTTCACCACGATGTAGGCGGCGTCCGCGTCGTCGCCTTGGCGAAACAGGATATCGTTTTGGGAATACGCAACCTGGTCCGATGCGAACGCCAAAAGCTTCAACTTGTTGGCCGGCAGGTTGGCCAGCATCGGAATGGATCGCAGCAGTGCAACCTCTTCGTCCAGTTTACCCATGGTTTTGTCCTTGCCCCCATCGACCCAGAGTGGGTCTAACAGAAATATCCTTACGTAAAGTCATCAGCATCTGACTAGCTCACCAGTGAGGCGTAAGTTCCTTCCGCCTCTGCCAATTCGTCCGGTGTTCCCGTTTCCACAACACGCTGGCGTTGGAAAACCACAACTTTGTCAAACTCGGCCGCAAGCGCCGGTGTGCTGAGCACCCAAAACAGACCGAAAGGCGGTGTTGTGCCCGTTCCCTTGGCCAGTTCTGCGACCCTTTTAACGATCCTTTTCTCAGCACGCGAATCGAGTGCATTGAGCCCGCGGTTGATGATCATAAGGTCAGGGTTTTTCATCAGGGCACGTGCCAAATTGATGCGCTGGCGCTGGTTTTCGGAAAGCCGTTTGCCGCCGGTTCCCATGTCGAAATCGAGACCGACCTTGAACAACGCATCCGACAATCCTTCTTCCACCAAGAGTTCGCGAATGGCGGTTTGCACTTGGTCGGAAGCGTTTGATGTTCCTTGAGCGACACGCCCGAACAGGATGTTGTCCTGAATGGATTCCAACGCGTTGTAGCGCTCCAGTTTGTAGACGTTAATGTTCTCAGCCATCTCCGTTGGTAGATTGGCATGGAACCGATGGCGTGCCGCCAAAATACGATCTGCAAACCCGTCATCCAGTAGCCGCAAGCGGTTGCGCTCTTCGATGTATCCAAAGGGCAGCACGAGCAGCAAATCCCGGTCGGCATCGGTAACACCGGCGAACCCGTTTTGTTTGGCCCGCGCCAAGATCGGCGGGTAGGCTTCCAGCTGTTCCGGCGACATAAAGTTCAACTGCTCGAAAAACGGGTTGTCGGGCGACAAATCCGCAAACAGTTCGATGGCCGTCTCCGCCAACTCAACACCCATATCGAAAAGCGCGCGGTCCAGACCATCCTCGGCAAGAACGGAGCGAAGATAGGCATTTTGTACCAGTCTTTCGGCTTCCAGATCCGCGCCGTTTACGGCGGTTCCAAAGAGCAGGTTTTCAGCAAGCGTTGCTTGTTTGTTGTAGGTGTTCCAGTCCCAGACCTCCACCAATTTGGCCATCGGTGAGCCGTTGATGCGTTCCCGAAGCTTGAGTCGCATGTCCAGCAATTGGTCGCAGAGGGTTTGGTTGGTGGCCGGGTCCAGCTGTTGGCGCATGGCCAACTCGTTTACTGTTTCGGTCAGTTCAACCACGTCTAGTATGGATTTGGTTTTTTCAAAAAGTTCAGTTGTGTTGCTAACGCCCATCGCTTCGTAGTCGATCCACCCGTCATAAATGTCGAGCAGCATGTTACCGGATGCGATCACTTCGCTGCGGTGCTTTGGGTGGCGGTCCAGCGGAGGCAAAGTGTCCGGCCGTTTCCGCAGCGGCACGTGTTTGTTCACGTATAAAAGTGCTTCCAACACGGAGGTTTGTGGCAGATAAGAATCGCTGGAAAAATACGCCAAACGCCGACCCCGCACATATTGCGGCAGGTCCAAAAGGTTGGATCCGTTCAGCGTCAAACGACCGCTGGAAGGTTCGTTCAAGCCCGCAAGCGTGTTGGCCATCGCACCTGAGCCGGACCCGATGGATCCCAATACGGCGACGCGGTCGCGTACATCCATACGGAAATCCGCGTCTTCCACAAGAATAGAACCGGAATCGTCCAAGACTTGCACATTGGCGCTTTGCAATGTGCCTTGAAGCGGTGCGACCGGCGCATCGCTCACCGCCTGCACTTCCGCATTCATCATGCCTTTGACGTTGAACTGTTCGACGATCTGGGCGTATTTGATGTCGATGTCGGTGCGCTTTTGATCCCACATGATCAGGCCGTTAATCGGCGCCGGCAGGTCTTTGTAGGCGTTGATGACGCCGAGAAGCTGCCCGACATTCAACGAACCACGGATCGCAAAATAACCGCCCACGACGTAAAACAGGAATGGGGTGAGCTGTGCGAGGAAGTTGTTCAAAAACTTGATGAAGAACTTCCGCTGATAAAGCTCGTAGCGAATGAAGAAAATCTGCCCGAGACGGCTGGAAAGCTCCGCCCGCTCATAGTTGGACGTGTCGTTGACATGCACGGCGGCGATCCCATCGACGATCTCACCAATGCGCCCGCTGAGCAACCGCGCTGTGAGTTGCCGCATTCGGCCCAATTCCAAAACTCTGCGGCGCAGGTAGGGGATGATGGTGACTTGGAACGCAATGATCGCAACTGCGATCATGCCCAGCCAGAAGCTTTGATTGAGAATAAAAATAAAGGCCACAAGGGCCTGACCGCCGAGATAAACCGGTTGGACAAAGGCGTCGCCGATGAACTCGCCGAAGGGTTCAACCTCATCCTTTACCATGGAGGCGATTTCTGAACCCTTGACCCGTTTGAAATGACCAAACGGGAACCGCAACACGCGGTCGGTCAGTTGGAAACGCATGCGGCGCAACATGCGTTCGCCCAGTCGGCCCTTGTAGGTGTTGATGTAAAACTTAAACAGCCCGTTGACGCAGACCAGCGCTAGAAACAGTGAACTGAGCGCGATCAGATAGGGCCACCGTTCTAGCTCAACACCGGGGAAAAACGTGACCGAACCACCGCCCAAAAAGGACGGGGCCGAAAGTCCAATTTCCATGAAGGTTTTGGTGGCGCCCACACTGTCAAAACCATCGCCTTGGATCGGTTGGTTGATGATACGCACCGGCAGGTCCAGCACCATAAAATAGGTGGGCATGGACGCGATGATGACGAAAAGAATCCACAATTGCTCGGAGCGAGTGTGGCTCCAAACATACCGCAGCAGCTTCTTTTCCAGAGGACGGTCTGCGTCCAGATGTGCGTCGGCTTTTGCCAAGTTTTAACCCCTGCGTGCGCCGACCCCAATGGTGTGAGCACCACGCGTCTCGTTGCGAAAGATCCAAAGGATCATTGCCCCGCCATTCAATTCTTCAGCGCGTCTGGCTTATGTTGGGTGATCGGTGCTTCATCCCCATTGAAGCGTTCACCCACATGTTGAGCCGCGTGCCACTCTGTCGCACGATAGCGCTGGCGTGCCGTTTAACAAGTGCGTTTTGACACACTTTTTGGGATCGAGAGGGCATCGGCGCAGTGTCCAATGTCAATTTTCATACGTCCCGCTGCAATTGGCTTTTGCTCCATGCCCGTGCGGTGATAGATCAAAAACAGAACTCACATCGTTCGTTCCCCTAGGATTTCCCCATGTCTGTTGAAGATGTTGTCATCGTTTCCGCAATGCGCACGCCCGTTGGCAGTTTTAACGGGGCTCTGGCATCAGTTCCCGCCCACACTTTGGGTGAGTCAGCCATCCGCGCCGCGTTGGATGCCGCTTCCGTGGAAGCGGAAGGCGTGGACGAGGTCATTTTGGGACAAGTGCTGACAGCCGGTCAGGGGCAAAATCCGGCCCGCCAAGCCGCCATGGCGGCTGGCGTTTCCAAAGAGGCCAGCGCTTGGGGTATCAACCAGGTGTGCGGCTCCGGCCTAAGGGCGGTTGCCCTTGGTATGCAGATGATTGAAGGCGGCGATGCCGGCATCGTGGTCGCGGGGGGGCAAGAGAGCATGTCCGGCTCCGCCCATTGCCAGCATCTTCGCTCTGGCCATCGCATGGGCAATGTGGAACTCATCGACACCATGATCAAAGACGGTCTTTGGGACGCGTTTAACGGCTACCACATGGGCGTGACCGCAGAAAATGTGGCCCGCGAATTTCAGATCAGCCGCGAGGCGCAGGATGTTTTTGCCGTCGCATCCCAAAACAAAGCCGAAGCAGCGCGCAAAGAAGGTCGTTTCAAAAGCCAAATTGCTGCGGTGACTGTGACCTCCCGTCGGGCAGAAACCGTTGTTGAAGAAGACGAATACATCCGCGATGGCGCAACGCTGGAAAGTGTGTCCGGTATGCGACCTGCCTTTCAAAAAGATGGAACTGTAACCGCCGCCAACGCATCCGGCATCAACGACGGCGCTGCCGCTCTGGTGATCATGAGCGCCAGCGAAGCGCAACGGCGCGGTTTGACGCCGCTTGCCCGCATCGCGTCGCGTGCCACAGCCGGTGTTGATCCTGCGTTGATGGGAACCGGCCCCATTCCGGCTTCGCAAAAAGCGTTGCAAAAGGCCGGATGGAGAGCCGCCGATTTGGATCTGGTTGAGGCCAACGAAGCCTTTGCCGCGCAAGCCTGCGCCGTTAACAAGACCATGGGTTGGGATACCAATAAGGTGAATGTCAACGGCGGTGCCATCGCAATTGGCCATCCCATAGGTGCCTCGGGAGCGCGGGTGTTGGTGACACTGCTCCATGAGATGGTCGCCCGCGACGCTAAGAAAGGACTTGCCACACTCTGCATCGGTGGCGGAATGGGCGTCGCCCTCTGCGTGGAACGCTGACACGAAGTTGCGTGGAACGCTGACACGCAGGTGCGTGGAACGCTAAAGCCGGGCGCTTAAACGCGTCTCAAATCGTAGCGGCCCTTTCCAATCCAAGTGCCAATACACTTGCCAAGGGTTTACGCCCGCTCTATAGCCCTCTCGCCTGCAGATGCGGGCATCCGCGGCCCGTGCTGGACGACATCCCGGCGCGGGCATCTTTTATTCTCAAACACTGGGAGAAAATGCGATGTCGATTACGCCGGAAAGAAAAGCCGAGCTCGTCAAAGAGTATGCCATCAAGGATGGCGATACCGGGTCCCCCGAAGTGCAGGTCGCGATCCTCACGGAACGTATCAACAACCTCACCGGCCACTTCAAGGACAACAAAAAAGACAATCACTCGCGCCGTGGACTGTTGAAGATGGTGGCAACCCGCCGCTCGCTCCTCGACTACACACGCCGCAAGGATGAAGCGCGCTATCAGGATTTGATCAAGCGCTTGGGCATTCGCCGCTAGTACGATTTTTCAAAGGGCGCAGCACGAGGTTGCGCCCTTTGTTGTTCAGGCTGCAACACTATGGTATGCGGCCTTTGGAAATGAAGTTGACCTGTTTCCAAAACTTGTTCGAGAGGGTCCCAAGTACAAGGGGCAGGATTATCAGCGGCTTTCGGGTTCAGTGCCCGCTGGAAAGCCCCTCATTGTCTTGCCCTTGATGGACCAAGCAAAAGCCGCTGAATGGTCTCGCAAAACCGGGAACATGGCGGATCGTACCAATTCTGATTCAAGTGGGAGCCCACGCGATCAGCCACGGTGCGAGACCTAAAGCCTAGCCATCTGCGCTCGGCATCCTCTCGAAAAAACTGAAAGTTGGTGGTTTGTTGCCCGGCGATAGGCGTCGTGCGGCCACCGGTTCATCTCTCGCGGAGGGATGAACGCACAAGAAAGATAAATGCATGTCTATGTTTGAAAAACACGTCATTGAAATTGAATGGGGCGGCCGTCCGCTGACCCTGGAAGCGGGCCAGGTTGCCCGTCAGGCCGATGGGTCTGTGATCGTTACCTACGGTGAGACCACCGTCATGTGTAACGTCGTATCCGCCAAAGCGCCCAAGCCCGGCTTGGATTTCTTCCCGCTCACCGTCAACTACATCGAAAAGGCCTATGCAGCCGGTAAAATTCCCGGTGGATTTTTCAAGCGTGAGGCCCGTCCATCCGAAAACGAAACACTTGTTTGCCGTCTCATCGACCGCCCCATCCGTCCGCTTTTTGCCGATGGCTATAAGAACGACACGCAGGTTACCTGTACAGTTCTCTCCCACGATCTGGAAAACAACCCGGACATCGTGGCCATGGTGGCAACATCCGCTGCACTGACAATTTCCGGTGTGCCCTTTCAGGGTCCCATCGGTGGTGCACGCGTTGGCCTGATTGATGGTGAATACGTCTTGAACCCCAATATCGATGAAATGGACGAGAGCGATCTCGACCTCGTTGTGGCTGGCACCAACGACGCTGTGTTGATGGTGGAATCGGAAGCCAAAGTGTTGTCTGAAGACACCATGCTCGGCGCTGTCATGTTCGGCCATGCCGAGTTCCAGCCCGTAATCGATGCGATCATCGAACTGGCTAAACTCTGTGCAAAAGAGCCCCGTGAACACATCGCACCGGACAATTCCGAACTGCAGGAGAAAGTCATCGCACTGGTCGGTTCCGACATCGAAGCCGCCTATACGATCTCCGACAAACAGGATCGTTACGTCGCTCTCGACGCGGCTAAGGCGAAAGCCAAAGAAGAGTTCTTGACGGAAGAGTCCACCGAAGGCGAAGTCAACACGTTGGGCGAAGTGTTCAAATCCGTGCAGGCGAAAGTTGTTCGCGGTTCGATCATCAAAACCAAAAAGCGTATCGACGGTCGCGACTTGTCCACCGTTCGTGCCATTGAATCCGAAGTTGGCATTCTGCCCCGCACCCACGGTTCTGCTCTGTTCACCCGCGGTGAAACGCAGGCCATCGTGGTCGCTACCTTGGGCACATCGGACGATGAACAGTTCATCGACGCGCTGACCGGCACGTACAAAGAAAACTTTCTGCTGCACTACAACTTCCCACCCTATTCGGTCGGCGAGACCGGCCGTATCGGCTTTACCTCGCGCCGCGAAATTGGTCACGGCAAGCTGGCTTGGCGTGCGGTGCGTGCAGTTCTGCCGTCACGCGAAGAGTTTCCATACACGCTTCGTGCCGTTTCTGAGATCACGGAATCCAACGGGTCCTCTTCCATGGCAACGGTTTGCGGCACGTCGCTAGCCTTCATGGATGCCGGTGTTCCGTTGAAAGCACCAGTGGCCGGTATCGCCATGGGCCTGATCAAGGAAGGCGACGACTTTGCGGTTCTTTCCGACATTTTGGGCGACGAAGATCACCTCGGCGACATGGACTTTAAAGTTGCCGGGACTTCCGAAGGCATCACCTCGTTGCAGATGGACATTAAGATCACCGGTATCACCGAAGAAATCATGAAGGTGGCATTGGCACAGGCCAAAGACGGTCGTGAGCACATCTTGGGTGAAATGGCCAACGCGTTGACCGAAGGCCGCTCGGAGCTGGGTGAGTTTGCGCCACGCATCGAAAGCTTCAAAATCCCAACCGATAAGATCCGTGAAGTCATCGGTTCCGGCGGTAAGGTGATCCGTGAAATCGTTGAGAAGACCGGTGCTAAAGTGAACATCGAGGACGATGGGACCGTGAAGGTGGCATCTTCTTCCGCCAAGGAAATCGATGCTGCTGTCAAATGGATCCGTTCGATCACGGACGACCCGGAAGTGGGCGAAATCTACGAAGGCACCGTTGTGAAGACGGTCGACTTCGGAGCGTTCGTGAACTTCTTCGGAGCCAAAGACGGTTTGGTCCACATCTCTCAACTGGCAGACGAACGCGTTGGCAAAACCACGGATGTGGTCAACGAAGGCGACAAAGTCTGGGTGAAACTGATGGGCTTCGATGATCGCGGCAAAGTGCGCTTGTCCATGAAAGTCGTCGATCAGGAAACCGGCAAAGAATTTGCGGACGATGACGACGATGATGATGGCGACGACGACTAAGCAGTCGTGAAAAGCGTGTCGACCTAACGGTTGATCGAAAAAAACACGCAGGGCGTCTGGATCATTCCAGGCGCCTTTTTTGTTTGTTGTATCCCTCAATCCGTCAGACGGACGCTCGGCTGATCAATAGGGGCATCCAAGCAACAGCGTTAACGATCCGTTAATTTCTTAAGCCGGTTTGCTTTTCTACGGACAAAAACCGCGTTAAGCTTTGCGTGCTGTAAAATATTTTAGTCTCTAACGTGTTTATCAACCCCGGTACAGTCCAGACATATCGCAGTGCGGGATTGCTTGTTCTGCTTGCGGTTGTGCTCGCGTTAACGGGTTGCGTGAGCCGCCCGCCGGAAAGTAAGGCCATTCGTGCGCTCACGCCCACCGAGGCCGTGGATTTGCAAAACGCGGCCCTGACCCCGGTATCTATGACGCAGCGCATTGCATCGGGAGAGCGGGTGGGTGCGTCCGGCACGCTATCGATCCTGGCCTTGTCTGGCGGCGGGTCCGATGGCGCCTACGGTGTGGGGGTTCTCAATGGCTGGACGAAGACCGGCACACGCCCTGAATTTGATATCGTCACCGGTGTTTCCACCGGCGCTCTGATGTCCGTCTTCGCGTTTTTGGGCCCGCACTACGATGCAAAGCTTCGCCAACTTTATATCAGTCAGGAAGATTCTGATATTTTCGTAAAACGGGGTCTTGGAGGGGTGCTGGGTGACAGCTTGCTGGACAACACACCGCTTAAGCGTCAGATCGAAAAACACATAACCTCCGCCGTGCTGGCCGAAGTTGCGCAACAGCACGCACTCGGCAGACGGCTTTATGTGGCGACCACCAATCTGGACGCCTCAAAATCGGTTGTCTGGGACATGGGTCTTCTCGCCAGCGGCGCGGGGCCAGGGCGCACAAACTCGCTGCAAATGTTTCAAAAAGTGCTGCGCGCGTCGGCGGCTATTCCTGTCCTTTTTCCGCCGGTCTACATTAAGCCAAAACGCGGCGTTCAGCTGCGCCAAGCCCATGTGGATGGGGCGGTGAAGGCTCCAGTTTTGCTCTCAGATTTTATCTTTAAACGGCCGGCCGAGCGGCGCGAACTCTACGTAATCATCAATGGATCTTTGGCGCAGGAAAACTCGTTTCAAGCGGTAGCCCCCAACCTCATGGACATAGCCTCCATGTCTGTGAGTGGATTGTTGAGCGAACTCACCCATCAGGTCGTTTATCGAGGCTATGTGCGCGCACGCAATTCCGGTACGGCTTTTCGCATTACAGCCATTCCAGACAGTGTGCCCGTCGCAACCGACCCTCTCGCCTTTGACCAAAAACGCCTGCGCATGCTGTACGCCCTGGGTGAGCAAAGAGCTCAACAACCCGGGTTTTGGTGGACCGCTCCGCCAACCCTGCGAAAATACGATCGGGTCGCAGCACGGTAGACCAACCTGCGTCTCTGCAATTGGCAAAATCGGTGTATACCCTTCCAGTGCATCGAGCCTGATCGTCTGATTGGGTTCTTACTCTCTCAGTTTCGGTTCAAACGTGACCAGATCAAAAGACGCGCGCAACACGCTTATAGTGCCTTTTGAACGGGGCAACATTGTCATCGACCGAGGTCAGAAGTGGTTGTTTTTGAACGGTGCTCCGTTGGAGCCACTTGGAAATTCGGATGAAGCTTTCGATTGGCAATCTGTTGTGACCGCAGTTCAGCCATTTCGCCCTCAATTCAACGCTCTTCAGCAGGCCGGTTACACGACGCATGCCGCCATTGACGGGATGATGGAGGCGTCTGCTACGCTATTCGATGGCGCGTTGGTGTTAGCCGAAAAATCACAAGCCAGAAATCGCCTTGCCGTTGCGGACGCTTTGCGTCTCGTCAAGGCGGGCGGGCCAGTCGTCGTCTGTGGCGATAAGGCAAGCGGCGTGGGCGGTTTGCGTAAATGGGCAACCGGTTTGGCTCAGCAAGCGGGCAGCACGGTCGAAGCGCTCTCAAAAAACCACGCCGTTGTCTTCTGGTTTGCGGCAGCGGCGGTTTCCGATCTCCCACAATGGCAATCGTTGCTCGTGGATGGGGGGGACGACAAGTTTTGGCACACCGGACCCGGCACCTTTTCCGCCGATGGTCCTGATCCAGGGTCGGTTTTATTGGCCGCTCACTTTTCTACGCGCATGCGCGGCAAGGTCGCCGATTTGGGCAGCGGCTGGGGTTATCTGTCGGCCAAGGCGCTGGTCGCGGCTCCGGACATCACCAGCGTTGATCTGTTTGAGGCGGACCATCACGCGTTGGTCGCCGCTCGTAAAAACGTACCCGACGCCCGTGCGCGATTCCATTGGAGCGATGTGGCCGGCGAGGCCCCCAAAGGCCCTTTTGACTGGGTTATCATGAACCCGCCCTTTCACGATGGTGGCCACAAAGGACGGGCTGCAGAGCCGCGCATCGGCCAGACGTTCATTGAAGCCGCCGCAAAATGTCTACCCTCCGGCGGTCGCCTGCTTATGGTGGCAAACCGGCAATTGCCCTATGAGGACCTGCTGAAATCTAGGTTCCGTAAAGTGGTTCCGGTGGAAGACCGTGGCGGTTTCAAAGTCATCGAAGCAATGCGGTAGAACGCTTCCGCAAAAGAGTGCTGCTTAGAAGGCTACATCTCCTGTTACCTTGGGTACAATGGGTGCAAGGGCCTCGTGCAAGCGGGTCTCCCATTCCATCCGCGCCGCTTTGGCCGTGGGGACGGGATTTAGAAAATCAAACAGCGACCACAGCGGTTCAATACCATATCGCGGTAACCCACGCCCGGCGCGGACCCCCTTGCGATGTTCCAGACAGCGGGCTGTTGGGGATTTTTTGGTCGAACCGACATAGCAGCCATACCACTGGTTTTGATCGGTATAGCCGCCGCGCAGCATAACATAGACATTGGCCCTGCGTTGCCCGCTCATCTGGTCGTCGATCAGGGTTGCAGGAAAGACCGTCCGCACCGCGTCGCGCGCCGTCACCAACCAAGGGATGGGGTGCAGATCGGCTTTGGCGAATTTCATGCCTGCGTTGAGATCGTCCCCACGCGCCTCCAACTCGTGGAGTGCCAACGTGGCCAATTCCAGATGCGGCGGGTTTTGTTGCAACCAGCCACCGATGGCCGCGGTTAAAATGGGTGACTTCCAGTCGCGAAAGGGTTGCGGGTGCAAATAGTCGATCCCCGGAAACTTCTTGCATTCGCCGGGCGCATAGTGCCGGTGCTTCAAGCCGTTATCCGTTCTATCAGCGTCGGCGTCTCCACAATGTTCGTAAGATCACCCAACCGATAGGCGGCTCGTACGGCAGCAGAGGCCTGCGCTGCGGCGGCTTCGTCCTGTGCGTGCACCACGGCAAGGGGGCGTTTGCAATCCACTCGATCGCCGACTGCTACCAGTTCGTTCACACCAACGGAATGATCTACCGGATCAGCCGCGCGCATGCGCCCTCCACCCAGCACCACCACGGCAACGCCAATGGCCCGCGTTTCGACCTCGATCACAAAACCTTCCTCTTCTGCAAAAACAGGCTGCACGATGGGCGCTGCTGGCATGGAGCGGTGTGCTTGATCGAGAATGTCCGCCGGTCCACCGAGAGCCACCACCATTTTGGCAAACAGCTCCGCCGCCCGTCCGGACGTGAAAGCGTCCTCAATTTTGGAACGGGCCTCATCCTTTTTTTCAACCAAGCCCCCGCTCACCAACATGTCCGCACCGAGAGCCACCGTGACATCCCACAGGCGTGGCTCGATGGAACGGCCGGTCAGAAACTCGATGGCGTTGGTGACCTCAACTGCGTTGCCCGCAGCAGAAGCCAGTGGCTGGCTCATGTCCGTAAGGATCGCGCTGGTGGTTACACCCGCCAGATTGGAAACGCGCACCAATGACTTTGCCAGTTTCACAGCCTCTTTCTGCGAGGCCATGAAAGCGCCATTGCCACATTTCACGTCCAAGACCAGTCCGTCCAATCCGGCTGCCAGTTTCTTCGACAGGATGGATGCAGTGATCAAAGGGACGGACTCCACCGTCGCTGTCACATCGCGAATGCCGTAAAACCGTTTATCCGCCGGTGCCAAATCGGCGGTCTGGCCGATGATTGCGCAGCCAACATCGTTAGTCACTTTTCGAAACAACGCCTCGTCCGGCTGCGTGGTGTAACCGGCAATAGAATCCAGTTTGTCCAGTGTGCCGCCCGTGTGACCAAGGCCACGACCGGATATCATGGGCACATAGCCCCCACAGGCGGCCACCGCTGGTGCCAACATCAAAGACACGTTGTCGCCCACGCCGCCGGTGGAATGCTTGTCCAAAACTGGGCCATCCATGTCGGGCCAAGTCAACACGCTTCCGGAATCTCGCATCGACAGCGTCAAGGCCACGATCTCTTCCGGCGACATGCCTTGAAAAAACACCGCCATCGCCAATGCCGAAATCTGACCCTCCGTGATCGAGCCATCGCTGATCCCCCGCACAAACTGCTCAATATCCTGCGTGTCCAGCGTGCCGCCATCCCGCTTTTTGCGCACGATCTCCTGCGGAAGTATGGGGGCCAAGATGTGCGGTGTGTCTGCGGTCATACCTCTGTCCTTTTGTGCTTTTTGCCATTTCTTGGCGACTGGAATGCGGTCAACCCAGTGATGCATTCTGCGCTGCGTTTATAGAGCCAGCAGCTTCACCGCACCATGATTGGATCATGCTCGTCTGGCCCCTCAAAATTAAGAGCCGCAGGCATGAAGTTTCGTGTGGCATTGGCGCATAAATTTCTTAAGACTAGCGCAACTTTTAGGGAGCAGCTGTGGGAGGATGGCTCCAATGACGTTTCAACTTGCGCTCATCGGCGCGGGCCGCATCGGTACGGTTCACGCCAAAGCCATCGCGGGCAACCCACAAGCCAAACTCGTTGCCATCTTTGATCCCATCGCGAAGGCCGCTGATACATTGGCGACGCTCCACGCCTGTCCCGTTCGTTCTGTGGAAGAGATCGAACAAGATGCAACCATCGATGGCGTTATCATCTGTACGCCAACGGACACCCACGCCGACTACATTGAGCGATTTGCAAGAGCAGAAAAAAAGATCTTCTGCGAAAAACCCGTTGATCTGTCCGTCGATAGGGTCCGGGCCTGCCTCAAAGTAGTCCAAGACACCGGCGCCTTCTTGATGATCGGTTTTAACCGCCGGTTCGATCCCAGCTTTGCTGCTGTGCGCAACGCGATTGATGACGGCTCGGTCGGGCAGGTTGAATTGGTGCAGATCACCAGCCGCGATCCGGAGGCCCCGCCGCGCAGTTATGGCGAGCGGGCGGGGGGCATGTTGCGTGATATGACGATCCACGATTTTGACATTGCCCGTCACCTGCTGGGGGAGGAAGTTGAAAGCGTGTCGGCCCATGCCTCCGCCATTACGGGTCAGGGAGTGGAAGAGATTGGCGACATCGATACGGCAACGATCATTTTGGAAACCGCCAGCGGAAAACAGGCCGTGATCACAAATTCACGCCGCACCACATATGGCTACGATCAACGTATGGAAGTGCATGGTTCCGGCGGCATGGCCCAGGCCAAAAATATGCGCGAACACAATGCGGAAATCTTAGACGGACGTGGGACGACGCTTGCACCCATCGAAGACTTTTTCATGACGCGGTATATCGAGGCGTTCTCGCGGATCATCGAACAATTCGTGGAAAGAGCCTCCGCAGGGGGGACGCCATCTCCTTCCGGTGCAGACGGTTTGGCGGCGCTGTTGCTGGCGGAAGCGGCTTACCTGTCGATTGCAGAACGTCGCCGCGTTGCGATTTCTGAGGTGTCTTGAATGACTGCGAAGCCCGTCCTCGATGTGATCACGATTGGACGGTCCTCCGTTGATCTGTATGGCGCGCAAGTGGGTGGCCGCCTGGAAGACATGGCCAGCTTTAAAAAGTACATCGGCGGCTCGCCCACCAACATTGCCGCCGGGTCCGCGCGACTGGGCTTGAAATCCGCCGTCATCACCCGCGTTGGGGATGAACACATGGGCCGCTTCATCCGCGAACAATTGCAGCGCGAAGGAGTGGACGTCACGGCGGTCAAAACGGACCCCAAGCGGCTGACAGCCTTGGTGCTGCTGGGCATCCGCGATGACGAGCAATTCCCGTTGATATTTTATCGCGAGAATTGCGCCGATATGGCGATTTGCGAAGACGACATTGATCCGGCCTTCCTTGCAAAAGCCGGGTGCGTCACCGCAACGGGCACGCATCTTTCCCATCCCCGTACCGAGGCTGCTGTGCTCAAGGCGCTTCGGTTGGCCCGCGAGAACGGTGCGCGCACCGCCCTCGATATAGACTACCGTCCAAACCTTTGGGGCCTGGCTGGCCACGGTGCTGGGGAGGAACGGTTCATCGAATCCGCGGCGGTGACCGAACGGTTGCAAAAAACCTTACCGCTCTTTGATCTTATCGTGGGTACGGAAGAAGAGTTTCACATCGCGGGCGGCTCCACAGACACGATGGAGGCCTTGCGGGCAGTCCGTTCGATCAGCAAGGCTACGTTGGTCTGCAAGCGTGGTCCCATGGGAGCGGTTGCGTTCGAAGACGACGTCGGTCCCACTCTCGACGGCGGCGTGTCCGGCCCAGGTTTTCCAATTGAGGTCTTCAACGTGCTGGGCGCTGGGGACGGCTTCATGTCCGGCCTGTTGCGCGGTTGGTTGCGGGGCGAAGCTTGGGAAACTGTGCTCACCTGGGCCAATGCGTGCGGCGCGTTTGCGGTCTCGCGCCATGGCTGCGCACCTGCTTACCCTAGTTGGGAAGAGTTGCAGTGGTTCCTGAAAAACGGATCGGAACACCGCGCCCTGCGTCATGACGTAAAGCTGGAACATATCCATTGGGCTACCAATCGCCGTGACATGCCGGAACGGATCAATGTCGTCGATTTAAGCGACCATACCCCTGAGCAACAGGCCGAACGTGTGCGTGCTCTCGCTGAGGCCGGTGGACCGGATGGATCAACTGGCGTGATCCTAAGCAATGATGCCCGCCAAGCTCTGTTTGCCGCCACCGGCTCCGGCCTTTGGGTTGGCCGCCGTTTGGACCCGAACGATGAACAGGACATGGGCAGTCTCATCGCAGACTGGCCCGTCGAGCAAACGCTGGTATTTGAAGGTGATGACGACGAGACCACCCGCCGGGCGTTTCACGCGGCGCGCGCTGCCGGATTGGAAATCGCCTTGGATGTGGTGCTTGGCGACGACGTCATCTCGTTGTTGCAGCAGGGCATCACGCCGGATTGGTGGATCGAGCCTGAGATAGATGGGAGCACCATCCGGTCATTGGACCCTTGGTGTCGCGGCGCGTTGGAGCCGCTTGAGGAGGACGACACATGAGCAAAACGATACGCCTTACGGCGGCTCAAGCGCTGGTGCGATATTGCGCGGCCCAGATGATAGAAATTGACGGTGAGCGAGTGCCGTTCATGGCCGGGTGCTGGGCGATTTTCGGCCACGGCAACGTCGCAGCGCTCGGTGAGGCGTTGTACGCTCATCGGGAGGGACTGCCGACCTATCGTGGCCACAACGAACAGGGCATGGCGCATGCCGCCATCGCTTATGCAAAAGCGTCCCGGCGCCGTCGGGCCATGATGGTCACCACTTCCATCGGCCCCGGTGCCACCAATCTGGTGACCGCGGCAGCGCTTGCGCACGTGAACCGGCTTCCCGTCTTGCTGGTCCCGGGCGATGTGTTTGCAAATCGTGCGCCGGACCCAGTGTTACAGCAGGTTGAAAGCTTCGGCGACGGTACGGTGAGCGCCAATGATTGCTTCCGACCCGTATCACGTTACTTCGACCGCGTTACGCGGCCCGAGCAATTGATTTTGGCGCTACCCCGCGCTTTCCGTGTCATGACGGACCCGGTCGAATGCGGCCCCGTCACGCTGGCGTTTTGTCAGGACGTTCAGGCTGAGGCATTCGATTTTCCTGCCGATTTTTTCGCGCCAAGGACTCTCACAATCCGTCGCCCGCAACCGGATACGGATGAACTGGCTGCCGCTCTCGCGACCCTGAAAGCGGCCAAGTCCCCGATGATCATTGCTGGCGGCGGCGTCCACTACGCCGGGGCCTGTGATGCTCTGGCGGCTTTTGCTGAAGCGCACAATATCCCGGTGGCGGAAACGCAGGCGGGAAAATCGGCCCTCCCGTGGGACCATCCGCTCAACCTTGGCCCCATCGGCGTGACTGGCGGCACCGCCGCCAATGAGGCGGCCAACGCCGCCGATTGCGTGTTGGCAATTGGCACACGGCTGCAGGATTTCACCACCGGTTCCTGGTCCCTCTTTAAAAACCCGAATGGCAGGGTGATCACGCTCAATGTCGGCGGTTACGACGCGGGCAAACGCGCGGCCCAGCCATTGGTTTGCGATGCGCTGGTTGGCCTGCAACACCTAACCGAAGGCTTGAGTGCCACCCGCTATGGCGGCGACTACGCACCATCCATCGCCGATTGGAACCAGGCCATCGATGCGGTAACCAACGCGCCGCAGGACGCCGAAAACCAATTGCCCACCGACATGCAGGTTGTTGGCGCGGTTCAGCGTGCGTCTACCAATGACACGATGATCTTTGGCGCAGCGGGCACCATGCCGGGCGAAATGCACAAACTGTTCCGCGCACCCCGCCCCGGCTCCTACCATATGGAATATGGCTTCTCCTGCATGGGCTATGAGATCGCCGGTGCTTTGGGCGCGAAACTGGCCGCTCCAGATCGTGACATTGTGGTCATGGTGGGGGATGGATCTTATCTGATGATGAATTCTGAACTGGCCGCAGCCGTCACCATGGGCGTGCCGTTCACCGTTGTGATCACTGATAACAGGGGGTTCGGCTGCATCAACCGGCTGCAAGCGGGTACCGGCAATGTGGCGTTCAACAACCTTTTGCAAGACGCCCACCACGTAACCGAAAGCCAGATCGATTTTGCCGCCCACGCAGCCTCTCTGGGGGCCAAGGCCACGAAAGTGGCTTCCATTGCCGAACTGGAAGAGGCGCTGGTCGCCGCTCGGGGCTCCACTGAAGTGCGGGTTTTGGTCATCGATACCGATCCGGGACCCAGCACGGAAGCGGGCGGGTCGTGGTGGGATGTGGCCGTGCCTGCGGTATCCGACCAACTCGGTGTGAACGCGGCCCGTGCGGCCTATGAAGAAGGTCGGAAGGACCAGATTGCAAAATGATCCTCTACGGAACCAACCCGATCGCCTGGTCCAATGATGATGACCCGTCTTTGGGAGGGCACATCACGCTGGAACAGTGCCTCAGTGAAACCGCGCAGATCGGTTTTGACGGCATTGAGAAGGGCAACAAGTTCCCCACAGGTGCCGCTGCATTGGAAGCCACATTGGGCGCGCACGGCCTGAAATACGTCTCCGGCTGGCATTCTCTCAACCTGTTGGAAAACACCATCGAGCAGGAGATTGCGGACGCCCAGGCGGATTTGGAACTGCTGAAAGCTTTGGGCTGCAAAGTCATGATCGTGTGCGAAACCTCCAACACGGTGCACGGCAATCCGGATATCGCGGTCAACGACCGCCATACGCTGACCGAGGATCAATGGGTTACCTTCTGCGAAGGTGTTGAGGCGGTTGCGGCCCATTGCGCACAGAATGGCATTACGCTCGTCTACCATCCTCACGTTGGTACCATCTGCCAGACAGAGGACGAGATCGACCGCTTGATGGCGGGCACCGGGCCCCACACGCACTTGCTCTTGGACACAGGCCATGTCTGGTTTGCGGGTGGCGACCCTGAGGCCGTGGCCAGCCGCCACGCTGCACGGATCAAACACATGCACGCCAAGAACGTGCGCGCCGACGTGCGCGACAGGGTCGTCAACGACAATCTTAGTTTTCTGGACGGCGTACGGGCGGGTGTCTTCACTGTTCCAGGTGATCAAGAAGGTATAGTGACGTTCGAACCAAGTTTGAGAATTTTGGCCGATCAAAACTATGAGGGCTGGTTGGTGATTGAAGCCGAGCAGGACCCGGACGTTCGCAACCCGTTTGAATACCAGTCGCTCGGTCTGACTACGCTTAAAGCCATGGCCAAACAGGTTGGCCTCGACCGCGCCTGACACCGCACACATTTGCAGGAAACCGCCATGTCCCATCTCTTGGTAAAACCGTCCGCCGCCACCAGCAAAGTCATCGACATCACGCCCGAAAGCGCCAAGACGCCTCTGTCTCCGGATTGGAATTATGTCGGTTTTGCGCTGCATAAATTAAAGGCGGGCGAGGCTGCACGAGAGGAGACCGGCGACCGCGAAGTGATCCTGGTGATTGTGGAAGGCAAGGTGGATCTGTCCGCAGGCGATGAAGCATTTGGTGTTTGCGGTGACCGTATGAACGTGTTCGAACGCAGCAAGCCCACATGCCTCTACGTGCCCAATGGTTCGCAGTGGTCAGCTGTGGCTGAGACAGAATGCACGCTCGCCGTCTGCTCCGCCCCCGGCAAAGGCGGCCATCCGGTGCGTTTGATTGGGCCCGACGACATCGGAAACGAAACACGGGGCACGGGTGCCAACACGCGCCATATCCACCCGATCGCCATGGAAGAAAAAGACGTCGCCGACAGCCTCTTGGTGACAGAAGTGTTTACGCCGCAAGGCAACTGGTCATCCTATCCGCCCCACCGTCACGATGAAGATGACTTTCCGCGGATGACCTATCTGGAAGAAACCTATTACCACCGTTTGGACCCGGCGCAGGGCTTTGGCTTTCAGCGCGTGTTCACGGATGATCGCTCGCTGGATGAGACTATGGCCGTCAGCGACGGTGAAGTGGTTTTGGTGCCCAAGGGCCACCACCCCTGCGGTGCGCCCTACGGCTATGACATGTATTATCTCAACGTGATGGCCGGCCCGATCCGCAAGTGGCGTTTTGAAAACCACCCGGACCACGAGTGGATTGTCGAGCGCGATGCCAAGTAACATCGCTTCGACGGAGGCTCCCCGTCTGCAGCAGGCCATCGACTTTGCCGATGAAGCGCGTGATTTGCACGCTTTGGTCGCAACCATGAACGATGATCAGCGGTTGGAACTAACAGGTTTTAAAGCGTGGACAACGGAAGACATCATCCGTCATCTCCATTTGTGGAACCAGGCTGCGGACTTCTCGGTGGTTCAGCCCGACGCGCTCACGCTTCTGAAAGCCCGCATCGATGCAGCCGGTTCCATGCGCGATGTGGAGCGCCAGAACGTTCCTGAGCGCGGCGACGAACTGGTTGCGGCGTGGATCGAACTGGCTTTGGATATGGAAACGCGCTGGGCCGATTTTGATCCCAAGCGCCGTTTGCCTTGGGTGGGGCCGGACATGTCGGCCCGCTCCTCCATGACCGCCCGGCAGATGGAACACTGGGCACACGGGCAGGCAATTTATGATCTCCTGGGCCAGGAGCGACAGGATACGGTCCGCCTGAAAAACATCGTCGGGGTGGGCGTAAACACATTTGGCTGGACCTTCGCGGTCGGGGGACACCAAACGCCGGGTGCCATGCCACACCTCTCGACCAGGTAGGAGTACCAGTTTGGTCTGCAACTACCCGAATCTGTTCTTGCTGGGT
>JBCBYZ010000089.1:0-14068 GCA_039815595.1 Pseudomonadota bacterium | reverse complement strand
GTACCGGCCGCTTTTGCCAGCATCGTGGGGCTGGCCGCGATCTTTCACACCAGCGCGCTGGCCTTCACGGTCGTGAAGTATATCGGCGTCGCGTATTTGCTTTACATGGCTTGGACGATCTTGACCGACGGTGGGCCGATGGATGTAAATGAGGAAGGTTCATCGCTGTCCTTCGGCAAGATCGCGCTCAACGGAACGTTGATCAACGTGTTGAATCCCAAGCTTTCGCTCTTTTTCCTGGCGTTCATTCCGCAGTTTGTGGACGTCGCGAGTGCCAATGCCACGGTCCACATGGCGACACTCGCGCTCGTATTTATGGTTCTCACATTCGTGGTATTCGTCGGGTATGGCGCCTGCGCATCCTTGGCCCGAGACTACATCATCTCGAAACCACGTGTTGTGACGTGGCTGAAGCGGTCCTTTGCGACTGCTTTTGGCGCGCTTGGCTTGCGCCTCGCACTGGCGGAACGTTAAGCGGCCAGTTCCACCCAGATCGGCACGTGGTCGGAGGGTTTTTCCCAATCGCGAACGTGGCTGTCGATATCGCAGGTCTGCAACATCGGTGCCGCTTCCGGTGATAGCAGCAGATGGTCGATGCGGATGCCGTGGTTTTTAGGCCAGGCACCGGCCTGATAATCCCAAAATGTGTAGGTGTCAGCAGCATCGGTTGAGGTGCGCAAAGCTTCCGTGAAGCCAAGGTTGACCAGCGCGCGGAATCGTTGCCGCGTCTCATCACGAAACAGTGCATCGCCTTCCCATACTGACGGGCTCCAGCAATCCCACGGCTGCGGTATCACGTTGTAGTCCCCCGCCAGCACCAGTAGCTCTTCCAAGAGCAGACGTTCCTTGGACCAGGCGTGCAGCCGGTCCATCCAATTCAGCTTATAGTCAAATTTGCGCGGATCATCGACGGGATTGCCGTTGGGGAGGTAGAGCGACACCACCCGTAGCGCCTTACCATCGAGCGAAAACACGCCTTCCAAGAAGCGGGCCTGTTCGTCTGGTTCTGCGGTCTCATCGATGAGAGGCAGGCCGCGATTGACCTCGTCAAACGGGATGCGGGACAGGATCGCGACGCCGTTAAATCCCTTTTGGCCGTGCGTCTCCACATTGTAGCCCAGCGCTTCGATCGCTTCGGCGGGAAAAGCTTCGTCCACGGACTTGATTTCCTGCAGGCAGGCAATGTCCGGTTTGGCCTGTTCCAGCCATGCAATCAGCACATCGTGGCGCGCTTTGATCCCGTTGATGTTCCACGATGCAATTTTCACGAAACCGGGCTCAGATCGAAAAACTGGTGCCGCAACCGCAACTGGCGGTGGCGTTGGGATTTTTGATCTGGAAACTTTGACCCATCAAATTGTCTTCAAAATCGATGACCGATCCGCCCATATACATGATCGACACTGGGTCAATCAAAACGGACGCGCCGTGTTTTTCCAGCACAAGATCGTCGTCCTGTCGGCTGTCTGTAAGATCAAATTTGTAGGAAAAGCCCGAACAACCACCACCCTCTACGGATACCCGAAGCGCATTCATCCCGCTTTCGGATGCCAAAATCTTGGCTATTCGTTTGGCCGCAGCATCGGACAAACTAACATCGCCTTCCATCTCCGGTGGGGCGGGTAGGGCGGATGGATCGTCTTGGTGGGTCTGCATCTGAGGTCTCCTGCCTTCCCTCCATAGGTATGAACCGTGTAAGGGGGTGTCAATTGGTGATTTACGCCCACGCAGACCGCCCCGGTCGAGGCGGCACAATGATCAAACAAGCGATCAAACACATGACCAGACGAACGTTGGCACTCGACACAATCCGCACGACTTTCACATGAGAGGAAGCGATGGCCAACGCGCATCTAAGGGGGCATTTGACCTCACCAGTGTACGCACCACGGCTGGTCGTCAAACGGCGGTGTGGGGGGAAGACCCCACGCGGTCGAGAGGGCGACTGATAACTGAAGCGGAAAGTCCCACAAGAACACCCTTTCAGCGCGACCGTGACAGGATCATCCATTGCGATGCGTTCCGTCGGCTAAAACACAAGACACAGGTTTTCGTGCACCACGAGGGCGACCACTACCGAACCCGTCTGTCCCATTCCATCGAAGTTGGACAGATCGCCCGTTCACTGGCCCGTGCTCTAAAGGTAGATGAAGATTTGGCTGAGGCCTTGGCTCTGGTCCACGATTTCGGCCACACGCCCTTCGGCCATGCGGGCGAGCGCGTCTTGGATGATAAGCTCAAACTCTATGGCGGCTTTGACCACAACGCCCAGTCCTTGAGGGTCGTGACACGCTTGGAGCGGCGGTACGCGGCCTTCGACGGGTTAAATTTGGCGTGGGAAACGCTGGAAGGATTGGTCAAACACAATGGCCCGCTGACGGACCGGGATGGCGATGGTCTTGACGGTCCGGTGCCGCGCGCGATTGCCGAATACAACGCGCAGCACGATTTGCAGTTGTGGTCGTGGGCATCGGTGGAGGCGCAATGCGCGGCGATTGCCGATGACATTGCCTACGACAACCATGATCTCGATGATGGCCTGCGGGCGGGACTGTTCAACTTCGCCGATCTGGCCGCAGTCGGGTTTTCGCGTGCGCTGCTGGAGGAGGTGCGAGACAGCCATCCCGGTCTGGATACATCCCGCACGACGCACGAACTGGTGCGCCGCCAGATCACCCGCATGGTGGAAGATGTGATCACCGAAGCCACGGGTCGTCTGGCCGATGCCGCGCCGCAAAGTGCAGATGAAGTGCGGCGGTTAGACTATGGGATTGTCTGTTTTTCGCCTGCCATGGAGGCGCAGGAAAAAGAACTGAAGGCGTTTTTGTTCTCGCATATGTACCGGCATCCCAAGGTCATGGCGCCGGTTGAGGCGGGGCAGGCGATCTTGGCCGATCTTTATGATGCGTATTTCGAGGGGTCAGCCAGCATGCCAGATGGCGACGAATGGACGTTAGACGGTTTAAGCGAAGATCGAAGGGCCGAGCGCGTTGCCGATTATTTGTCCGGCATGACGGATCGTTACGCGGTGTCTGCCCACCGGCAATTGTTTGACCACACCCCGCAACTGCGCTAACGCAGCCACCGACGGATGGGGCGCAAAAGCCGTCCCGGATTGGGCCGACAGACCCATGCGGATGCGAGCTGCACCCGCCCATAACCTCTAAACAGCGGGCCTACCCATGAGCAACGTGTTTGCCGCGTTTGAACATCGCATTCAAAAGATCGTCCAGACGCTTGATGGCGTGTCCGATTCTGGCATCGACTTGACCCGTTTGACGGTGGAGCCACCCCGCGACGCGGCCCACGGTCATCTGGCCACCAATGCGGCGATGGTGCTGGCAAAACCGCTGAAGAAAAACCCTCGCGAGATCGCGACCTTCATTGCCGATGCGCTCAACGATGATCCTGACGTGACTAGCACGGAGATTGCCGGTCCCGGCTTTATCAATATCCGATTGCGCGACGGCTTTTGGCAGGAGCATCTCTCCACGGTTTTGCAGCAAGGCGCTGGATATGGCGGCGGTACATTAGCCCCGGGCAAAAAGGTCAATGTGGAATACGTCTCTGCAAATCCCACCGGGCCCATGCATGTGGGCCATTGTCGGGGTGCTGTGGTGGGGGATGCGCTTGCCAACTTGCTTGCTTTTGCAGGTCACGATGTGACGCGGGAATATTATACCAATGATGCTGGCGGCCAGGTTGAAGTTTTGGCTCACTCCGTTTTCCTGCGCTACCGCGAGGCGCTGGGTGAGGACATCGGTAAAATTCCTGAAGGTCTTTACCCCGGCGACTATCTTGTGCCTGTCGGCCAACTCTTGGCCGATGCCCATGGTGACGCCCTGTTGACGATGGAGGAGGCTCATTGGCTCGCAATCGTGAAACCCGTCGCCATCGATGCGATGATGGACTTGATCCGCGCTGATCTTGCCGCATTGGGCGTGCGCCACGACGTCTTTTTTTCGGAACGGTCTCTGCACGACGCGTCCACGGGTGAGAGTGCGATTGCCACGTCCATCGAAGCGCTGACAGAGATGGGGCTTGTTTACACGGGCACGCTACCGCCCCCAAAAGGAACCGCACCGGAAGACTGGGAAAATCGCGAACAGCTGTTGTTCCGGTCCACTGACGTTGGTGACGACATGGACCGGGCCCTGCAAAAGTCGAACGGCGATTTCACCTATTTCGCCGCCGACGTCGGCTATTTCAAAGACAAGTTTGACCGCGGCTTCAATGAGATGATCTTTGTCCTCGGGGCGGACCATGGCGGCTATGTCAAACGCATGGAGGCTTTGGGCCGCGCCATTTCAGGCGGGACGGCTGACGTTACCGTGCGGCTTTGCCAATTGGTGAAATTGTTCCGGGATGGCGAACCCATCAAGATGTCAAAACGGTCCGGCGATTTCATCACGCTGCGCGATGTCGTGGACGAGGTTGGCCGCGATGCCGTGCGATTCATGATGCTCTACCGCAAGAATGATGCACCGCTGGACTTTGATTTCGCCAAGGTCACTGAACAGTCTAAGGACAATGCGGTCTTCTACGTTCAATACGCCCACGCCCGCGCCAAGAGCGTGTTTCGCCAGGCGGGTCGGGACCTGCCCGATGCCAATTTTGCAGACGATGCGCTGAACAAAGCCGATATGGCTTTGTTGGCAGATGAGGCTGAACTGGCCTTGGTCCGGCAATTGGCCGTGTTCCCACGTGTCGTGGACGCCGCAGCCCGTTCCCATGAGCCCCACAGAGTTGCGTTCTATCTTTATGAATTGGCCAGCCAGTTCCACGCCCTTTGGAACAAGGGGCGGGACGAACCCGCTTTACGCTTTGTTCACCATGAAAATGCAAACTTGACCACGACCAGACTTGCCTTGGTCAAAGCCGTTTCGCTTGTCATCGCGTCTGGCCTCGCCATAATCGGGGCGGATGCGCCCGATGAGATGCGATAGGGTCATGCTCTGCGCGCAAGGCCTGCCTCTTTGTCTTGGGGTGGTTTGCGGGCCGGAGCAGGCTTGAGCGGGCTTAGGCGGACCGGATACGCTATTTTTGCCGTATTCCTCTATCAGGGCAGTGTCGGGTCGCGTTAACCGGCGCGCATGCTTGTGCATGTTTGCCGGAACAGCGGCCACAGCTTGAGGCTGGGACCGGCGAATTGGATAGGTGGATAAGTGACCGAGTACCGCAACGAATTCATGATGCAGCCCGTGGCTGCGCAAGACGCCCTTGAGACACACCAACTCACGCTGATGAGCGCAGCCTCGTCCGACCCGTTGGAGGAGTTGGCCGGGCTTGTGGGCCGTGGCGGGCTGAAGACGGCGGAAGAGGCGGCTGCGGAAAAAGCGCTGGTTGAGCGTCATGCCAACCAAACTGGTAACACCACAACACTGCCCAAGCGACCGGCTCCGCGCCCGGTCGCACCGATTGTGCCACCTTCTGCTGAGACTTTTGATGCAATTCCGGAATGGACAAAGGTCGCCGAGGCGGACGCACCGCCACTGACATTTGATTTGAATGCCGAGATCAACCGCCAGTTGAGCAGTGCAGCCACCGTGCCCCCAATGGGGTCGTTGTCGGAAAGCGTCAGCGGTTTCGCTGCATCCGAAGGCGTGTTTTCAGATGGTTTTGAGCCGACCGATCCACCGGCGACCGATGTGCAGGAACGATCTGCGATAGATTTGCAAGCCTCGGTCGTTGAACCGGCAGAAGTGGCGCAGGTTGAGATGGTGGACGAGCCTGCTCTTCCGCCGATACCTGATCCGGTTGTATCGTCAGGCGTGCAAAATGCGATTTTTGACACGAGAGCGTTGGAAGAGGCCTTGGCCCAGCCGGCCGAACCGGAGTCTGAACCCAAGCCGGAAGCCAACCCCGAACCCAAGCCTGTACCCAACATTGTGCCTGAGCCACTGGCCCAGCCAGTCTTTGAACCAGTGTCCCAGCCAATTGAATTTGTCTCAGCGATAGACGAAACGCTTTCGTCCGCAGTTCCTGAGTCCGAGCCTGCGACGATCACTGAAACCATAAGCGAAACTTGGCCCGAATCTGTTCCAGAAACAGTTGCCCAGTCTTTACCGATTGTAGAGCCTCAAGACGATCCCTCAATGGCCTTCAACGACGCTTTGTTGGACGGGCTGGACGAAGAGTTGGATCGCGCACTGGAATTGGAGATGGAGCAATCGTTGCGGGAAGAGGCTTTCGCCGACCTCAGCACGACCGCGCCAGAACCTGAGTTGGAGCCGGAACCGCAGCGAGAGCCTCAACCTGCCGCACCCAACGACGCGGAAGCTCTTCTTGAGGCATTTCGTGCGGAAGAGATTGCGATGGGGCAAACGCCGGCAGCTGCCAGTGCCGCCGCGCCGCAAGCCAGTGATGTGGATGAACTCAGTGCCGCGCTTTCGGACGCTCTCGCCATGCATCCGGCCCCGGGAGAACAGTCTGCTGAAGATTTCGAGCAGGAATTGGCGCGTTTGATGGGGGAAGCCAAAGGCGCCCGACCACAACCTGCCGCCGCCGCCCCGCCGCCAGCCGAGCCGGCTTTCGCGCAAAGCTTTGAAAAGAGTTTTGAAACGGCCCCCCAGCCGGTATCTCAACCAAGTTTACACCCATCCTTCCAACCAGCGCCGCCACCGCCGCCGCAACCAATCCCGATGGACGGTGAAGCGTTACAAGCTTCTGGACAACCTGTGCCGCCAACACCAGCCATGGTCGAGCCGCAGTTAGACTACAGCGATCCTGTTGAAGAATTCGCCGCGCTCGATGACCGTTGGCAGGACCAAACAGCACCGGTTCAAGACGCTTCTCAAAGTGCGCCTGCTCCAATCGATCCGCCGGCCTTGAGCATGATGGAGCGGGTGTTGGGCAGCGCGTCCGCTCTGGGGTTTGCCGCCAAGGGTCAGCCGCACAATCCGTCTTTTGACGAGTCGTTTTCCCAAGCCTTTGATGAAGCCCTTTCTGCTGACTTGGCTGCTGATCAGGCCACGGATGCGGTGCAACCCGCTCCAACCAAAGCGGCATCCATGACACCGCCAGTCGCGCCGTCAGCGCCAGCACCTATGCCTAGGTCACCCGAGCCGGTTGCAGTGAGTGCGCCCGCTGCTCCGAGGGTTGCCGCTGCGCCCTCTGTCTCGGCTTTCGGGCCGGATAATTCGGTATTCTCTGATCCATCTTTGCAAAATCAAGTGGAGCCTGTTGCTGCCGCGCCGCAAAAGAAGAGTGGGAAGAAAGTGGCCGCTGTGATCGCTGCCATCGCCCTCATCGGCGGTGGCGCTGCCTTCGCCTATTCTTACTATGCCGACTCGTCCGCAGACGCACCCACGTTGATGGCGCGCACCGATGCTGTGAAAGAAAAGCCGAAAGACGCCGGTGGCCGCGTTGTGCCAAACCAGGATCAGTCGGTCTTCAAAGCCGATGACGGTGCGGCCACGACAGCCCCGGTGCAGGAGCAGTTGCAGGACGGATCGGAAGAGCCTGTCGCAATCGCCCGCGCCAAGGCGGAAGACCGGACAACCGGAATTGACGGAGCGACACCGGGTCGGCTGGTTCAGCCCCGCCGGGTGCGCACGGTAACTGTGCGTCCAGACGGCACAATTGTCAGTTCGACAGCCGACGATGCGCCATCGGCGGTGGTGCCAAACGTGTCCTTGAACCCGCTGACAGATATCGGTGTGGCACCGTCCGCCACCCCGGCACCAACAGCAGCACCTACTCCAGTTCCAACTCAGACCGTCACACCATCCGCGCCGTCGACCGGATTTACCTACAACGCTCCAACGGCACCATCATCGACGGACGCGCCTGCGCCTGATCCGCTCTCTGTTGCCAGTGCACCATCCGCTGCTGAACCGGTAAAAACACCGGTGCAGGCCGTGCCGACACCGAAGCCGACGGCGCCAGCACCGACGCCTCCCACCAGTGTGGCAACGGTCAATGAGGACGGTATCAGCACAGGACCGGCTCCACCGTTTGCCGTTCAAGTGTCTTCACAGCGCTCTGCGGCTGCGGCCAACCAGACCTATCGCACCCTTTCTCGGCGGTATGCGTCACTTCTGGATGGCAAGGGCGTGGACATAAGACGGATCGAAATTTCGGGTCGTGGTGTGTTTTATCGCGTGCGCATTCCCGCGCAAACACAGGTTGAAGCCAACTCGCTTTGCAGTGACTTGAAAGCCCAGGGCGGAGATTGTTTCGTCACCCGCTAAAACCTTCAACAATCTCACACAGTGCCGCTTCCTAGAGGGATGCATGCGAATCGGCTATCCGTGAAGAATGACGACGAAAGCTTTCATCACCGGGGTTGCCGGACATGCGCTGACCAGCGGGGAGCGATCTTTTCTGCGCGAGCATGATCCGTGGGGGCTGATCGTTTTTGCCCGCAACATAGACACCCCCGATCAGGTCCGCGCCCTGACAAACTCGTTTCGAGAGACAGTTGAGCGGGCAGATGCTCCGGTTCTTGTCGATCAAGAGGGGGGCAGGGTGCAGCGCTTGCGGCCGCCGAATTGGACGAATTATCCGTCAGCTACCAGCGTTTCTGCTCTTTACGATACCGAACCGGAGAAAGCCCGCCGTGCCGCTTGGCTCATGGGTCGTCTGCATGCTTTTGATCTCTTGCCACTGGGCCTCACCATCAACTGCTTGCCGGTGCTGGACGTGCCGGTGGCGGGCAGCAGCAATGTCATCGGCGACCGCGCATGGGGCACTCAGCCTGATCAGGTCGCGAAGCTTGGCGCTGCGCAAGCAGCGGGCTTGATGGCGGGCGGTGTGATGCCGGTGATGAAACACATGCCCGGCCATGGCCGTGGTATGGTGGACAGCCATTACGATCTGCCGGTCGTTGATGCTTCCGTGGATGAGCTGAAAGCACGTGATTTCGCACCCTTTTGTGGTCAAGACGCAATCAAAATGGCCATGACCGCCCACATCATCTTTACCGCGATAGATTCTCACAATCCGGCCACCACGTCCAAATCCGTCGTGGAGCGTGTGATGCGAACGCATATGGGTTTCGACGGACTCATTATGACTGATGATCTGTCCATGCGCGCACTATCTGGGGATTTCGCCGATCGATGCCACGCATCCTTTGCTGCCGGGTGCGATGTCGTGCTTCATTGCAACGGAGTGATGGAAGAGATGCTTGCGGTGGCCAAGGCAACACCCGCACTGGCGGGGAGAGCTTTGGAACGAGCGAAACACGCTTTAACAGCGGTTGGTGCGGCAGACGATTTGTCCGAGACGGCCTGCCGTGAAGAGTTTGCTGAGCTGACCGCTGGTCTCGCTGTCGCCTGACGGGCGCATTGCAACAACTCATTGTCGGGTGGCGAAAGTCGCTGCCAAACCAATCTGGATAAGGAAGACCAAGCGCAATGGCGCAAACTGGCAATTCAAATAACAGCCCGTCTGCCGGAAGCCCGTCTGCGCACAGTATTGAAAAAAACCTGCAATTGTGGGCGGAAGACGAACCGGTTGACCGCACACAAAGCGATCCCGATTTTACCGTCGATGTGGACGGGTTCGAGGGTCCGCTCGATCTGCTTTTGGCCATGGCCCGCACCCAAAAGGTTGACTTAACCCGCATCAGCATTCTTCAACTGGCGATGCAATATCTGGAATTTGTGGAGAAAGCGCGCAGCCTGCGGTTAGAACTTGCGGCGGATTACTTGGTCATGGCGGCATGGCTGGCCTACCTGAAATCCCGTCTCTTGCTCCCGGCACCGGAAGGCGACCCGGAGCCGACGGGCGAAGAACTGGCGGCGCAATTGGCCTTCCGGTTGCAGCGTTTGGAGGCAATGCGCGAAGCGTCCGTGCGCCTGATGAACCGCAACCGCCTTGGCCAAGACATTTTTGCGCGCGGCGATCCAGAACCGGTGGAAATCGACCGCCAACAAAACTTCTCTGCGAGTCTCTTCGATCTGCTGACGGCTTACGCCCAGCAGCGTCAGCGCACCTCGGTCAGTGAAGTCACTATTGCTCAACGAGATGTTTGGTCCCTGTCCGACGCGCGCGATATCATCACACGGTTGATGGGCGAGTTGGGGGAGTGGACCCCGCTCAATACATTTTTGGCGCGCTATCTCACGGATGATGAAGATCGCCCGGGCGTCATCGCCAGTTCGTTCGCCGCAAGCTTGGAACTTGTGCGTGAGGGAGTTTTGGAGATGCGCCAGCACGATACGTTCGCGCCCATCTACATGCGCGCTCAAACGGCTGCCGCCGCCGCCACACCGCCTCTAGTCACTCCGTCTCAAGTCGAAAGTTAAGCGATGTCTCATCCCGCAAAAAGCCAAGACGAAGGCGCAAAAATCGACAACGTCCTACCCTTTCCCGCCTTGGGTGATGGAGAAACCGACGGTGAAAACGCGCAGGCGAATGCGGACACACTCGCCCATGTGCGCATGGTGGAGGCCATCGTATTCGCCTCCGCAGAGCCGGTGCCGGAAAAATCCTTGAAAGCGCGCTTGCCTGAGGACGTGAACCTGTCCGACCTCTTGGAGCAGGTGAAAGCGAGTTACACCAATCGCGGCGTCAACTTTGTGAAAGTGGGGGACGCTTGGGCTTTCCGCACAGCAGATGATCTCTCATTCCTGCTTCAGCGTGAGGCCATTGAGACGCGCAAACTGTCAAAAGCGGCTTTGGAAGTGCTGGCCATCATCGCATATCACCAGCCGGTCACACGCGCTGAGATCGAAGAGATCCGTGGCGTGGTCACATCAAAAGGCACATTGGATCTGTTGATGGAAACCGACTGGGTGCGGATGCGCGGCCGCCGCAAAACACCCGGTCGCCCGGTCACCTATGGCACCACGCCTGCGTTCCTTGATCACTTTGGGCTGGAACAAGTGCGCGATTTGCCAGGGTTGGACGAACTCAAAGGATCGGGCCTGTTGCAGTCACAAATCCCGGCATCGTTCCAAGTCCCAATACCCAACGACGATGAAGCCCTCGTTGAAGACGAAGACCCGTTCACACTCGACGACGTAGAAGAATTGGGTCTGTTAACACCAGGTGGGGCAGGGGACGAGTAAGTAAAGATAAACGGTCTTGGCGACCCCTCGCTGAGGTGGGAGGCTTGCGCCCAACTTTAAGGCTATCCGCCGTTTCGCACAGGTTCTGATAGGCTCTTTAGTACGGGCAAATCCACGGTATGAGTTCGTTCTGCCATCTGCCCAATTTCACCCAGCACATCGTGGGCGTGGGTAAACAGCAGCAGCTGCCCGGCCCCTGAAATCGGAACGATCTTGGATCGGTCAAACTGTGATGCAAAGCTTTCCACACCCCGAAACAGCACCACCCGATCTTCCTCTCCGTGAACAAATGTGACGGGCATTTGAAAGTTGATGACCCTGTCTGCCCAGTCGTTAGACACAAGCTGGATGTCGTTTACGAAGGCAGCCTCACCCTGAGCAGTAATAAACCGAAAGCGCTTTAACAGAATTTCTCTGAACACGTCGCGTTGCGCCAAAAGGCGGTCAGCGAGCGAGTCGCGCAAGAACAGGTTGAGCATGAAGTCTTCGCGCCCCGATTTCAGAACGCGGATCGCACCGCGCGTTATCATGTTCAGGAGTTTCGGTGAATGCCGTGCGGTTAGACCGGAGACGCGATGACCCTTAGACATTTCAGAAAATTGCCAGTGTTTGGTCATGGGCACAGCACCAGCCACGGATACAAGGCCGATGGTCCGGTCAGGATATCTGTTAGCAAACTCGAACCCATAGACAGTACCTGCCATATGACCGCAAACCGCGATCTGCCGTATTGAAAGATGGTCAAGAAGCTCCAGCAAACAGTCGGCAAAAAACGCACACATATCTGCCGAACCCGGATCGAGTGTCGAAACGCTGTAGTGTGGTCGGATGGGAGCGATGAGTAAAATGTCTTGCTCCCGCAAGAGACTTTGAAAGTCCGGCGGAAAATCAAGGGCGTCGATCATCCCGTGAAGATATAGAACGGGCTGGCCGGTTTTTGGTCCCAACATCGCGTAGTCCAAAACCTGTCCATTCATCAGGCGCAGGCTGTGCCATGATTTGGCGCTGTCTTGTGCAGAGCGGTGCGGAGAGACATCGAGCTCGGAACGAGGTGGTTCAAAACTGTGCAAAAAGCACATGTGACGAACGAGATCGATCTGGGATGTAAAGCCTGTTTTCTCCAAAATAAGCTTTACCTGAGTGCGCACCGTGTGAATGGACGTCCGCCGAACCTGACTGATTTCCTTAAGTGTCTGTCCGCGAACGAGATTGCCTAGGATCGACATTTCAGCATCGGTCAAATCAAACTGGTTTTGAACCACACTTTCAGTTTGCACATTTGTGCTTGGCGACAGGGTGCGCAGCAGTGCGTGAACCCTCTGGTCAACGGGGCATTGTGCGCTCAGCAGCGCCATAAAGACCCGTTGGCCATGCTCCAAACCAAACGCATGGAAAAATCCGATCACTTCCCCATGGCTGTCCGCTCGCTTGAGTCTGCCGAGGAGCTCTGAGGCTTTGTCGCTCGAGATCGCGGCCGAACTGAAAACGTCCGTCAATGACAAAGGCTGTTTCGATCCGAAAAACGCATCACCACTGACATTTCTGGCGATTACATCTCCAGCAGCGTTGAGAAGGAAGGCGGGATTAGTGTCTTGGGCAATCCTGTCCGACATTGGCGCCAATGCTTGCAAAGGGGACGTTTGGTCAATCTTTGTCAGGATTTCGCTCGCACGATCTGCGTGTTGGGCAATGATCGCCAGATTGAGCTGCGGTGGTGCATCGTCTGATGACGTGAGCAACGCACGGTCCCAGTCATCGAGCAAACCCTCGAAGGATGCAGGTTCCAAGGCGGCTTCATAAAGATGATTTATGAGCCTTAGCTCGTCGACAATATGATCCATGAGGGGCTCACGCCAATTGAGTTGGCAACACAAAGTGCGCACATGACTGCGCCGTTGGTCCGCAGAGTAAAGCCTATCACCAATCAAATGAATCAATAGGTAGAGATTTGACGCATGCACCCCACTGATAAGTGTGAAGAGAAAAATCTCTCGTAACGTAAAGTATAGCCAATACCTCAACTACGGTATGCCGCAAAAAATTGAGGGTGTTACGCCAGTGTTGGCAGTGTCAGAAACACAAACGCTGCTTCGTATTGATATGGAAAACCCCATATTTCTTCACATTCAACACCGGAGTGACGAAAATGAAATCAGTGATGCAGTTGATGAAGATGTCTTTGGTTGGTGCGGCAGTTGTGGTTGGAGCGCAGATGTTCGACGCTACCAGTCACTCAGCTGAAGCCAAGCAGTGCGTTTGGAACAAAGCGGGCTTTGTGCTCCGCGTGGAATGGTATCAGACCGGTCAGGTTTTCCGGGACACTAAGGGAACTCTGTACACGAGGCCAAACGCACGCCCCACCCAAACTGACGTATTCCCAATCGCTCAGGGCCGCTGCTTAAACCGCAACACGCCGCACGTGGCTATCCTCAAAATTGAGGGTCAGGAATGGGTGAAAAAAGGCCTGCAAATTGGTCTCACCACGGCGACAGCTGTCGGTGCGGGTATTGCGGGCGCCGTTGTTTGCGCCGGAACGGTGGGCGCCGGGTGTCCTGCTGCCGCTGCCGGGGTTGCTGCGGCTGTTGGCGGCGTCGCCACGGCTGGTGGAGAGTTTATCCCTGAGCCCAAAAATATTGGAGCTGGTGCATTTGGAACCTCGATCCCACCCTCAAACCGCTGGATTGATGTCTGGGGCACAGTTTGGGATCCGCAAGTGGGTCCGGGTGGATACTTTTGATCGAAGAGGGCGTCAAAGGCCGGCAACTCTTGACAAAATATTTATAAGCGACAGGGCGGCCAAGCGGTCGCCCTTTTTGATACCAGGTCGATGAGGTTTCACTTGTTAACCCATGTCTGGGATATCAGAGCCCACACCAACTCGTGATGCGCCACTCACTCTTACGCGATTTTCCCTCTTTTGTTTTCACTCCGGGGCGGTAAACCAGCCCCATGAAGCTTTCCACCGCCATTCGTGCGCCTTTTCGCAAAGCCGACGCATCCTCAGATCGCGCACTGGATAAGGCTTGGGGTGTTCGCAATACGGCGGGCGT
>JBCBYZ010000182.1:0-4547 GCA_039815595.1 Pseudomonadota bacterium | reverse complement strand
CGCGTTCAAGACGTCAGCCTCGAAATTGGACTGATCAATTTTCACGGTTGCCATTTTAGCTCCTTTGGTCCGCCCGTTTTGTCAGAGCGGAATCATGCGTTGGTGCCTCGTTGGAGCGGAACGTAGGGAGGCGACCCTATAGGGTCAAGGCGTGTCACGACCGTTGCACGATAACGTTTATCAACGGATCCTCACGGCTTTGAGAGCGTCCCCTTAAGCGGCATTCCCCTCAAGAGTTGTCAGACTTTCCATCATTTGAGCATCGCTGAGCTGCAAAATCGACGGGGCAGACGCTCCGGTCCAAATCAACCAAGCCTCAACACGGTGGTCAGGATAAATGGTTTTCAAAACCGTTGCATAAAGCGCCATCTGCCTTTGGTAGACCATTGGCACCTCTTCGTTGGAGGCCGGAATCCATCCGCCGGTTTTGTAGTCAAGAATCACAACGTGATCATCGAAAACGGCCAGACGGTCAATAATGCCCACCACTGGGCGTCGATCGCCTCTCAGTTCGATAGAGCCCGCAATATTAATCTCAGCCCGGCTCGTTTCATTATCGAAACAACCTTTCAGGCGCAGGTCATTCAGTACACTCATGACCTCCTGAACCAAGCCCGCAATGTGGGATTGCGACAGGTGCGGATAGGTAGTGGCTATATGGGCTGTAGCGAGCACCTGCCAATCTTCCAACGTATGGAGCGGGAGCACTTCCAAGAGCTTGTGGATCAATACACCGCGGTCTCGCGGATCAAGGGGGGAGGCTGATTGGAGTTTGACGTTCGCAGCCGGACCCACACGGCGCTCTTTGACATCGCCAGTGGTGGACGATGCGGTCAGCGGTATTCGATTGGTGTTGGTATCCTTGACCGCCGTTCCAAACCAGTTCGGTAATTCAGCGCTTGACGGTTGCGCTTCTACACCCTCATTTTCCTTATTGTCGGCCTGCTCCGCCCCCCGGGCCCTTCTGATCGTCACATCAGCCGCCCTCCAGCGGCGAAATTTCAAGGGTGGATCGTCCTCGACCTCATCCGCAACTGTGTCAGACGGCTCGTCAAAGGGAACCGTTTCTAGTGTACCTCCAGCACCCTGTTCTATGGCTGCTTGGGCCGCATCAAATCCTTTCTCCACCATGTCATGCCACCGAAAAGCCGGAAGCGAAGCGCCCCGATAGCCGCACACCACCAGGTGATCGCGAGCACGGGTCATGCCCACATAGAGCAGACGTCGATACTCCTGTTCCGCCAGAACTCTGTCGGCAGCTTTCGCCGCGTCCGTTTGGGTTGTTTCTTCCTTGGCGGCCGGTATCCAAACATAACCCGCGTCTTTGGCCGCACTCCCCTCCGGTGACAGATCACGCAAGGCAGACTGATGGTGGGCTTGATGCACGTCACTGCATTTATCCACCAAGAACACGACTGGCGCCTCCAGCCCTTTGGCAGCGTGGACGGTCATGATGCGCACTTCGGAGGCGGCCTGTTCCATCTCACGCTTTATCTCGGGGGCGAACCGTTCAACGTGATCCAGAAAGGCGATGAGGCCCGGTTGGCCTGCAGTTTCGTGGTTCAATGTCAGCCGCAAAAACGCGTCCAAAACGTCCTCAACTTCGTATCCAAACCGCTCCAAATACCGGGCACGCCCGCCGTCCAAACCCAAAATGCGCGCGTAAAACTCGTAGACAGGAACAGTGTCTGCCCAGGTGGCCCAACGCTTCAACGCCGCTTGGGCGTTTTGATAGCGCGGATCGGTTTGCGCCATGAGATGATCAAACAAGGTCTGACGCCCGGCATGCGCTTCCCCGTCTTTGTTGGTGGCCAACCTTCCTCGCGACAACGTGTAAAGATCGTCTTCTGTCAGGTTGAGCAAAGGGCTTTTGATGAGTGCCGCAAAAGATAAATCATCCTGCGGGAGAGCAATGGTTCGGCCTAAAGCCAACAGGTCTAACACCGCAATGTGGTCGGTCAATTTAAGACGATCGGCACCACCAACCGGGATGTTTTTTTCTTTCAAGGCCCGTGTCAGTGCGGGAACGAAACGGTCCCGAGAGCGCACCAACACGACGATGTCTCCCGCAGCATGCACGCCCTTTCGCACCCAAGTGTGGATGGTCTCAGCAACACGGTCTGCAAGAACCACGGCCTGATGCCGGTCCCGACCGGAGGGCTTTTCCCAGTCCTCTTCTTCGTCTGATTTTATGGCCTTCATCAAGGGCCAAAGATCCACACAACCGACCGCATCTCGTCTCGCCGCCGTGTGAACGGGCGCACCATCGGACGCGCTCAAGCCATCACTCTGACCGGGTACGGCAAACACATGGTCCACCAATTGCAAAACATCCGTGGCAGACCGGAAAGAGAGGGTGAGTGTGCTGTCCTGAAAGGCTGGCCCGGCTCGTTTTTCTACATGGCTTTTTGTCTCTGAAAACAGATGCGGTCGTGCGCCCTGGAATGAATAGATTGACTGTTTTTCATCCCCCACTGCAAACATGGTGCGGGCAGCTCTTTGGCTTCCGTCGCGCGCGGTTTCACCGCTGAAGAACTCTTCAATCAACGCACGGATTACATCCCATTGGCGCGGACTGGTGTCCTGCGCCTCGTCCACCAAGACATGATCGATGCCCATGTCCAACTTATACAGAACCCAGGCCCGCGCCTCACGACGGGTGAGGAGATTGGCGGTCTGTTCGATCAGATCATTGTAGTCCAAAAGGCCCCGACGGCGTTTCTTGGCGTCGAAGCGAGCCAGCATCGCGCGGGCAAATGTGATGAAGTGTGCGGTGTTTTCGACGGTTCTGTGAGACTTTATTTTGTCCAACAAGGAAGCGGCCCTGTCACACCACCGACTGAGCCAATTCTTAGCATCCGGCCATTGCTCGCAAATCGGGTTCGAGGGAATCGCCTTTTGTGGTCCAACAGTACCATCGTCTTTCAACAGCGCTTGTTTTAGATGGGCTACAAAGCCCTCCAATTCAGTTTCTTCAAGCGCAGACTGTATACACTTGGCTTGCTGTTTGGCTCGAATGCCCCCAACGGTGTTCGAGAGTTCAATCAACCTTTTCCAGTTATCGTGATCTGCGACGAAATTGCGCCTAAAATCCTCCAACACACTTTCCGCTGTCTCATTGTCCGGCAGATCAAGCGTTTGTTTAACCGCCCGATGCACAGCAGCCTCACTGCTGTGAGTGGCTGACCAACCGGTGAAACGCTCCCGGTCTTTGATGACATCGTTTAAGACCTTATCAAATGCACCGTCGCTCGCCGCGCCCATGATGGCAGACCAAGCCAGCGCCACGGCGCTGTCGGGTTCTCGGATGGCTTCCAACTGCGTCTCTGTCCGCGCTTCTTCCATCGTTAGGGTCTGCTCGGCCTCGTCCATGACCTGAAAGTGACCCGGCACATTGGCTTCCAGTGGAAAGCGGTGCAGCAGGCGTTCGCAAAAAGCGTGGATCGTTTGAATGTTGAGGCCGCCCGGCGTCTCCAAAGCTCTGGCGAAGAGCCTGCGCGCCTCGTCACGGCGGGCCTTGTTGGGTGTAAAACCCTCCAGTTTTTCCAAAGCTTTGTTGAGGGCCCCGTCATCCATCAAAGCCCAATCGGCCAACTGCTCAAACACTTTTGCGGACATTTGTGCGGCGGCTGTTTTGGTGAAAGTCAGGCAAAGAATTTTGGAAGGCTCGGCCCCTTGCAACAGCAAGCGCACTACGCGGTTGGTGAGGACATATGTCTTACCGGAGCCAGCATTGGCCGACACCCAAACGGTGTGGGCAGGGTCTGCCGCCAGCGCCTGTTGCGCTTCAGTCTGCGAATCAATGGTGAACCCAGACATCAATCACGGCTCCCGCCATCGAAATCATCATCGTCGTCCTGCGACAACGCCCACTCTTTCACGCGGGCGAGATGATCGTAGTCGACCCGATAATCGCGATCCAGGATTGGTCTGGCTTTGGACAGATAGGGCTTATCCGCATTGGCATAGGCTAGGATCAGACGTTGCAGTTTTTGCCACGCCCTATCACCCAGTTGTTCCAGCGTCCCGTCCGTAAGCCTAACGGGGTCGCCTTTGAACTTGTCGCCGGGTTGGAGGCGGATGTAGCCAGCCTCACCGACTGCTCCCTCTAAGTTGGTTTCGAAGCTATCACGGGTGAGCATGGCAATCGTCAGCGGCAATTGCGGTGCTTTGAACTGGGTTACAGCTTTGACGGAGGGACCGTTGCCGGTTTTGTAATCCCATAGCGCCAGCGTGCCATCAGACAGGGTATCCAGCCGGTCGAGACGACCCGTCAGTGTGAAGTCCACCAACTCGTTGGATGCGCGGCCAAACAACTCGACCTCAATGGCGCGTGTGGTGGGCACACGCTCCGCCTGCCATTCCAGATAGGGTTTAAGGGCATCGCTGAACCGGTGCAGCCAGACCGCCATCACATCGTCGGCCAACTCTTCGGCATCAAAGGCGTATTTCGCCACTTGAAGGTGATCGTTGAAGGCGGTGGATGCAGTGACGTCGAGGCGATGAGTAACAAAATCCTCCATCACGCGGTGGTAGAGCACGCCCTT
>JBCBYZ010000083.1:0-14676 GCA_039815595.1 Pseudomonadota bacterium | reverse complement strand
TTTCCGATCTTGTGGCCTCCGGGGAACTCACGGGTTTGTCGCGGCAGGGTGAAGATCTTGATCTGACTGCCCCCGTCAGCATCGCCGGCGACCGGCTTGCCCCGGGCATAGCTGTCGGGCGTGTTGTGTTGCATGAGCCGCGCGTTGTGGTGGAGCGGTTGTTCAACGATGACGAAGAGGTCGAACTTCGACGCGTTCGCGACGCCATGGAGGCACTGCGCACATCTGTTGATGCGATGATCAACCGGAACTTTGAAGGTGCCTTGGACGCGGCTGAAACCGAGCACATCGACGTTTTGGAAAGCTACCGCATGTTTGCCCATGATCGTGGGTGGTTGCGGCGCATCGAAAGCGCTGTGCGCGATGGGCTCAGTGCTGAAGGTGCTGTGGAGCGTATCCGGCAGGAAAACCATTCCGCGCTTAACCGGTCTGCCGATCCCTATTTGCGGGAACGGATGAACGATTTCGACGATCTTGCCCGTCGTTTGATGAAACAATTGTCCGGGGATTCACCCGACGATATGGCCCTTGCGGAAGACTTTGTGGTTGTGGCCAACACGATGGGAGCCGCCGAACTGCTGGATTACAGCAGCGAGCATCTCAAGGGGCTTTTGATCGATGAGGCAACAGCCACCAGCCATGTGGTTATTGTGGCCCGGGCATTGGGTATAGCCGTTGTCGGTCGGGCGGAAACAGCCGTGGCCCGGGCGGAAAAGGGCGATGTTCTCATCGTTGATGGCGAGACGGGTGATGTGCATCTGCGGCCCGCCGATGAAGTGCTCGCTTCCTATGATGAGCGGCTTGAATTCCGCGCCCGCCGGGCAGCGCGATACGATGCTTTGCGCCACGAACCGGCTGTTACGCAAGACGGGTGTGAAATTGATCTGTTGTTGAACGCAGGTTTGAGCGTGGACCTGCCTCAGCTAGAGCTTTCCGGCGCGGTTGGTGTTGGGCTTTTTCGCACTGAATTGCAGTTTATGTTGGCCAGTTCACTGCCACGGGCTGGTGAACAGGAGCGGTTTTATCGTTCGGTTTTGGATGCGGCGAACGGTAAGCCGGTGACGTTCCGAACTCTCGACATTGGCGGTGATAAGATCCTGCCCTACTTGCGTTCTGTGAAAGAGGATAACCCGGCTTTGGGTTGGCGCGCGATCCGCTTGTCGATTGATCGCCCGGGCCTGTTGCGTATGCAAATGCGCGCTTTGCTGAAAGCTGCTGCGGGGCGAGACCTGAAAATAAAACTTCCCATGATCACCATGGTGACCGAGATCGACCAGGTGCGGGCTTTGTTGGACAAGGAAATTGCCGGTCAGAAACAGCACGGGCATGAATTGCCCGCTGCGATCAAACTGGGAGCGATGATCGAGGTGCCCAGTCTGCTGTGGCAGTTGGATGAATTGATGCAAAAGGTGGACTTTGTTTCAGTTGGGTCGAATGATCTGTTTCAGTTTATCGCTGCAAGTGACCGCACGAATTCTCATCTGGCCAACCGCTTTAACCCCATGTCGCGGTCCTTTCTCAGGGCGTTGCGGGAGATAGCCCGCGCCGCAGGGCGCACCAACACGCCATTTCAACTGTGTGGTGAGTTGGCGGGCGAGCCGCTTTCAGCGCTGGCACGTTTGGGTATTGGTTATCGAGCAATCTCGATGCCGCCGTCATCGGTTGGTCCGCTCAAGGAGATGGTGCGCTCAATCGATCTTGTCTCCGTTACTCAGATGGTCAACGCCATGGTGGATGACCGTATTGGATCACAGACGGTAACCGAAGTTTTGACCGATTACGCCGATCAACACGGCGTTCCAATCTTCAATGCTTAGACGTTTCGCCAAATCTGCTGAGACGCCTATACAAATCCCAACACCGCCCGAAACAGAACGGACCCGCCCGTGAGCCTTTTGCCCAAGGAAAAAATGGACCAACTGGTTGAGCGCCATCAGCTCATCCAGACCCAAATGAGCGAAAATCCCGACCCTGAAACCTATGTCAAACTGGCGTCGGAATACTCAGAGCTTGGCCCAGTGGTGGAACAGATTGAAACTCTGCGTGCCGCTGAAAGTGAGTTGGTTGATCTGACGGAACTGGCTGAAGGCGACGACGATGACATGAAGGAAATGGCGGAAGCGGAACTTCCGACCGTTCGTCAAAGCATCGAAGAGTTGCAGCAGGCGTTACAGGTTTTGCTGCTGCCGAAAGATTCCGCAGACAGCAAGAACGCGATTTTGGAAGTGCGTGCAGGCACGGGTGGTTCGGAGGCTGCACTTTTTGCCGGTGATTTGTTTCGCATGTATCAGCGCCATGCGGAGACACATGGATGGAAGGTGGAGGTCCTTTCCGAAAGCGCCGGTGAAGTTGGCGGCTATAAAGAGATTGTGGCATCGATTTCCGGTCGGGGCGTGTTTGCACGGTTAAAATTTGAGTCCGGCGTTCATCGCGTTCAACGTGTACCGGAGACCGAGTCGGGCGGGCGCATCCATACGTCTGCTGCAACTGTGGCGGTGTTGCCGGAAGCGGAAGAAGTGGACATCGAAATTCGCAATGAAGACATCCGCATTGATACGATGCGGGCGTCAGGTGCGGGCGGGCAGCACGTAAACACGACCGACTCTGCGGTGCGTATTATGCACATTCCCACCGGTGTGGTGGTGATGGCTGCGGAGAAATCTCAACACCAGAACCGGGCTTCGGCCATGAAGGAGTTGCGCAGCCGGCTCTACGACATGGAACGCCAAAAAGCTGATCAGGAACGTGCCGACTCCCGTCGCGGGCAGGTGGGGTCCGGGGACCGTTCCGAACGCATCCGCACCTACAATTTCCCACAGGGCCGCGTGACCGATCATCGGATCAATCTAACCCTTTATAAGCTAGACAGGATGATCCAGGGCGAAGGCTTGGACGAGATGTTTGATGCGTTGATAACTGATTATCAGGCCAGTCTTTTGGCGGCATTGGGGGACGAAGGGTCGGCTTGATGCGTGTGCAGGACGCTTTGAAAAAGGCGGTCGAGACCCTTTTAGGTTCAACAGCGGCTGGGGATGATCCTCAGCTGGTGGCTCGGTTGTTGATGAAAGACTGCCTCAAGACGGACAGTGCTGGATTGATTGCCCGTTCGCACGATGCGCTCAGCGAACATGAACAAGTTCGTTTCTTTGAGCAGGTTGAGCTGGCGCGGATGACCCCCGTGTTCCGCGTCATCGGCAAACGCAACTTCCATGGGCTTGATCTTTCCTTGAACATTGCGACCCTTGAACCGCGCGATGATACTGAGATTTTGGTCGAGACAGTACTGGCGCGCTTGAAGTCCCTGCCTGGCGGCGCGTCCGCCCCTTGGCATTTTGCTGATTTGGGCACCGGTACGGGTGCCGTAGCGCTCGCCCTTTTGAGTGAATTGCCCCATGCGCAAGCTGCCTTAACCGACCTATCGACAGACGCATTGGGTATGGCGCGCGCGAACGCCGAACAAAATGGCCTCGCAGAACGATGCCGGTTTTTGCAGGGCAGTTGGTTTGCTCCGCTTGAAGAAACGTACGACTTTATCGTTTCAAACCCGCCCTATATTGCGTCCAAAATGGTGGATGGTCTTGATAGCTCAGTGAAAGACCACGACCCCCGCTTGGCGCTGGATGGCGGTATGGACGGTTTGGACGCGTACCGCGTGTTGGTCTGTGGGGCGCGGACTTATCTAAAACCGCATGGGTTTTTGGCGTTGGAGATCGGTTATGATCAAGCTGATCCTGTGCGGGCGCTGGCGCAAGCCGCTGGCTGGACTTGCGAGGGCGTGTATCACGATCTCGCGGGACGGGATCGCGTTTTGGTTTTGCTATAAGGATGCGCTGCCGGAAGGGGGCAAGTGGTTTTGGATCACGAAAAAAAGTGGTTGCAATTCGCGAAACAATGTCTACCACAATAGGGAGCAGGCAATTGGTGCCGCTGGTTCCCTACAATTTGTGACACTTAGGATTGCATCCTAAATGTTGAGTGAGGGAAATCGGATCGCTTCCGTTTCAGCGCTAAGCCGCCAGTTGATGATAACAGTACGAGCACTTCAAATTACCGCGCCGTAACTTCCTCTCCGATGTTGGGGTGGGTTGGTGCTATGAACAGGCTCATGACAATTTGCCGGGCAGATATGCCCTATCGCCCGAAAGGGCTTGAGATGCTCCAAGGACGGAGCATAGGCCGTATTTCCACCCAGTTTGGTTTGCCGCCACAAAGAGAAGTGTTGGATGAGACAAGGTCAACAGCAGAACCGACAGCGTTCGCGCAACCGGAACAACAACAATCGCAATAATAACAATAACAACAACCGGAACCAGCTGAACCGGTCGATGGAAAGCAACGGGCCCGATGTGCGCATCCGTGGCACGGCGGCCCATATTTCCGAGAAATACACCCAGCTGGCGCGTGATGCACAAACGGCTGGCGACACGGTGGCCGCCGAGAGCTATTGGCAGTTTGCTGAACACTATAACCGCCTCATCGCAACGGCGCAGGCGGCCTTGGCAGAAGAGCAGGCCAAACGCGAAGAAGAGCGCGCCCGCCGTGAAGGCCCGCGCAATGAAGATGGTGCGGATGGGGATGGCGAAGACAATCGCGGTCGCCGCCAGCGTCGGGGTCGCAACGAAAGCCGTGGCGAAAACCGCAACGACGAGCGCGATGAAACTAAAGTGGTTGCTGATGCCGGCAATGGTGCTGAGGCGTCTGCCGGAGACGGTCCTCAACCGACACTTGATGAACCACCTGTTGAGGTGACGTTGAAGCCACAGCCAACCGAAGATGCGGCCACTAACGGTGCCGCTGATGGTGATGAGGCCGAAGTCAAACCGCGTCGCGCCCGCCGTCCGCGCAAAGCGGCTGAAGACGGCGAAAAGGCACCGAAGGCTGAGAAAGTACCAAAGAAACCCAAGGCATCCGTTGCAGCTTCCGATGACGCCAGTGCGTTGCCCGCGTTTTTAACGGGCGAATAGGCGAGGGCGTCATCCCTCGCGGGTTTGCTTGCTGGTCTCTCATGGCGCTTTGAGTTGAAATAAATCTTCCACCGTCGTCTCGAGCGCATGTGCCAGTTTCAGAGCAAGTGTTGTTGACGGTGTGAACACATTGTTCTCAATCGTGTTGATGGTTTTGCGGGAAACGCCGATTTTTTCCGCCAATCCCGCCTGGGTATACCCCATGTCCGTTCTGCGGGCGCGCAGCGTGTTTGTAAGTTCACTCACCGTGGGCCAGGCCGTTTCGATGTCCGGCCTGAGACAAGAGAGATGAGCTTAGGCACTCTACGGATACGGCCAGCAACGGCACGGCAATCAAGGCACGTTCCAGACTGATCCAGCCGGCCCATGCTGCCAGAATGGCAGCACCAAATGCCCATACCATCACCCAGTATCCGCGAGCGGCGCTTGTCGTGCGCACATGCCGATCCTGTTCGTCTGCCGATACTTCCGTCGCTTTGACATTGAAAAGGGTAGTTGCGGAGATCAGTGCAATGCCCGTTCCCCCGACGATGAGTGCGACCCAAAACAACCAGCTGTGCGGCCCGTTGGTAAACAGGCTGAGTGCGACCCCCACACCGCATACCAGTCCAACCGCCGCCGAGACGCCATCCCGCACAAGAGTGATTTGGTCCGGTGTCATTTTTCTCTCCAATGTCTGCAAAGAATGGTGGTTATGTAACGTTAAGGTTACACAACCACCATGTAACGTCAAGGTTACAAATACAAGTCAACATTCGCGCCCTTCACATCATCGGTTTCGCGCCTACATACCCAATGAGGGTCGCCATAATGGGGCCTGATCTGAACTGTTGCAGCGTCGCTTCGGGGTGCTGCTTACAAGAAGGACGATTGTTATGAATTTAGAAAACTACACCGAACGGATGCGCGGTTTTGTGCAGGCCGCACAGGCCAAAGCGTTGGCCGATGGACATCAACAACTCACCGCTGAACACCTACTCAAAATCCTCTTGGATGATGATCAAGGCCTTGCGTCTTCTTTGATTGAACGCGCCGGGGGCGACGCCCGTCTGGCGCATGAAAAAACGCAGGAAGCGGTCGACAAACTGCCTAAGGTCAGCGGCAGCAATGGTGGGGTGTACCTTTCGCAACCTCTTGCCAAGGTGTTTGATCAAGCTGGAAAGGTGGCCAAGAAGGCCGGCGACAGTTTTGTCACTGTCGAACGGTTTTTGCTGGCTCTGGCTCTGGAAAAGTCTGCCGTCACCCACGCGATTTTGCGCGACGCAGGCATTACGCCGACTGGATTAAACCAAGCAATTGAAACTGTACGCAAAGGCCGCAGCGCCGACAGCGCGTCGGCTGAGGACGGATATGACGCGCTCAAAAAATACGCGCATGATCTGACCAAAGATGCCCGTGAAGGTAAACTGGACCCTGTCATCGGGCGGGATGAAGAAATCCGCCGCGCCATCCAGGTTCTGGCCCGCCGCACGAAAAACAATCCTGTCCTCATCGGTGAGCCCGGAGTGGGTAAAACGGCCATCGCCGAGGGCTTGGCTCTGCGCATCGTCAACGGCGATGTGCCTGAAAGCCTGCGCGACAAGCAATTGCTTGCCCTCGATATGGGCGCTTTGATTGCCGGTGCAAAATACCGGGGTGAGTTCGAGGAACGGTTGAAGGCTGTGCTGTCTGAAGTGCAAAGCGCCGACGGCGGTATTGTGCTGTTCATCGATGAAATGCACACGCTCGTGGGGGCTGGTAAAAGCGATGGCGCCATGGATGCCTCCAATTTGCTCAAGCCAGCTTTGGCGCGGGGCGAGTTGCACTGCGTTGGTGCCACCACGTTGGATGAATATCGCAAGCATGTTGAGAAAGACGCGGCCTTGGCCCGCCGGTTCCAACCGGTTTTCATCAGTGAACCCACGGTGGAAGACACGATCTCAATCTTGCGCGGCATAAAAGAGAAATATGAACTCCACCACGGTGTTCGGATTGCTGACAGCGCTCTGGTTTCTGCTGCAACGCTGTCCAACCGTTACATAACCGATCGGTTCTTGCCGGACAAAGCCATCGACTTGATGGACGAGGCCGGATCGCGATTGCGCATGCAGGTTGATTCCAAGCCGGAGGAGTTGGACGAACTTGACCGGCGCATCATCCAGTTGAAAATCGAACGGGAAGCGCTTGGAAAAGAGACCGATGAAGCCTCGCGCGACCGGCTGGATAAACTGGAAGTGGACTTATCCGATCTGGAGGAAAAGGCGCAGGCACTTTCCGCCCGTTGGATGGCCGAGAAGGACCGTTTGTCCGGCACCCGGGACCTGCAGGAACAGTTGGACCACGCCCGGTCCGAATTGGAAATCGCGCAACGTGAGGGCAACCTCGCGCGGGCCGGTGAGTTGTCCTACGGCGTTATTCCCGATCTGGAGAAAAAACTCGCCGATGATGAGCCGGCTGATCAAGATGCGGCTTTGGTGGACGAAGCGGTCACGCCGTCTCACATCGCACAGGTGGTGTCGCGCTGGACCGGTATTCCCGTCGACAAGATGCTCGAAGGCGAGCGCGAGAAACTGCTGCGCATGGAAGACGAGCTTGGCGAACGCGTTGTGGGTCAGGTCGAGGCCGTGTCTGCCGTCGCGCGCTCTGTGCGGCGGTCCCGTGCCGGGTTGCAAGACCCGAACCGGCCGCTGGGTTCGTTCATCTTCTTGGGCCCGACAGGGGTCGGCAAAACGGAATTGACCAAGGCGCTGGCGGATTATCTGTTTGATGATGATGCTGCAATGGTTCGCCTCGACATGTCGGAATATATGGAGAAGCACTCCGTTGCCCGGCTCATCGGTGCCCCTCCCGGCTATGTTGGCTATGAAGAAGGTGGAGCCTTAACCGAGGCTGTGCGGCGCAGACCCTATCAGGTGGTGCTGTTTGACGAGATCGAAAAAGCACATCCGGACGTGTTCAACGTGCTGCTGCAAGTCTTGGACGATGGCCGTTTGACGGACGGGCAGGGGCGAACGGTCGATTTCCGCAACACGCTGATCATCATGACGTCCAACCTTGGGTCCGAGTTCCTTGTGAACATGAAGGATGGTGAAGAAGTCGACAGTGTGCGGGATATGGTGATGGAAGTGGTGAAAGCCTCGTTCAGACCGGAATTCCTAAACCGCGTGGATGAAACCATCCTGTTTCACCGGTTGCAGCGTTCCAACATGGCGGCCATCGTGCGCATTCAGTTGCGCCGGCTCGAAGCGCTGTTGGCTGACCGTAAGGTTTCGCTGGAACTGGACGAAGACGCGATCAATTGGCTGGCCGAAAAGGGTTATGACCCGGCCTATGGTGCCCGACCGCTGAAACGGGTGATCCAAACGGCGTTACAGGATCCGTTGGCTGAAAAAGTGTTGAGCGGAGACATTCGCGACGGCGATACCATCGCGGTCACTTCCGGCACGGAGCGTCTGCAGTTTCGCACTGTTGGCTCCAAACAGGCCGTTGATGTGAATTCGTTTGAGGCGGCTCCGGCGCCGGATGACACCAATAGTGGCAACTCGGATGACCGTCACGCAGCTTAATCCGTTGCATTAAAAGAGCGTTAGAAATGGCCCCGATTGGCGAAAGTGCCGGTCGGGGCCTTTTTCATGTCCGGTTCATCTCCCACGCTTTATGACCGCGTTAACTTTCGGTGAGCTGTTGGTTTGCCGCAGTCCGTCAATCTTGATCAGGGAACATGAGTATGATCCGCAAGTCAGTTTTGGTGCTTTCCCCGCTGCTTTTGAGTCTATTTGTCGGGACGTCCGTCGTGCCCGATACCGCGCGTGGTGAAGACTGGCGTGGGGCGGGCTGGCTGGAACAGGTCTCTCCCGTTGCGCACGATATTATTCAGGATGATCAAGGACGCCGCTATCTGGTGGATCGGCGCACGGGTCGCGTGATTGAGCGGTTGTGGCGCGAGGAAGACTGGTTGGATCAACGCTATGGCGACCGTCGTGCCCGCCCCGACCGTGAGGGCGAAGCGTTTTTTGAAGGCGATCGTTGGGATGACGATGCCTACTACGAGAGAGGCTACGAACGACGGTTTGAAGACCGGTTTCAACAGCGGTTGGAGCGTTCTCTTCAACGCCGTGCGTTGCGGCAGGAACGGCGGCGGATGCGGGCGCTGAGACGTCAGGAACTCTCGGACCGGCTGCGTGCGCGCCGGTTAGACAATCGCCCTTGGTTCGAAGACCAGTACGAAGAGGCACCGCTTTGGGAGCCGCGGAAACGCATCAAGCCGGTGCAGAAAGTTCGACCGCAGCAAAACGATGCTTTGGCCTTGGGTGCTGAACCGAAGGTGGAGCGCGGCGCACTGGAACCGCTTGGTCAAAGCCGAGCCCAGAAACCGTTTGACGATCAATTTGGTGCCGGGCAGCAGCCGGTGCTTCCGCAGACTGCAAGGCCGTCGCTCGATAGCGCTGGCGATGTTCAACTGCCTGACGACGGCGGTGAGACGCAAGTGGCCAGCCTGCCGAATGAGTCGGCCCCTTTGCAGTCGGTTGAACCCATCCCGTCTCTGTCCAAGCCGCCCTATGGGCCGACGCGGATGATGGAATTGCAAATCGTGTTGGACCGCGCCGGTTTTTCCCCCGGTGTGATCGATGGGAAATGGGGTACGAATGTCGAAAAGGCGCTGAGCGCGTATGGGCTTGCTAAGGGCAAACAGGTTGATCTGCGCAAGCCCGCCCAACTGGCAAAAGCGTTGAGCAAGAGCGGCGGTGCTGCCCTGACATTGCATACGCTCACCGCCAAAGATGTGAGCGGGCCTTTTGTCTCGCGCATTCCCATCGACTACGCCCGTAAGGCGCAAATGAAATCGATGGCCTTCACGTCTGTGGTCGAAAAACTGGCCGAGAAGTTTCACGTTACCGAAGCCGCCTTAAAGGCTTTGAACCCTGCCGCCGCTTTTCGGACGGGTGAAACGATACAAGTGCCCGCCGTTGGCACGCCGGTGCAAACCAAAGTGCACTATCTGGTGGCCGATAAAGAGCAAAAGCAGGTGCGTGCCTATGACCGAAACGGCAAGTTGGTTGCTGCCTATCCAGCCACAATCGGTTCGCGGGCAACCCCATCTCCAAGCGGTACGCATTCGATTGCGCGTGTCGCGTTCAACCCGCAATACACTTACGATCCGAAGAAGAACTTCCAACAGGGCACCAATGACAAGATTTTAGTAGTTCCGCCCGGTCCCAATGGCCCAGTCGGTTCCGTATGGATTGCCCTGTCCAAGGACAGTTCGGCATTCACGGCACGCCGCGACCGGATCAGATTGGTAAGACCAAGTCTAACGGCTGCATACGGCTAACCAATTGGGATGCAAATGAGCTGGCGCGTCTGGTGCGGGCCGGTGTGACTGTGGAGTTCAAGGGCTGAGCCCAATCACTACGTACGCAAAAGATATGGTGGCTGACGTTACAACCGGATAGGGTCACGGCCTGAGTTTTGGTTAAAAGGCCATCGCAATGAGTGCCGTCCCGCCTGTTGGTCAGCCTGATACTCTTCCCAGCAAGCAAAATGAAACCGGTGCGCCAAGTCACTCTGGTTCATCGGCAAGAACGCCGCTTTGTCCTCCGGAGCGGCGTATCTTTGTTTTAAGTGTTGCCATCTTGGCGAGCGCGCTGGGTTTTATTGACGGGTCTGTAGTGGCTGTCGCCCTTCCTCAAATCCGGGCTGATCTTGGGGCGACATTTGCCCAGGTTCAGTGGGTTTCCAACGCTTATATGTTGTTCTTGGCTGCTTTGATGTTGCTGGGCGGCGGTTTGGCGGATCGCTATGGATTGCGACGCGCGTTTGTGGCGGGGATCGTTGCTTTCGTTGCCGCATCGCTTTTATGCGCGGTGGCGCAAACTGCGGAGCAGTTGATCATCTTTCGAGCGCTCCAAGGCATGGGGGCCGCCGTGATGATACCCTGCAGCATGGCGCTGATTGCCGTGCATTATCCAGCGGAGGAACGGGGCCGTGCGTTGGGTATTTGGGTTGCAGCCTCCGCAATCACGACATCGGTGGGTCCTCTCATCGGTGGGTTCGCTTTGACCTATCTGGGTGGAGATGCCTGGCGCTGGATATTTGCGATCAATCTGCCGGTCGGACTGGTATGCGTGGCTTTGTTGGTATTGCGAGTGCCCGAAGATGAGATGCGCAGCAAAACACCGCTGGATTTCATCGGTGCCGTTTTGGTGACATGCTCTATGGGTGCTTTGGCTTTGGGGCTGACACTTCTAGGAGAACAGGGCGGTACCCCTTGGATATGGGCGCTGGTGGTGCTGGGGCTTTTCGTGGGAGCAGGCGCTTTGTTGTTTGAAGCCCGCGTGGCTTATCCGATGTTGAAAGCAGACTTGTTTGCCCGGCCCCTTTTTCGGTCCGCTAACCTGCTGACATTGATCGTCTGGTCTGGTCTCGCTTTGCCGTTTTTCTTTTTGCCCATGCTCTTGGTGGTGGCGTGGCAGTTGCCTGAAACCTATGCCGGTGGGGTGTTCATGCCTTTCAGCATTGCCATCGCCATCCTGTCTCCCATCGTCGGACGGTTGAGCGACCGCTTTGGCGTGCGCGGATTTTTGATGGTTGGGCCGTTCTTGGCTGCTGCTGCACATGTCTGCATCGCCGCTGCCATCGCCTACCAGAATTACTGGTTTGGCCTTTTGCCAGCTTTGGCTTTGATGGGCATCGCCTTTGGGTTTTGCGCTTCGCCTGTCTCAACGGCGATCATGGCTTCCGTCCAGGATGATGAAACCGGATCAGCGTCTGCGATCAACAATATGGTTTCCCGTTTGGCGAGCCTGCTGGCCGTGGCCGCCTTAGGCGGTTTGGCGACGTGGGGCTACCAATACATGGTGTTGGCTGGCGACTTGCCGCAGGACATTGCGCAATTGCTTGCAATTTCCGGTTTCGGCGAGAGGCTCACGGGCGGACTGTTCACTCCTGCCACACAAGACTTGCAACGGGTTGCCATGAACCATGTTATGATTGCGCTTTGTCTGGTGGTTGCGACCGTCACGCTTTTGGGCAGTGTGGTTGGCTTTTTCATTAAGCCGGACAAAGAGCAGGCGCAGGCAGTCTAGTTTGCAGAGGCCACTGTAACTTGCGGTTGGCGAGCTCTTTGCAGCAGCGCATCGATGCGATCGCGCTCCTGCCTAAAAGCGGTCAGGGCCTTGCCGCTGAGAGAGCGGCCTTCCGGCAGACGAATTTTCATCGGGTTTACACGACGGCCGTTTACCAGCACCTCATAGTGCAGGTGCGGTCCCGTGGAATAGCCTGTTGATCCAACAGTGCCTATGATCTGTCCTTGGCGGACACGCGCGCCTTTTTTGGACCTTTTGGCAAAACGGTGCATGTGATTGTAGGACGTTTTATACCCGTTGGCGTGCCGCAGGATAATCTGGCGACCATATCCACCGGCCCAGCCGATCTTCTCTACAATGCCATTGCCGGCGGCCACAATGGGTGTGCCGCGTGGGGCAGAAAAATCCACGCCATTGTGCATTTTGCGCACCCGAGAGATCGGGTGACGGCGCATGCCGAAGGGCGAACGAAACTTGCCATTGGGAACAGGTTTGCGCAGTAGGAACTTTTTGGCGCTTTTTCCGCGCTCGTCATAGTAGTCGACGGAACCATCATCCGAGGCACGGAAGCGGTAGTATTGGCGGCGCACACCTTGGGAGGTCAGGGCGATGTAGAGCACTTCAGATGCGTCCGTGGCTTTGGCTTGGCCTTCCTCCAGCGAATGGAAAACTTCCAACCGGTCGTTCGGGTCGATGCGTTTTTTGAACTCGACGTCAAACGCCACGGTTTGAATGATTTGCTGAACCTGTTTCTTGTTAAGGCCTTGTGACAGTGCTGCGCGGTAGAGCCCGTCATACAGCGTTGGCAGATTTGCGCTGGTGACAGTGGCCACAGATAAGTCTGGTAAAGCATCGTCGGCCGCCACGGCGGGGATGGGGGCCGGTTCTGTGGCCCACACCACCGTGTTATCGTCGTTAAGAGCAGCGGTCTTGAGGTGTTGTCCCCCGCGATAGATCGAAACCCGGCGGATCATGCGATCCACTTTTTGTTGCGTGAAGTCCTCTCGCGTCTCTCTATAGGCGAAACGCAGTTTCGTTCCCGCACTCAGCTCTGATGCCCCAAACTCGCCGATCAGCACATCCAAAAGGCTGTTCATGCTTGTTTGCTCAAACTCCATGGTTTCAAGAGCTGCCCGCAAGGTTTGGGGCTCGTCCATGGCGACCACGCGCTCCACGTACCGCTCACTGATCTGGGACGGTGCCACTTGAAGGCGGGACGATTCGTTTTCGGCAACGATTCGAATGTCCAATCCGCTGACGGGGGCCGCGCTCTCCTGCAAGGAAAAGCGGGCCAGATCGACATATACCTGGTCTGTGACTTGCGCGGTGTCGTTGATCAATTGGGCCCGGGCGGCGCGGACCGACCGTTCAATGGCGGTTTTTGAGACGGTGCTGTCGGCAAATACAATTTGAGCGCTGGTGTCGAAGGGCTCTTCCATGATGCGCACTTCGCCTTCGATATCGGCGGAGTATATCACATCACTGCTGACGGCTTTGGTGCGGCTGGCGCCAGACGTGCTGAAGACCCGCAGTGGGTTGAAGGCCGGATAAGACAGATCGGACAAACCTGCGACCGCCAACGGCGCTTCGACAAATGCAAACGGTCGTTTGCGGACGACACCGACGCCGTTTTCCTGCGTCATGGTTGGCACCTGCAAAATGCGCTCGCGTTTGGGCGCTTCGGCAATGATTGCGGTGGGGCGGTCGCCTTTGATGACCGTTTGCTGATCGCTGCGCGCATTGAGAGCCGACAGAGTGCTTGCGTGCTCTGTCATCGTTTCGCGTCCATCAAACGCTGCATAAAGTGCACCACCCATAAGAAAGATGGAGCTAAATCCGGTGAGTACAGTGCCGCTCAGCCAGCGCATGCTGACCCGGCGTCGGTCAGGAAGGCGGCGACCTTGGGTTCCAAGGATTGCGGGCTCGTCCCCAAGCGTGTTTCGAACCGAATTGGAATGATCAGCGTTCTTCACAGCACCTACCTTAGTTTTCAGACACGACCGACCGGGTGGGCAGGGCCGCACCAACGATGGCGATGTTTACCGCATGCCTGATCCTGCGCCAATGCCCGCTGCGTTGCGAATGGCGTTATAGCTGTTCCGGCACCTGACAAGTGCGTGTGCTAGCCGGAAGTCAGCACACCAGTGGACCTGGCATTTGCGAAATGCCTACATATATATTGGAAGCTGTGCCCGGTCTCTTTGGGCTGGTTGAGCGCCTGTCAAAAAAAGTTAGAGAAATGCGCAAAAACTTAAAAAGGCGTGTTGACACTTTGAGGGCGCTCGGCCTATACAGCGCCCACTGACGACGCGGACAACGCCACGGCAAATTTCCCACTGTCAGTCACCCCGGAAAGGCGTCGCAACCGCGAAAACCTACCTTGAATTGGTAAGCGCTTAGCTTTGGCTTTTTGCACCCGGTTCAACGAAGCGCTGTGCGTTTCTGTTATTTGACAATTAAATATGAAGAAAGAGAAACGTGGGCGGCGAAGTTCTGCCGGTTCTAATAGTATTTCCTTTTACTGTTACGGAACCATACGAGACTTCGGCGGACACGTTTTTCGAGAATGTTACAAATACCAGAGACCAACTTGTTGGTTTCAGGTGTGTTTAAAATGTTCTCGTCAATTCGTGGTCTCCCCCAAGGAG
>JBCBYZ010000077.1:0-16147 GCA_039815595.1 Pseudomonadota bacterium | reverse complement strand
CGGCATCTACGAACATCGCGCAACCGCGTGTCCATCCATCGCCCCTATAGCGTTGCCCTGCGTCCGTCACTTGGTGAAAGCCCCATAGGCCGCATGGCTCTCACTGCCCCCAAGGCATTGTTTCGCAAGCGGCTTGTCCATCGTCACCTTACGTCATCTGCTCACAAACTCCTAGTGCCGCAGCGCAGTTGTACCGTCATATGCATGGATCCAGTTTGAAGCAGTCTTAGCAGACACGAAAAGAAAAAGGCCCACCAGTTTCCACCGGCAGGCCTCTTTGATGTTTTATGTCTTTTGAGAAGACGGAGCGTGATCAGGTGTCGGCGTCGTCGCCACGGCCTTTTAGAGCCGCGCCCAAGATATCGCCCAAAGATGCGCCCGAATCGGAAGAACCATACTGTGCGACGGCTTCTTTCTCTTCTGCGATCTCCAGCGCCTTGACCGACAGATTGACCTTGCGGTTTTTCTTGTCGAACAACGTCACGCGGGCATCGATCTTCTGGCCAACGGAGAAACGCTCTGGGCGCTGCTCATCGCGGTCACGGGACAGATCACCACGGCGGATGAATGCGTCGATTTCCGTGTCGGCAATGCGCACTTCCAGGCCACCATCAGTGACCTTCATGACCTCTGCGGTCACGATGGAGTTGCGGCGGATTTCACCGGCGTCGCCACCTTCCATTGGATCGGCACCGTCAAGCTGCTTGATGCCAAGAGAGATGCGCTCTTTGTCGACGTCCACATCCAACACCACGGCCTTGACCATGTCGCCTTTGTTGAAGTCTTCGATGGCTTCTTCGCCGGAACGGTTCCAGTCCAGATCGGACAGATGCACCATGCCGTCGACATCGCCGTCCAAGCCGATGAACAAGCCGAATTCGGTCTTGTTCTTGACTTCGCCTTCGACAACCGTGCCGGACGGATACTGGTCGGCAAAGGTGTCCCAAGGGTTGGACAGGTTCTGTTTGAGGCCCAGCGAGATACGGCGCTTGGACGGATCGACCTCCAGCACAACCACTTCGACTTCCTGAGAGGTCGCAACAATTTTGCCCGGGTGGACGTTCTTTTTCGTCCAGGACATTTCGGAGACGTGGATGAGACCTTCGATGCCCGGCTCAAGCTCCACAAACGCACCGTAATCGGTGATGTTTGTGATCCGGCCTTCGACCTTCGTGCCGTGCGGATATTTGGCAGAGATTGAATCCCAAGGATCGGATTCCAACTGCTTCATACCCAGCGAAATGCGGTGCGTGTCCTGGTTCACCCGGATGATCTGAACGCGGACCGTCTGGCCGATGTTCAGGATCTCGGTTGGGTGATTGACGCGGCGCCATGCCATGTCGGTGACGTGCAACAGACCATCAATGCCGCCCAGATCAACAAATGCACCGTAATCGGTGATGTTTTTGACGACACCCTCCACGACCTGACCTTCTTCAAGGTTCTGGACGATCTCGGAACGCTGTTCCGCGCGGCTCTCTTCGAGCACGGTGCGACGGGAGACCACGATGTTGCCGCGACGACGGTCCATTTTCAAAATCTGGAACGGCTGCGGTGTGTTCATCAACGGGGTTACGTCGCGCACGGGACGGATGTCCACTTGCGAACGCGGCAGGAAGGCGGTTGCCCCATCCAGATCGACGGTGAAGCCGCCTTTGACCTGATTGAAGATCACACCTTCAACTTTTTCTTCAGCCTCAAACTTCTTCTCAAGCTTGATCCAGCTTTCCTCGCGGCGGGCCTTGTCACGGGACAGGACAGCTTCGCCAAGGGCGTTTTCAACACGCTCGAGGTAAACTTCAACGGTGTCGCCGACTTTCAGGCCGCCGTCACGGGCGCCCATACCAAATTCTTTCAGTGCAACGCGGCCTTCGACTTTCAGGCCTGCATCAATGACGGCCATGTCTTTTTCGATGGCGGTCACAATACCTTCAACCACTGTGCCTTCCTGAATGGACTGCGCGGCAAAGGATTCGTCGAGGAGGGCTGCAAAGTCCTCCATTGAGGGGTTCATTTCTGACATTTAAGCTCCAAAGGGCCCCAAACGCGTTGCGGTTCTTAAGTGTGCAAACGTGTGGTCGGGGCGGGTGCACCGGGGTTTGTGTTTCCATAAACCGGGATCCGACACTGCTTTTGTTGCAACACATGAGTGCCATAACCAAAAGCGTCCCGCATGAGCGGGGGGGTGCAGGGTGTCAGTCCGGCGGGGTTTGATTTGGCTGCGGGTTTATCAACACCCGCTTAACCAAGGATGACCGACCGTTTTGCAGTCAGGACAGCAAGCGCCTTGAATGCTTCAGCGATCGTCGTTTGCGTTCAGCGTGCAGCTTTCACGATAGCCACCGCTTCTGCGAACGCCGCTGCTATATCCATTTCGCTCGTGTCTAGCAAGTGGGCGTCGCTGGCCGGGTGCAGCGGGCTGTCGGCACGGCCTATGTCGCGGGCGTCCCGCTCGTTGATGTCTTCCAGCATTTGTTCAAACGTAATCGCAGTGCCATGGGCCTGCACTTCTTTAAACCGCCGCATGGCCCGCTCGTGGGGCGAAGCCGTGATGAACAGTTTCACATTGGCCTGCGGGCACACCACTGTGCCAATGTCGCGGCCGTCCAACACTGCGCCGGGGGGCGTGGCAGCAAACGCCCTTTGCAAATCGACCAAAATGCTGCGCACGGCGGGCATGGCCGCCACTTTTGAAGCCGCATCCCCGATGGAGTGGACCGCCAGTTGAACGCGGTTGAGCGCACCCAGATCGACCTGCTTGGCGGCGGCCACGGCAACCGCCTCATCGTCCAGCGGATCACCGTTTTGCAGCAATTGCCGCCCCACCGCGCGATAGGTGAGGCCCGTATCCAGATGCCGCAACCCAAACTCCGCCGCGAGACTGCGCGACAGCGTGCCTTTGCCGGACGCGGCGGGGCCATCAATGGCGATGATGAAAGGGGGTGTATCAGCGGTCATAAGGATGTGATGAGGATAGGGCGCGTTTGGTCGATCCAGTTCATGATGCTGTCATATCAGCGTCGGCAGAATTGGGAAGCGCAAGTCGCTTGATGAAGACATCCGTTTTTTTGGAGGAGCCAAGCACCATGGACCAGTTAGACACCAGCAGAGACCCGATCGTCGAAGACATGTCGTTTGACGACTACGACGAGATCGTAAATCCAAAGCCCGAAGAAAACGATTTTGATGCTGTCGTTGACGCCGCCATTTCACGGCGCGGTTTTCTGGGTGTTCTCGCCATGGGGTCCGTGGCAGCACTCGCAGGAACCACCGCGCTCACCTCTCCTGCCTCTGCCGCCTCTGCCGCAAACCGGTTTGGTTTTGATGCTGTGGCCGCCAACACCACCGACACCATCACCGTGCCGCCCGGTTACAAATGGCACATGCCCGTCAAATGGGGTGAACCGATGTGGTCCGACTCGGTCGATTTTGACGACGCCACACGGGGCACAGCCGCCACACAGGCCCGCACCGTGGGCGACAACAATGACGGGATGGACATTTTTGTCATCGACAACAAGCAAGTGCTTGTCTTGAACAACGAATATACCAACCGCTCCATCATCTTCGGCAATCGCGACAGCGGCCTGCCGGAAACTGATGATGATGTGATGAAGGGCAAAAACGCCCACGGACTCACCATCGTGGAAATCGAACCGCAGGGCGGCACCTATTCGATTGTCAAAGATTCTGCTTACAACCGCCGCATCACGGCAGACACGCCGATGGAACTGACCGGCCCCGCCGCCGGGCACGACCTGTTAAAAACCGGCGCCGACCCGACAGGCACACGGTCGTTGGGCACATGGAACGATTGCGGAAACGGGCGCACGCCGTGGGGCACGTATCTGGCGTGCGAAGAAAACTTCAACGGCTATTTTTCCGCCGCTGATGAAGATCACAAAGTCTCCGATGAACTCAAGCGCTATGGCGTCTCCGCAAAGGACTGGGGCTACGGCTTTGCCAAGGTGGACGAGCGCTTTGACGTGTCCAAACATCCCAATGAGCCCAACCGCGCCGGCTATGTGGTGGAAATTGACCCGCTGGACCCGGCCTCGACGCCCAAAAAGCGCACCGCCCTTGGCCGGTTCAAGCACGAGAACGCGGAAGTGGTGGTGAACGGTGACGGGCGCATCGTGGTGTATATGGGCGATGATGAGCGCGGCGAGTTTCTTTACCGCTATGTCTCCACCAATACCTATACGGAAGGGGGCGACACGGATGATCTGTTGAACAACGGGGCGCTGTTCGTGGCCAAGTTCAACGAAGACGGTTTGGGCAAATGGCTGGCGCTGACGCCGGAAACCACCGGCATGGCCAGCCAGGCGGAAATCTCCATCCACACCCGCCAAGCCGCCTCTGCGGTGGGAGCCACCACCATGGACCGGCCCGAATGGGTAGCGTCCAACCCGGTGAAAGCCGAGGTTTATTGCGCGCTCACCAACAATAAGAACCGGGGCAGAAAGCCCAATGCGGGCGGTGACCCCACCCCGGTGGGCGGACCCAACCCGCGTGAAGCCAACAAGTTCGGCCAGATCGTGCGCTGGCGGCCGTCCAATGCCGACCACACGTCCGAAGTGTTCCAGTGGGACCTGTTTGTGATGGCGGGCAACCCGGCTGTGTTTGACGACGCCAATGATCCAAGAGCGGGCTCCCCCAACCTGAACGCGGGCAATATGTTTAATTCGCCGGACGGCATCACGTTTGATGAAAAAGGCCTGCTTTGGATACAGACGGACGGGAACTACAAGAACGAGGAAGACTTTGCCGGTCACGGCAACAACCAGATGCTGGTGGCGGACCCAGTGACGGGCGAAATCCGCCGCTTTCTTGTGGGCCCGAACGAATGTGAAGTCACCGGCATGTGCTGGTCCACAGACCGCCGCACGCTTTTTGTGGGCATCCAACACCCCGGCGAACGCGGCAACAGCCATTTTCCCGGCGGCGGCACCTCCGTGCCACGATCAGGCGTGGTGGCGATCCAGCGCGAAGACGGCGGTGTGATCGGGTAAGTCTGGACGGACAAAGCGAATGAAAAAGGGGCCCATCCGGCCCCTTTTTGTTTAGCGAAGAACGCTCAAGCCAGCATCAATCAGAGGCTGAAGCACCACCAAGTCTTCATCAGTCACGCCCGTCCCATTCAAATAAAGCGTCTGCAAACCCGTCAGGCCGGACAGGGCAGACACATCACTCACGCCAGTCCCATCTAAATAAAGCGTCTGCAAACCCGTCAGGCCGGACAGGGCGGACAGATCGACCAGCCTTTTTTCATCCATGAAATTTAACATTTCAATCCGAGGAATGTGTGCTGGATGAGGCGGGTTGCCTTTGATCAGATTCTCCATGATTTCATCGATTTCGAAGGGCGGTGGTGGAGGTGCGCTGGTCTTGTCGTATGCTGTGTTCACATCCTCAATCGCGTCCGCCACTTCCTCCAGATAGACAATCAAATTGGTTGAAACCGATTCAACCGCAGTGCTGGTTGCTCTCACCATCTTCAGGACAAATTTTGCTTCGGCGAGAGTGAGGCTTAGCTTTTGTGGCTTTGGCTTTATCGCCTTGCCCAGATAGATCATCAAACTGGGTCGAACTTTCTTTCCGCCCACCTCCCCTCGCCAAAGACCGATGAGGCGTTGCAAGTGATTGATCTGCGCCGTCGCGTCTTGCGCCGCGAGTTCGGTGTCTTGTGTGGCTTGTGCCTGCACTTCGTTCCGGGCGAGCGCTAAATCCTCTTCGGCCTGTTTGGTCTTTCCCAAAACGGCTTTGACGTCGGCACTTTCCGCCAGTGTTCGCGTGGCTTCGCGATCGACCAAGTCTTCGGGCGACTGGCCGGTCAACTCCGTCCACGCGGTTAAGGCGAGCCCAACAGCCCCAAAGAGAGCGTTTGCGCGCCGGGCAAACATATCTTGTCGATCAAGCGGCGGGACGACATCAGCGCGTTCTCCCCCCGCCTCCACGATGGCCAGCAACGCAGACTCATGCTCTTTTTGGCTGGCAGTAATAAGCGAACGCAGATCAGCGGGAATTCGCGCACGGGCGTAAACGAGAACCTCAACACTGTCTTCCAAAGTCCCGTTTGACACATTGCGCAACTGGCGGGCGATCCCCCGCAACCGGTTGCCTTCTTCAATGTCGGGAATTGGAATTTGTGGTTTGCGCCAATACTCCAACAACTCAGCCGCTTCGGTTTCAACGCCCCGAAGCTCAAGCAATAGGTCCTCACGAAAATCTTCCATACCCACCACTTAAGGAGTGGTTGCGTGGATTTCACCCCAAATCACCGCATGGCCATTCCGATCCTGCTCGCCTATATCAGCGGCGGATGAGACCGTGAGTGACTGGTTATGAGCAGCGAGCCCAGCAAGGATAGAAGCACCGCCCCGGAACAGATGCAGACGGCCTATGGATTTGAGACCGTTGCGCCGGGCGAAAAGCAGGGCAAGGTGAACGCTGTTTTTCATTCCGTGGCCAAACGCTACGACATCATGAACGACGTGATGTCGGCGGGCGTGCACCGGCTGTGGAAAGACGCCATGGTGACCAAGGCCGCCCCCTCCAAACGCGGCGAGTGGCGCTCGCTGGACGTTGCGGGTGGCACAGGCGATGTTGCGTTTCGGATCGTCGAAGCCTCCCACCGCAACGCCCATGTGACGGTGCTCGATATTAACGGCTCCATGCTGGACGTGGGCCGCGAACGGGCGGCGAAACGCAAATTGCTGGACAATCTGCAATTCGTGGAAGCAAACGCCGAGGAATTGCCGTTTGAGGCCAACACGTTTGACGCCTACACAATTGCTTTTGGCATTCGAAACGTGCCCGATATTCCCAAAGCCATCGCCGAAGCCTACCGGGTGTTGAAACCCGGCGGGCAGATATTGGTGTTGGAATTTTCCGATGTGGACGTCCCGATGCTGGACAAGTTTTACGATGCATGGTCGTTCAACGCGATCCCGCGCATCGGCAAGGCCATCACGGGTGACGCGGAGAGTTATCAGTATCTTGTGGAATCGATCCGCAAATTCCCCGATCAAAAGCGGTTTGCGAAAATTGTCAGCGATGCGGGTTTTGCGCGGGTGGACTATCGCAACATGACCGGCGGCATTGCAGCGCTTCACACGGGCTGGAAACTGTAGCGCTTTATGGTCTCCATTCGTCCTTTTTTTTCCCTGCTCAGGGCCGTCTACGTACTGATGCGCGAGGGCGTGATCACGGCGCTGCCCAATGAAGGCGCGCCGCCCCCGGTCGTGGCTGCCAAAAAAAGTGGCCAAGCTGGTGGAACGCCGTAAGGCCAAGACGGTGGAGCAGCGCACGAAGCTTGCCAATGCGCTGAACCGGCTGGGCCCAAGCTGGGTGAAGCTGGGGCAGTTTTTGGCGACCCGTCCGGACATTGTGGGCGACAGCATCGCGCAGGATCTGGAACTGTTGCAGGACCGGATGCAGCCCTTCCCCACCGACGAGGCCAAGGCCACCATCGCAGGCACGTTGGGCAAATCCACCGACGCGCTGTTTCTTGAGTTTGGCGAACCGATTGCCGCCGCTTCCATCGCGCAGGTGCACAAGGCCCGCGTGCGGGACCGGGACGGCACGGAGCGGGACGTGGCCGTGAAGGTGATCCGTCCGGGCGTGCGCGAACGTTTCGCCTATGATCTGGAGACGTTTTACACCGCCGCTCACACGCTGAACCGGCTGTTCCCGCCCATCCGCCGCCTCATGCTCGTGCCCAGCGTGGACATGCTGGCGGAATCCGCGCGGTTGGAAATGGAGTTGCGGCTGGAAGCGGCCGCATTTTCCGAGATGGCCGACAATACGGCAGACGATCCCGGCTTCCGTCTGCCGGCCATCGATTGGCAGCGCACGGGGCGCGATTGCGTGACCATGTCCTGGGTAGACGGGGTTAAGCTCAACAACATTCCGGCGCTGGAAGAGGCCGGCCATGACCGCAAGGCCATAGCGGCCAATCTCATTCAGTCGTTTTTGCGCCACACGATCCGCGACGGGTTTTTTCATGCTGACATGCATCCTGGCAATCTGTTCGTCGCGCCGGACGGGGACATTGTGGCCGTTGATCTGGGCATTGCAGGCCGCCTTGGAAAAGCGGAGCGGCGCTATCTGGCAGAGATTTTGGCAGGCTTCATTCGTCGCGATTATCGCCGCATTGCGGAAGTGCATTTTGAGGCCGGTTATGTGCCCGCGACCAAAGACGTGGATTCGTTTTCGCAGGCGCTACGAGCCGTGGGCGAGCCGATCTATGGTCAGACAGCGGAGGAAATTCAGATGGCAGGCCTGCTGAGCCTGCTGTTTGACATTACCGAAGTGTTTGAGATGGAAACCCAGCCGCAATTGCTGTTGCTTCAAAAAACCATGGTTGTGGTGGAAGGCTTGGCGCGTAAGCTCGATCCCAATTTCAACATGTGGCAGACGGCCGGCCCCGTGGTTGTGCCGCAGGCGACCCGCCTGATCGGACCGTTGGGACGATTGGACGAAGCCCGCGAAGGCCTGCAAGCTGCGGGGCAATTGCTGCGCCAAGCGCCTGACTTGGCCAAGCGCGCGCAGGTGTTGTCAGAAGAGATTGACGCCATGGCCCGCGACGGGGTGCGGCTCGACAAAAAGACGATTGATGCCATCGGCAAGGCAGAGGCCCGACACTCCCGCTCTGGGCGTGTGGCGCTGTGGGTGATCGCGGCGTCACTGGCGGCCATGGCTTGGGCGCAGTTTTAGAGCAGGACGTCATCTTCGCGACCCCGTTGTCGCGCCACGGTTAACCCTGTCACAAAGGCGTTTCATCTTTCCGGTCGCGCACGGTATGGTGTGGCCACGCTGCGGTTTTAGGCTTGTTTTCATGCGTCACACGCTTTCCGATACGTCGATCCTGCTGATCATTTCCGGTGGTATTGCCGCCTATAAATCGCTTGATCTTATCCGCCGTCTGCGGAAGCGGGGCGCGCGCGTGCGCTGTGTGATGAGCGAAGCCGCGCAGAGTTTCGTCACACCGATGACCGTTAGCGCACTGACGGGCGAGACCGTGTTTACCGACCTTTGGGACCGCGAGGCCGAACAGGACATCGGACACATACGCCTCGCCCGGGAGGCCGACCTCATCATTCTTGCTCCGGCCACGGCGGACATCATGGCCAAGATGGCAAACGGTCTTGCCACCGACCTTGCCACCACCGTTGTGTTGGCCGCCAGTTCTCCCGTGCTGTTAGCGCCTGCGATGAACCCGGCCATGTGGAGCCATCCGGCGACGCAGCGCAATCTAGACACACTGTCTAGCGACGGCATGCACTTTGTCGGACCCAATGAAGGGGAGATGGCGGAGAGCGGTGAGGCCGGCCTTGGGCGCATGGCGGAGGTGATGGAGATCACCGCCGCGGCAGAAGCTTTGCTCGACACGTCACCCAAACCCCTAGCGGGCAAACGGGCTTTGGTAACCTCCGGACCGACCCGCGAGGACATCGACCCTGTGCGTTACATTTCCAATCATTCTTCGGGCAAACAGGGTCATGCAATTGCCGCCGAACTGGCCCGCGCCGGGGCAGAGGTGATCTTGGTGTCAGGGCCTGTTGCGATTGCCGATCCTGCCGATGTGACGGTCGTCAATGTGATTTCTGCCCGCGACATGCAACAGGCGGTGGAACGGGCACTCCCGGCAGACATCGCGGTGTTTGTTGCCGCCGTCGCGGATTGGCGCGTGGACCAAACGGCGGACGAGAAAATCAAAAAAGACGGGAGCGGTGCAATGCCGCCGCTTTCCATGGTGGAGAATCCGGACATCTTGAAAGGTGTTGGCACGATGACGAGCGGTCGCCCCGCCCTCGTGGTTGGATTTGCGGCGGAGACCGAAAACTTGGAAGAGCACGCCCGGGCAAAGCTTGCCAAAAAGGGAGCAGACTGGATCGTGGCCAATGATGTGTCTGCCGAAAACAACGTGTTTGGCGGCGACATGAACTCGGCCGTTTTGGTTTCCAAGAGCGGCAGCGAAGCGTTTCCCAAAACTTCCAAACTGGCGGTGGCTGAACGGCTGGTGGCCCGCATCGCCGAGCGGTTCGAAACCATCGATGTCTGATGGGTGAGGAACAACGGCATGACCCTGTTTCATAAAGTGGCAGCGGCTCCGCAACCGGTGGGCCCATTCTGTCATGCGACGGAGAGTGATGGCTGGGTGTTTTTGACCGGGCAGATGCCGACGTATCCCGGCGACCCCGACGCGCCATTGCCCGACGGCGTTGCCGACCAGACAAAACGGGTGATCGATAATCTCGTAATTGTGCTGAACGGCGTTGGCCTTACGCTCGAAGACGTGGTGCAGTGCCGGTGCTATCTCACGAAGTTTGAGCGGGATTTCGATGCGTTCAACGCGGTCTACCGGTCGTATTTTGCCGATGACCGATTGCCAGCCCGCACGACAATCGGTGTCACCGCACTGGCCGTGGGCGCGCTGGTGGAAATCGACATGGTGGCGCGTCGTTCAGGCACTGACTAAGCAGTGAGCGCAATCGCTGCGCCTGCAAGGTGGCAGAATGCGGCAACGGTGACGAAAACGTGCCAAATAGTGTTGTGGAAGACGAGTGTTTTTTGCCGGTAAAACAGAACGCCTGTCGAGTAGATCAGGCCGCCCGCCCCGATCAAAACGACGGTAACCAATGGCAGGGATTGTACGATGGGGCCGATGGCAATGACGGTCACCCAGCCGAGGCCTAGGTAAAGCGTCAGCGATAATCGCTCAAAACGACCGGGATAAGCAAGCTTGAGCCAGATGCCACTCATGGCAACCGTCCAGATGATGGTGATAAGCGGCACCGTCCAATGGCGTCCCTCGACCTGAGACAAAAACACGGTGCAGCTGCCCGCGATCAACAGGTAGATCGCAGCGTGATCGTAGCGCCTCAGCACCCATTTGAACGGAGTCATGGGCCACATGTTGTAGGCTGCTGACAGGCCAAAACTCGTAAAAAACGCCGCCGCATAGATGCCTGTGGCCAGCAAATCCAAGCCCGTTCGGTTCACGGCCACGGTCCATAAGAGTGCGGAAAAACCGATCAGGCCCACCAGAAGGGCAATTGCGTGGACCGCGGCGTCACTGATTTGCTCCGCGCGGGAATAGGCACGGTGATACGTCTTATAGCTCTCTTCGGTGACGCTCATTCAGCGATCAAGAGGCCGGGTGCGAGATGGCGCGCACGCGCATGTGGCTAGTGCGCACCGGACATGTCCCCCAGCACCTCTTTGCTGGCGACGGTGCTATCGGCGTTAAGTTTGTAGATCATGGGAATACCGGTTCCCAAGTTCAGTTGGGTTACGCTGTCGGTATCCATGCGGTCGAGGATCATCACCAGAGAGCGCAGGGAATTTCCATGGGCGGCGACCAAGACTGTGTTGCCGCGCAACACTTGGGGCAGCACCTCCATCATATAGTAAGGCCAGACGCGGGCGCCTGTGTCCTTCAAGCTTTCACCTTCGTCACCGGGGGGCGGTGTGTCGTAGGAACGACGCCAGATGTGGACCTGTTCATCGCCCCATTTTTCGCGGGCATCATCTTTGTTCAGACCGGCCAAGTCGCCGTAATTGCGTTCGTTCAAGGCTTGGTCATGCACGGTGTGCAGATCGCTTTGGCCCACACCATCAAGAATGTGCTGACACGTCTTCTCCGCCCGCTGCAAGACTGAAGTAAAAGCGATGTCGAAGGTCATTTTACGTTCGCCGAGAACCCGTCCGGCTTCAATGGCTTCGGCCACGCCCTGCTCGGTCAAGTCCGGGTCTTTCCAGCCGGTGAACAGGTTCTGTTTGTTCCATTCGCTTTGACCGTGGCGCACGAGGACGAGAGTTCCAGACATTCAAGTTTCCTTTCAGATCGGCGCACTGGCCGCTTACACGTCCTTGGGCAGACCCAAGACATCGAGCATATCGTAACGGCCCGGTTTTTTATCGTGGGCCCAAAGGGCGGCTTTGACAGCACCACGGGCGAAAAGCTGGCGGTCGGTGGCGCGGTGGGTCAACTCTAGTGTCTCGCCCTCACCGGCAAACAGAACCGAGTGTTCACCGATCACAGAGCCACCCCGCAGGGTGGCGAAACCAATCGTCCCCTCTTCCCGCGCGCCTGTGATGCCGTCGCGGCTGCGCACGCTGTTAGCCTCCAGATCAACCGCGCGACCTTCTGCTGCGGCTTCACCCAGCAACAAGGCGGTGCCCGAAGGTGCATCGATCTTGTGTTTGTGATGCATTTCCAGAACTTCGATATCAAATTCGGTGCCCAATGCCTTGGCCGCTTGGCGCACAAGGACGGCAAGCAGATTAACGCCCAAGCTCATATTGCCGGATTTGACGATACGGGCGTGGCGAGCGGCGGCGTCGAAACGCCCTTCATCCTGAGGGCTGCAACCGGTTGTGCCGATCACGTGGACGATGCGTGCCTGTGCCGCCAATTCGCTAAAGGCAACGCTGACAGCAGGGATGGTGAAATCGATGACGCCATCGGAAGCCGCGAATACGCCCAGCGCGTCATCGGTAACAGCGATGCCGTTGGCCCCTAAACCCGCCAGTTCACCGCTGTCGGCCCCAATGTCGGCAGCGCCTTCGCGTTCAATCGCTCCGGAGAGTTTAACCCCTTCGGTTTCAGCGACCGCACGGATCAGCGTTCTGCCCATGCGGCCTGCGGCACCGACCACAGCCAGTTTCATATCAGGCATTCTAATTCTTCCCCCGAAACTAAGTTCACGCCGGCGTCTGGTTGCGTTTTTGATCAGCCGAACCAGGTTCAGGTGTCTTCATATCCAATTGCGGACCATCGGACAGAGACGATAACCGGCTCAGATCGGCATAAAGCCCGCCACTATGTTTCATCAACTGCGCGTGGCTCCCCTGTTCAACCACACGACCGGAATCGATAACGATGATGGAGTCTGCACCGGAAATAGTCGACAGGCGGTGGGCGATCATCAGCGTGGTTCGGCCTTCCATCAGAGTTTCGAGCGCCTCCTGCACCAGCGCCTCGGACTGGTTATCCAATGCGGAGGTCGCTTCATCCAGCAGCAGGATGGGGGCATCACGCAGGATCGCCCGTGCGATGGACACCCGTTGGCGCTGGCCGCCGGACAGGTTCGCGCCGTTTTCGCCCAGAGGCGTATCATAGCCATCGGGCAGATTGACGATGAACTCATGCGCCTGCGCGTCTTGAGCGGCTTGTTCTATCTCGGCATCCGTCGCCTCCGGTCGTCCAAACCGCAAGTTTTCGCGCACTGTGCCCTCAAACAACACGGGATGCTGCGAAACGAAAGCCATTTGCCCGCGCAACTCGCTCACGTTGGCGGTTGCGATGTCACGGCCATCGATTGAAATGATACCGGAACGGGGATCATAAAACCGCTGTAGAAGCGCCAGGATCGTCGACTTGCCACCACCGGATGGTCCAACAAGGGCAGTGGTTTTGCCCGCTTCGGCCACAAAAGACACGGAGTGCAGCACTGGCGGACCCTCCGGCTGAACCGGGCCGTCGGCTTCGTCATCATCGTGGTCGCCATCGTCATTTGAATTGGTGCTACCAAGTCGCTTCGGGGATTTCGCAGAGGTGCGTTTCAAATCGGACCAGACGTCATCATCTTCGGGACGGACAGAATCGCTGTAGGCGAATGTCACGTCTTTGAATTCCATCACTCCGGATTCCACCGTGAAAGCCTCACCGGTTTCTTCGTCGCGGCCCCGTATGGGCGTGTCGAGTAGATGGTAGATCAGTCGGGCATCCACCAAGGTCCGTTCCAGCACCACCCGTAAACGGGCCAGCCGTTTGGCCGGATCATAGGCAAGAAGCAGCGCGGTCATGAAGGATGTCAAATCGCTGGGCTCATAGCCCTGTGTTGCAACCCTATAGCCGCCATAAGCAATCACCGCGCCGATGGCGACACCGGAGAGGGTCTCCATTAAGGGGCTGGTGCGAGCCGTGATGCGGGCAATCTTGTTGGAACGGGCTTCCGCACGCTCGGTCAGTCCGCCAAGCTTTTGGCGCAACTGGTCTTCCATAGTGAAGGCCTTCACCACCTCAATGCCGTGGCTGGCCTCTTGCATGGAAGTCGTTACCTGCGCGGTGATCTGTACTTCTTCACGGCCGATCTTGCGCACACGCTTGGCGTATTGCGCCAAAACGATCAAAGCGAGAGGCCCGATGATAAACACCGCCGCCGCCATGACAGGGTCGCGATATACCATCACCGCAATCAGCGCGACCACCGTCACGAGATCGCGGGCATAGCCAAGGATCAATGTGTTGAGCATGCTGCGGACGGCAAAAATGTTGGCATTGATGCGGCTGATCAGCATGACGGAATGCTGTTTACCGAAATAACTGACATCCAAATTCATCAAATGATCGAAGACGCGACGCTGATACCGGGCGACGATGTTGTTGCCGATGCGGCTAAGAATGACCGTCTGAAAATATGTGAGGAAGCCCTTGAGAAGAAAAACGGCAATAACAACACCGGCCAGGAAAAACGCCTGATTGACGTCGTTTCCGTAAAACACATCCTTGACGATCGGCCCCATCAACCACGCGCTGAAAGCGGTGATGCCGGCTGTGATGATCATAAATGTGATCGCAACAATGTACTGCGTGCGGTGAACGCGAAAATTCTCCGACAGCATTCTGGTTACAATGCCCATCTCGGCAGGGGACCGGATGAACAGTTTAAGAAGCGATTTTAGAGCCATATTACTCCGGCTGCGGCCTCGTGGGTGCAAAAGTCCGCCCCTCGATGAAGGGCACCGCGCACATAGCTAAGGGGCAGAGACAGGCTGCCCGAACCCGATTTTGAGCTGGCTATACGCCAAGTTGCGCAGTGTGACCATGGTTGGGGTTGCGCCGAAACGGGCGAACGGCCCGCAGTGTTGCATCCAAACCCCAATGGCAGAGGCTATCAGATAGCCCAAGAGCGGTGATCCATGTCCATAAGAAAATCATCCGGCCGCTTGGCCAACTGCGCCAAACCTAGCAGAGCGGGTAATTCATGCTGAACCAGCCATGTCGGCATGGTGCGCATCAAGTCCGTATGGGGTGCTTTGTCCTCGAACGCTTTGCGAAACCCGCTGGCATGTACAAACGGCGCAATCTTTTGGACAATGCCACCGGCCAGATAGACACCGCCATAGGCCATGCTGGTGACTGCCAAATCCCCCGCTACGCGGCCCAAGGCGGTGCAAAACAGACTGAGTGTCTGCGCAGCGATAGAGCTTGCATCTTCCAAGGCAGCAGCCGTGATCTGAGGAGCTGTGCGCAATCCATCATCGGTTTGATCACCATCGGTCTGAAGAGTTTTTTGCATGGCGCGATGCAAATTTTCCAAACCGTCTCCCGACAGGATCTGCTCGGCTGAAATACGCCCGCCTATCGTGTCCAGGTGCGCCCAGAGTTCGGCTTCAAAAGGAGTACGCGGGCCAAGATCGACATGCCCCCCTTCCCCGGGCACCGGAACCCACTTGCCCTGTGCCCGCACCATCAAACCCACTCCAAGGCCAGTGCCTGGACCCAAAACCGCTTTGGTAAATGTATTGGCGTCTTTTAGTCTGTTAGCCGATGGAGCAGACCCCGCAATGGCGCACACATCGCTGGCTACAAAGAATGGCAAGGCCAGAGCCTGAGCTTCAAAATCATTGAGCAATTGTAGGTGGATGAGACCGGTTGTTTTCAAAAACGGGCGCGGCCGGATGACCCAGGCACAATTGGTCAGATCAAGCCCTTCTTCCGTTATTGGGCCAGCGGCCGCCAAGAGCGCCGTCTTCGGCAACGGAAGATCAGCCCGCGCCAGGCAGTCCAAAATCGCCGCCTCCGGCCCGTCGTAGTCTGCAGTTTTGACGATGCCCAAGCTGTGGGGACGTGTATCGGCATCACCAATCCATTCGAAGCGTGCATTGGTGCCGCCGATGTCGCCGGTGATGACGGGAAACAGGTTGGACATGTGTTTTACCGATTTGGCGTTTGGGCAAAGGGTAGGGCCTTAGTCACAGCGTGCATAACCAGCCCAGGCGGCAAGCGAAAGATCGTTTCAGAAGCCGAAGTTGCCTAACACAGCACATTGCAGTGGCTGTTGAAGCGCTAGCAAAAAGACTGTGCAAGCAGTCCCAAGCGTGCAAGACTTCGCCGCAGTTTGGCGCTTTTTAT
>JBCBYZ010000174.1:0-4821 GCA_039815595.1 Pseudomonadota bacterium | reverse complement strand
CGCACCAAAAATTCGCGCTGCGACAAGCGTTCGCCGGTGGTCGTTTCCTCGCCGGTTTCGCTTTCGTCGTCATCGGCCAACACATCCCGTGTATCGTCGCCCGCATCATGCGCTTCCACCTCTTCGTCACCGGCCTCATCCCCTGGCAGTACAACGGTTTGGCCCAAAAAGTGCGCCCGAAACAAAGCGTCATACTCGGCCCAGCGCACGCGCGGGATCGAAAACAGGGCGCGGCCTGCACTATGAATATCGGCAATCGTGCGCGGTCCAAGCAGGTCGATGGCTTGTAGAAAACCGGTTGTCTGGTCAGGCGAAACCGCAAATCCGTGCGCCCGCAAAATCTGCGCAAACTCCACAAAAGTACGAACCGCTTCAGGAAGAACGGTTGGCGATACGGGTGATGGATTGAAGGAGGAAGTGTTCACGCGGCCACACCCTCCATGATGGAAGCAAACTGCGGATCGACATAGTTGAGATCATCATGATCCTTCAACGCAACACCAATGGCCTGACGGAACGCTTCCGGCCACGCCACACCCCCTTGATGCAGCAGGGTCACAGCTTCTGACCATTCCACCGTTTCCGCCACGCCCGGCGGTTTGATCAAGGGCAGGTCACGCAGCCGACCCACGGCTTTCACCACGGCATTGGCTGTGTCGCGGGCAACGGAACTCGCCCGGGCCATGACAATGTCGGCCTCCAACTCCGCCGTCGGATAATCGATCCAATGGTACACGCAGCGCCGCCGCAAAGCCTCATGCAGGTCACGGGTGCGGTTGGATGTCAGCAAGACCACCGGTGGTTGGGACGCACGTACTGTGCCGACCTCAGGAATGGAGATTTGAAAGTCCGAAAGAAACTCCAAGAGGAACGCTTCAAATTCCTGGTCCGCCCGATCAATCTCATCGATCAGCAGTACGCAGTCTTGCGGATTGCGCAGAGCTTCCAGCATGGGGCGCGTGAGCAAAAACTGATCGGCGAATATGTTGACGTAATCATCACCCGCCTGCCGGATAGCCAGCATCTGACGCGGGTAATTCCACTCATATAAGGCTGCCGATGCGTCAATGCCCTCAAAGCATTGCAGCCGCACCACCCGCCGACCCAGCACAGCACCGATGGCTTTGGCCGCTTCCGTTTTACCAACGCCCGGGGCACCTTCCAGCAGCAGCGGCTTCCCCATGGCGAGCGACAGATACCCCGCCACCGACAGGCTGTCATCAGCGATATATTGGGCCCCGTCCAATGCGCGTTGCAGCGCCTGCGGGCTGTCTATACCAACGATGGAGCGCTGGATCGCCACGCCGTCATGCCCCCCAGTTCATGCCTTGGGGGCGGGCGCCGCCATTGGCCTGCATACCGCGCAAGATCTTCTCCGGCGTGATGGGCAGGAAATCGCAGCGCACCCCCACGGCGTTGAAGACCGCGTTAGCGACAGCAGGCAGAAGCGGGTTGGCACACATTTCCCCCGGGCCCTTGCCACCATAGGGCGCTCCATCTGCCGGGCGCTCCAAGATGGCAATATTATGCGGCACAGTCTCACCGGGGCCCGGCATAAGGTAATGGTTGAAGTCCACAGGGCCATGATCGCGGGCGGGGTAGTAGGGCTCCGTCGTCTCATAGAGCGCATGGCTGATACCCATCCAAGCGCCCCCCATCAATTGCTGCTCCACCATCTTTGGGTTCAGCGCACGGCCCACTTCATAGGCGGAATTGACCTCAAGGATTTCAACCTCACCAGTCTCATCATCAACTTGCAAATCAAGCGCAACAGCAGCGTGGGCGAAACAGGATACCGGCGTTTGTTCACCCGTCTCCGGATCCACATCGGACATCGGCACCAGATAGATACCCCGGCCGGCCAGCGTGCGACCTTGCTCAAACTGCGCAGCCAGCGCGGTGTTTTTGACCGTGATCGAACGACCAGGCGCACCTTTGACGGCGATGTTGCCACGACCATCGGTTTCCAAGTCCGACGGGTTCACTTCCAACTCCTCGGCTGCGGCATCCATCATCACCCGGCGCGCTTCTTGAGCAGCCTGAATGACAGCGTTGCCCATGCGGTGGGTGCCGCGTGAGGCAAACGAGCCCATATCGTGGGGGCCGGTGTCGCTGTCGGCCGTGTCCACATAGACATCCTCCAACGGCACGCCCAGCGTTTCTGCAGCGATCTGCCGCGTCACAGACTTCATACCCTGCCCCAAATCAATGGCGGAGAGCGTGACCATGAATTTACCGTCGGGTGTGGAGTGCACCAGCGCTTGGCTCGGATCGCCGCCAAGGTTCATGCCGATGGGATAGTTGATTGCCGCAAAACCACGGCCCTTGTGCCACGTCATACTGGTCTCCTCATCTTGGCATCCTCATCGTCTTCTGGTGCCGGAGACAAACGGCGACATGCCCGGCCGTTTGGTGCCACGCGTAAACGGCTTGGACGTAGTGTCCCCATTACCGCTTGAAGTGCCGGTCCCGGTGCCGCCAATCGCTGGCGTTTGCGATGGTGCAGGTGACTGGGGCGCTCCCGGTTGGGAGGTCGAAGGCGACCGGGATGGTGGCGCTGCACTGCCACCCAAAGGTTGCGCAAAAGACGAAACCGGTCGTGGCGAGGCAACGGACGGTGCCGTCGGCATAGGCGGTTGTGGAACCGATGGCAGGGAAGATGCGGCAGACGCCCGCATCGGTTCGGTGTGGATGGGTGGCGACACTGGCGGCGGCGATATCGTGCGCGCAGCCGGTGAGACCGGCGACGGTTCAGGGGAAGCGGTGCGGACAGGTGCGCGTGCTCCGCCTTCCGTTTCCTGGCGCATACGGCCGATCTGAAGCGGCACATTCGCTTCTTCACCCATTGCCTGCGTAGCTTCCAAGATCGCAATCGCTTGCTTCGGTTTGGTGGAGCGCCGTCCGTTTTTGGAAGGTGCGGTCTCGTTCACACGCCCTTGTCTGCGGTCGCCAATGCGGCCTTCCTCGTCGATCATGGTTTCGGGGATCGCAGCCCGCTCTCCGCCGCCATCGCGTAGACTGGACGCATTGGCATATTGGGGCGCGATGGGCCATTTGGCCTTCTCCGCCGCCACCTGAATGCACTCCACAAGCGCCGTGTTTTTAGCCGCCCTACGGTGAGGTTTCATATCGCCATCGCGATAAGCATTGAGCAGACGCAGATCGAGCGGGCTCATGCCAACCGCTTGCGCAACCTTGTCCATGTGGCATTCGATGGCAAAGTCGACACCGGTAATGCCGAAGCCTCGCATGGCGGTTGCCGGGGTGCGGTTCGTATAAACACAATAGACGTTCGAGGCGACGTTGGGGATCGTGTAAGGCCCTGGCAGATGGGCCGTGCCCTTGATAACCGCATAGGACGACAGACGGGTGTAAGCGCCGGAATCAAACAGGCCGGTAAATTCACGGGCGATGATGCGCCCATCCGCCATCACACCATCCTTGATGCGCCACTTCTCAGCACCACGGGGCGCGCCAACCTGCATTTCTTCTTCGCGGTCCCAGGTAAATTTCACCGGTTTCCCGGTCAGCATCGAACCCAAAACAGCCATCGGCTCGTTGAGCGAATCTACCTTGCCGCCAAAGCCACCGCCCACCGTGCCGCCGATAAAATGCAAACGGCTGGACGGAATATCCAAAAGCTTCGCCGTCACCCCAAGCGAGAAGAACAGACCCTGGGAACACGTGTGGCAACGGTACCGGTCATTGGTTTCGGGAACAGCAATCGCACCGCACGTCTCCATTGGCGCTTGCTCGATGGGAGACATGCCGTACTCGCCTTCCACGATGTGGTCTGCCTGCTGGAAGGCCGCATTCACATCGCCAAAGCGCAGTTTTTGGTGGTCGTAGAGGTCGTGATAATCAAACGTGTTGTTGGGATACTCTTCGTTGACCACTGGCGCTTGCGGCAACAATGCTTCGTCAACATCCAGCACATGGGGTAGCGGCTCATACTCCACCCGCACGGCTTTACACGCGGCCCGCGCCTGCAACTCGGTTTCCGCAATGATGGCAAGGATCGCTTCGCCCTTATAAGCCACCCGCTTTTCTTGAAGCAGCGCTTCATCATCGCGGCCAAAACCGATCATGCCCAGCAGCGTGTTCATGTTCACCGGCACATCTGCCGCGCGGATGATCCGAACCACGCCGGGCATGGATTGCGCCTGCGACACATCGATGGACCGAATGCGCGCATGGTGCTCAGTCGACCGCACGCAGCGCATGAACAGCAGACCATCGTACAGATGATCGTCGTAGTAGGGAGACCGCCCCGTCACATGACCAAGTGCGTCCTGCCGCTGCTTTGGATGACCGATTTCGTTGAGGCCTTCGGGGCGCTCATCGGCAAACAGCTCTTTGCGGAACTCCACGGATGACATCACACAGCCCTCCCATATCCACCAGAATCGGTACCGATCTGACCGCCACCTGAACGCAGGTTGGTTGCCGCTTGCAGGATCGCTTCGATGATTGGCTCATAGCCGGTACACCGGCACAGGTTGCCGGATATCGCCTCCACCACCTCATCACGGCTGGGATTCGGGTTAGCGTCCAGCAGTGCCTTGGCCGCCATCAACATACCGGATGTGCAATAGCCGCATTGGGCTGCAAAACTGTCCATGAACGCCTGCTGCAAGGGGTGCAGATCAGCGCCCATTTGCAGACCACCGGTCGTCGAGATGGACCGACCTTCCACCGTCTCCGCTAACGTCAAGCAGGACAATTGGACTTCGCCATCGACAAGCACAGAGCACGTGCCGCAGGTGCCCTGCCCGCAGCCATATTTCGGAGACAGGTCGCCCGCGCCGCGACGCAGCACGT
>JBCBYZ010000001.1:0-61967 GCA_039815595.1 Pseudomonadota bacterium | reverse complement strand
CTGGCTTTCTTTTTCGTGGGCGGGTTTTTGTGGATCCTACCGGCGATGGTGATCATCAAATGGATGTCCACCGAACCGGCATAAGCTTTAGCCGACATCCAGCTTGCTCAAGCGGTTTTTCATTCGGCTCGGCAAGCCCGACGTGAGCGGCCCGATATACCGCCCACTCTGGTAAAGCCCGTTCATCGACATTCTCGGCAATGCGGTAAGATGATCGCCGTGTTCAGCAAAAATCATGCCCGGTCGCGTAGTGACCGCCGTGACGAATTTCATATCGCGAGCCATGTCGAACTCCCGCCGCGCTGCTGCCGTGTGATAGCCATATGGAAACGCGAGGTGTTTCGGCTTCCGGCCAAGTTCGGCCTCCAGCACAAGTGAGCTTTGATAGATCTCATCACGCGCATGTTCCTGTGGCAGGCGCGCCAAGTGATAGTGGTTCATCGTGTGAGCACCCGCTGTAACCAGGGGTGATGCCACCATCTGACGGATTTCGTTCCACGTCATAATTGCGTCTTTTGTGATCTTGGCCACGTCTATTTTATAAAGCCAGCAAAGCTCCGCGACGCGCTGTTGGATAAGGTGTTCAGGCACGGCCGAAATCAGGTATTTGACCAGCGCGGTGAAGCTCTCTTGCTTGCGCGTCATCGACGTACAATCAAATTCGACTGGGCCTCTATCACCAGCGAACACAAACCGTTGCTGCTGCGCCACCAACTGGCCAAGCCCCTCCCACCATAGCGAGGCGGTACCTTCCACCAGCCCCGGTGCGATGTAGAGCGTCGCCGGTGCTCTATGGCTTTCAAGAACGGGTAAGGCGTTTTCGAGATTGTCCCGGTAGCCATCGTCAAAGGTCAGCGCGGCGAACCGTTGGTAGTCGGTCGGTTCCGCTATCCTGCGACGTGCTTCATCCATCGATACGATTTCAATGTTTCGACGCTTCAACAGGCTTATGACATCGTCCAGAAAACCGGGATGGACTGTCAGATGGGCGTTGGGTGTGCGTTCGTCGGGTTGATCGCTCTCAACGCGGTGGAACGTCAAAATCATGCCGAGTTCGCGGTCGAGCTGGGCATACAGTCTGTCCAGTCCCGTGAAGGTCATGGCGGACAAGGCATGGCGGATCAGCCGCGTTTTCGCTGCACTCATACTCGCTGCCAAGGTCCATCAAACATCTTGATACATCGTGGAACAAACTTGTTTAGAATTTACTGCTACCGTTCGGGCAAGTTTTGCGTAATCAATGATGCCCGTTCATGCTGCTTCGACATCAAGACACCGTTGTTTGCCGATTTGATCTGCCGTGGACCAATGGTTCCACGTTGGACGTCAGCGTATACGACTCTGCCGATCTGGTGCGCAATGAATGGCGCGCGCTCGAGCTGATCAGCCCCTGCAGCGTTTATCAAAGTTATGACTGGATCGCCAATTGGGCCACGCAAGTTGGCACACTGGCACGTATTCAGCCGCGCATAGCGATCGGCCGATTGGGCGCGGAAACCGCGTTTATTTTACCAATGGGGGTAAAACAGCGCGGGCCTTTTCGGGTCCTCACTTGGCTTGGAGACACCCACACCAATTTTCACATGGGCCTTTATGCGCCATCATTTTTGAGCCGTCTGAGGCCAAGTGGCGCCGGTGCCGATGGCCAGCCCGGTAGTATCAAGATCATCATGGACGCTTTGTGCAAAGCGCTTGGCAAAATCGATCTTCTGGAACTGTGCTGCCAGCCGACCACGTGGCAGGGGCACACAAACCCATTTGCCATGTTGCCGCGCCATCCCTCACACAATCACGGCTTCTCGCTCAGCCTACTTCCATCCTTTGATGAAGCGTTGAAGCGTAAGAACGGTGCACGCAAACGCAAGAAACTGCGCTGGCAGACCAATCAACTGAAAGATCATGGCGGAGCGAGGCTTATTCGCGCCTCGGACGCTGCCACGATCGACCGGGCGTTTGACGCTGCGTTTGCGCAAATGGCGGTGCGGTTTGACCGGGCGGGTATCTGGAACCGGTTCAACGATGCCGGTGTGCAGGATTTCATGCGCAATCTGGCTCACGAGGGCGTTGGGCAGACCAAGCCCGCCATGGTGATTTACGCGTTGGAAATCGCGGGGACAGTGCGAGCCACGTTTGCTGGTGGCCATCAGGGCGATCAGTTTTCAGGCTACTTCATATCGTATGCCGATGACGCATTTTCCCACATATCGCCGGGCGAGATGATCATCCATCTCACGGTGAAAGACTGTGCCGAACGGGGTGTCCAGCAGTTTGATTTTGGGCGTGGTGAAGAGCGCTACAAGACCTCGTGGTGTGACACCACCGTTCCGATGTTTGAAACCAGTTTGGCGCTCACACCTTTGGGTCGGTTGTTCACCGGCTATGAGCGGGTGAAGCTGCTCGGCAAACGCATCGTGCGCAACAACCCGCACCTGTGGGAGATGGCAAAACGCGTGCGTAAAAAGGTCTATGGTCGCGTTTAGAACCGCCAGAGTTCAAATTACAAAACGCTAGCGCAGACCACCCGAAGAGTAATTTCGCACCTTTGTTTTCAGGCTTTATGCGGTCTGGCGAGCCTGCTGCTCCTGCTGGTCGTAATGCACCATGATAGGCGCGCGGAAACCGGCGTGGATGAGCGTATCTTTGGTAAGGGTCAAGGACGGATCATTGGGGTTTGGCACATCCACCAGAATTGAGGTGGACGGATCGCAGACTTTGTTCAGTCCGCGCATGGCGGTTGCGCCGCAGTCAATGACGACGAAGTCATATGCCTGCGTCAAGGCACTCAAAGTGGTGGCCAAACCTTCGCTTGCCCCCTGCCCCATGGCTGTCGAAACGCGCCCGCATGGCACAACATGCATTGCAGAATGTGGGTCGCGGTGGATCGCTTCGGCCAGTTTTGCGCCGCCGGACAGAACGTCCTTCACACCCAAATTGGTTTTGTCGCCAAACATGGCAATCGTCGGCAAACCCCGGCCCGTCATGTCTACAAAGAGCGTTTTGGGCGCACGACGGGACAGTTTTCGACCAATAGCGAGGGCCAAACCGGTATTTGCATCCGGATCAAGGCTCATCACCACGATGCGTCCAGACCCCGAAAGGGCCAAAGTCTGAGCGGCACCGTCGGCAGTGACCACGCCCGCGGCCCAACTGACAGGATTGGTGACATCGCGCATAGATGGCGCCAACGGCGGAGCGTCTTGAGCGGCTGATGCCTCGACATTGGCAAAACGCCCATCGCCCGATTGGGACAGGTGCATAGCGGCTGCAGCTGCACGGCCTGCGCGGTTTGCGTTGGGCACGTCTGCGATAGCATAAGCGTCATCATCGTCCATGCGTTGATGCGCCATCCGATTATGTCCGGCTGCCTGGGCGTTCACACCGGTAAACATGGATGCTGCAAGAGCAATCATAGACCCCAACAACATGGTGCCGAAAAACGCGCCGGCGAGCATGGGCAATTTCTTGGGAAAATAGGGTTTGGACTGCGGCTTAGCTTCCGAAAACACATAGGCGTCTGCGGGCAAGAACTCGCGGTTTTGGCGCGACGTGGCCTCTTTGAAGCGCACAAGATAGCTGTTGAGCAACTGACGCTGCGCATCAGCCTCGCGCTCCAAAGACCGCAGTTCCACCTGCGCCCGTCCAACACGACCCGCTTCGGATTTCAATTGATTGCGGCGCTGCACGAGGTCCTGCTCGCGGCTACGGGCCACACTGGCCTCTTCCTGCAGGCTGCTTTGGATTTTGCGAGCTTCGGTGTTCAATTGGCGGGTGAGCGTCGAAAGCTGCGAGCGCAAGCGCTGCACGCGCGGATGGCCCGGCAGAAGCGTCGTTGAAATTTCGGCCAACTCAGAATTCAAAGTCACCTGCCGTTCGCGCAAGCGCTGGATCAGCGGCGACTGCAGGACGGACGATGCTGTGTCCAAAGAACCGGAATTCAGCGCTCGACGAACGGCGGCGGCATTGGCCTCTGCGCGGGAAAGTTGCGCACGCACGCGCCCCAATTCTGTCGACAGTTCGCTGAGTTCCTGGGTCGCGAGAGATTCGTTGTTGCGCCCGGCAAGCAAATCCGAAGACGAACGGAAATCCGCTACAGCAGCTTCCGCCTGCACCACTTTTTTGCGCAACTCTTCAAGCTCGGGTTCCAGGGCCTTCAGCTCGTTCGGGGCTGCGCCGCGCTTAAGCTCTTCTTGAAGTGAAAGGTATTCCTGAGAGATCGCATTGGGAATGGAAGCCGCCAGTTTGGGGTCCTTGGACCAAAACTGAACAACGATGACGCGCGAGCGTTCCGCCTGAAACACCTTCAGGCGCTTGTAATATGTCTCCAGAACGCGGTCTTCTGCTGTGACCCCGCTTGGATCATCCGATAGGCCTACCAAGGCCAAGACGGTTTGCACGGGTGAGCGATTGCGAGACGGATCAAACTCGCTCTTTTCCTTGAGTTTCAGGTTTTCGATTACCTTGCGCGCGATCGTGCGCGACTGAAGCAACTGCACTTGGCTCGCGATACCGGAATCATCGAGATCGTTTTGCACCGCCTGCTGGCCATTTGTCGGCCCGGTCAAAACCGGATCACCCGTGCGGATCAATATGCGGGCTTCAGACCGATACCGCGGCGAGATCACCTGCAAAAGAAAGAAGGTAAGCAATGTTACGATGAGGCTCGCAATCAGGATGCGGCCTTTATTGCGCCAGATGCCGGCAAAAATGCCGCCCAGGTCAACATCAACATCGCGGGTGAGTTCGTGTTCCCCGGCCATAACGCTCGCACAGACATGTAAAACAAAAGGATTGGGGGCACTTTCAGGGTTTATGGTAACCAAGCGGTTAATCCTGCTTCACTCTTAAGCATGCCGCATGACGCTTTGTGCGGGGTTTCCCGCCAAGAAATTGGCTGCTGAGAACCGCCATTTACGGCGAATTAACCATAGTTCGTTTTTATCACCTCACTGCCGAGCGATGTTTTGCGCCCGACAGCCAGTTCCGGCTTTGCGTTTCAAAGCCTTGAGTAGTGTTAAGGGTAGTAAAATGGTTCGGCGCTCGTTTCTTGTATCAAGCCTGACTGCATTGGTGGCTGTTTCTGCGCTGAGTGGCTGCGCCACGCGCTACACCCCGCCCCCACCCGCTTTCCACGATATATTGCAGGCGCCTTACCGGCTCGATGCTGGTGACCGTGTGCGCGTGACCGTCTTTGAACAAACTGATCTCACCAACACCTATGTGATTGATAAAGCAGGCTATATCGCCTTCCCACTAGTCGGTTCGGTGGCCGCACGGGGTCAAACCATCAAAGAGGTCGAAGGCCAGATCGCGGCCAAACTGGCCAAGGGCTTCATTCGTTCGCCCGATGTTTCTGTGGAGGTGGACCGTTACCGCCCGTTCTTCATCATGGGCGAAGTCGGAACCGCCGGGCAGTACACTTACGTCCCGGGTATGACGGTGCAAAATGCGATTGCGATTTCCGGCGGGTTTTCTGCTCGCGCCGATCAATCCAGCGTTGATATTACCCGCCAAATCAATGGCAAGGTGCTGACAGGTCGGGTCCCTGTGACGGACCCAATCGTGCCCGGTGACACAATCTTCATACGCGAGCGTTTATTTTAATCCCAAACCACGCCTCCGGGCCGTCGAAGTTTGGGATGCTGACGCGCAATGACGAAAGCTTCTTTGAAGATCATTCACTGCTTCCGTTCGCCGGTTGGCGGCATCTTTCGGCACGTTCGCGATCTGATTGATGAACAGGTCGCGGCGGGCCACCAAGTTGGCGTGATTTGCGACAACAACACCGGTGGTGCTTTTGAAGAGGCTCTGTTTGCGCAGTTGGAGCATAAACTCGCGCTTGGATTGCACCGCAGCGAAATGAGCCGTTCGATCACGCCGGGCGACGCGCTTGTGGCTTGGAGACTGTACCGCGCAGTCAGCGCCGCCCAGCCCGACATTCTCCATGCCCACGGCGCAAAAGGCGGAGCCTATGCGCGGATTATTGGCTCAATCCTACGCTTGTTCGGGCACCGGACTGCACGGCTCTACTGCCCCCATGGCGGCTCGGTACATTTCGATCCATCCAAACTGTCCGCCAAGGTATATTTCGGCTTGGAGCGGGTGATGGAGCGGTTCACCGATCGACTGGTCTTTGTGAGCCAATACGAATTAGACGCCTACAACGCGAAAGTTGGCAAAGCCCATTGCCCTAGCAGCCTGGTGCGCAACGGCTTGCGCCCGGAAGAATTTGAACCCGTAAAACCCGATCCCGATGCCGCCGATCTTCTCTATGTGGGGATGATGCGTGATCTAAAAGGTGTTGATCTGTTTCTCAACGCCCTGCCCCAGGTAGTTGAAAAAACGAATGCTCCCGTGCGAGCCGTGCTGGTGGGGGATGGCCCAGATCGCGACCGCTATCGTATCATGGCCGACGATCTCATGGCCCAATCCAATGGCGCGGTGTCGATCACCTTCTACGAACCCATGCCCGCCCGTGAAGCGTTTGCGCTTGGCAAGGCGCTGGTTGTGCCCTCCCGGGCTGAAAGCATGCCGTATATTGTGCTGGAAGCTCTCGCCGCATCCGTGCCGCTCATCGCAACGCGCGTTGGCGGAATACCGGAAATTTACGGACCGATGGCCGACACATTGGTCGAACCGGATAGCAGCGCCTCATTGGCCGATGCGATGGCTGAACGGATCACGGGGCGGCAGGATTTACCAAATTCCGAAACCTTGAAGCGACGCATCAATGAAAACTACTCGTCCCTGGTAATGTCGCGCGATGTCATGTCGGCCTATCAAGCCGCCATGGGCCGCCCGGACCCTATGGTTGTGACCGAGCGCCGCCAAGTGCGCCGCGAAGCCTGACCGCGCTGACTTTCCTATTTGATGGGAGAATAGCTTAGCCACGCACCAGCGTGTTTTCAGGATCATAGCGACACATCGCATCCACCTTGGCCGGAATGACGGTGTTCAACACCTGAACGCCCAGACCGGCTTCCGATGCATCGGCCTTTATGAAACCAAGTGCGATGTTTTGGCCGATACGGTGACCCCAGTCTGCGGAAGATACTGTGCCGACCACCTTTCCATCTTGAACGATGGAATCGCCCGGATGCGCCGGAGCATTTTCGCTTTCCAGTGTCAGCGAAATGAACTTTTGGCGCGGTCCGTTAGCCGTCATCGCTTCTAAACCAGCCTTGCCAACGAAGTCTTTTTCCATGCGGATAAACCGGTCCAATCCGGATTCCAGCGGATTGAACTCGGTTATCAAATCCGCCTTCCAGTGGCGATAGCCTTTTTCCAAACGCATGCTCTCGGTCGCGTGGGAGCCAAACGGCTTCATGCCAAAAGGCTCGCCCGCTTCGGAAAGACGCCGATACGCCAGTTTCACCTGTTCGTTGGGGACATGCAGTTCCCAAGCCAGTTCTCCGGAAAATGACACCGCCATAGCAACGGCTTCCGCGTTTCCGATGAACACTTTTTGACAAGACAGCCAGGGGAAAGCGGTGGCGGACCACTCTGTGCGCGGGGCTGCGCTTTGTAGGACGGCTCGCGAATTGGGGCCAGCAACCACCAAAATCGTGTGCGTATTCGTCAGACTTTCAATCGCGATGTCGCTACCTGCAGGCAGGTGCTCGCGGAGCCAATCCATGTCGTGGAACTCCGCTGCCGCAGCCGACCCGTACCAGACACGGTCAGCGTCGAGATTTGCCAAGGTGGCCTCGCCCTTCACGTTGCCATCATGGTTGAGGAAATAGGTCAGACCAACCTTCCCCGCCTTGCGCGGTACACGGCTGCACATGACGCCGTCCAGCCAGTCATGCACACCTGTTCCGGTAATTTCGTAGCGGTTGAATCCGGAGACTTCCATGATCCCTACATTGGACTGCACATTCGCCACCTCAGCCGCGACGATGTCAAAAGTGTTGTTGAAGCGGAAGGAGTGTTTTTCAACGAATTCCGCCGATGGCTTGTAATACAGCGCCCGCTCCCAACCGTTCACCGTGCCAAATTCAGCGCCGAGACCGGCTAGTGTATCCGTCAAGGGCGTTGTCTTCATTGGCCTGCCAGCCGGGCGATGCTCGTGGGGCATGTGGAAGCGGAATTCGTTTTGGTAGTCTTCAATGGCCTTGAGTGCGGTGTATTCCTGATTGGCGTAACGGGTGAAACGGCGCGGATCGAGAGACCACGTGTCGTAACACGCCTCACCGCGGGCGATGATTTGCGCCAGCAGCCAGCCGTGGCCGCCCCCCTCTCCAAGGCCGGCTCGCAGGCCGGTTATGCAATAGGCGTTTCGTTTGCCAGGTATCTTACCCACCAGTGGCAGGCCGTCCGGTGTGTAAGTGATGGGGCCATTGATGATGGATTTGATACCCGCCGTTTCCAGGCATGGGAGCCGGTGAAACGCGCCTTCCATGACGTCCACAACACGATCGAGATCGTCGGGGCAAAGTGCCATGGTGAAACTTGGGTCGATCCCGTCCAATCCCCATGTCTTACAGTCCTGCTCGTAAAAGCCGATCAACAGGCCTTTTTTCTCAGCACGTTGATAGAAGTCCGTGGTCGGGCAGCGGATCAACGGGGCACGGAAATCATCCCCCAAGGCTTCGATCACCGGGATCGATTCCGTAATCATGTATTGGTGTTCCATCGATGCAACGGCTAGCTCCACGCCCATCATCGCGCCGATCTCATTGCACCGATATCCACCCGCGTTTACGATGCTCTCGCAAGCGATGTCGCCCTTGTTGGTGTGGACGATCCACGTGCCGTCGGGGTTCTCTGTCAGGTTGGTGACATCCGTAAAGCGGTAGACTTCCGCACCGGCCTTGCGGGCGCGTCGCGCCAGCGCTTGGCACAATTGTGCAGGGTCAATGTCTCCGTCCAGGGGGTCCCACAACGCACCGAGCAAGTTGTCCGTTGAGATCAACGGATGACGGCGCTTGCACTCTTCAGGATCCAGAACTTCGAATTCTACCCCCATGCCCTTTGCCATAGACTGAAAGTGATAATATCCGTCCATATGGTCTTGGGTTGAGGCGAGGCGAAGCCCACCCGTCGCGTGGTGATAGTTGATCGGGTAGTCAGGATCCTCGGCCAACTCTTTATAAAGTTTGATGGAATGGGTCTTGAGGCCAACCATGGTTTGATTGCCACCAAAGTTCGTTACCTGCGCTGCAGAGTGCCATGTGGTTCCTGAGGTGAGTTCATCACGCTCCACCATAACGCAATCGGTGATGCCCTCTTGGGTGAGGTGATAGAGGGTGGAACAACCGGCAATGCCACCGCCAATGACAACGGTTTGAGTGTGGGTTTTCATGGGCTTTGATCCGGCTAATATTAAGTGCCGAACAAGACATAAATCGATTAGTCTGCCAAGGCGTAGCTTCGGCGGTTTCAAGGTTTATTGCGACACTGACGCCCGTCTGCCCTAGCAAATATCTGGTATGTCTGCGTACAGAAAACCGTTTCATTTCGCACATAATGTTCTATTTCATCAATGTATGAACACGCTGAATTACCATCATCTGCGGTACTTTCGCGAAGTCGCGTTGCAAGGCAATTTGAGCCGGACCGCCAAGCGTTTGCGTATCTCGCAGTCCGCTCTCTCCATCCAGATCAGGACGCTGGAAGAAAGCCTTGGACATGCGCTGTTTGAACGGGTGGGCCGCACGCTCGTGTTGACCGAGGTTGGCACCATCACGCTGGATCATGCCAACCGTATTTTTGGTGCCGGGGAGGAGTTGCTCAACACCTTACAGCGCAACGGCTCTTCCCTGCCGCCTTTGCGAGTGGGTGCGCTCTCTACGCTGTCGCGCAACTTCCAGATGAGTTTCCTGCGCCCTGCCATCGAGGGGCAGAAGGTGGAACTAATCCTCAAATCCGGCAACACCGGCACCCTGCTCAAAGCTCTGCAATCGCTGGAACTGGATGTGGTGCTGACAACAGAAGTTCCCCAAAGGGATGATGGCGCAGAATTTGCCGCCCAGCGCATCTCGGAACAGCCAGTGGGTCTGCACGGCATGATGCAGTTTTTGGACCGGCCAACGCTCAAGGACCTGCTGGAAAATGAACCGCTGATCGTACCAACTGAAAGCGCGATCCGAACCGGCTTTGAAAGCCTCGTGGCCCGGCTCGAGATCACACCGCGCGTTCTCGCCAGCGTGGACGATATGGCCATGGTTCGCCTTCTAGCCCGCACGGGTGCCGGACTTGCGGTTGCTCCCGCTGTTGCGCTGGCGGATGAGATAGCCTCGGGACACTTGAGCACAGCGCCCTTCGATCTGAATATCTCGGAGCCGTTTTACGCGGTCACCATTCCGCGCAAATTTCCGCACCCGAGCTTGGCAGATCTACTGGCGGGATAGACCGCCGCTTGGTGATCCCTTGCGTTACAAAACGCTCTAAACAGTTTCTTAGCGGCTTTGAGGGTATTTTCCTTGCAATTTAGCGTCCGGCATCGGCCAAGCGCCCCTCTTCTTGCAAGTGCGATCCATGGATACAAAAGACAGACCCGATCAAACCACTGAGCTAACTCATCAAGATCGTCTCGACCCTTCCAAAGTGTTTAACGCCAAAGCGGTGATGGCTTCGTCCGTCGCGAAGAACACCGACCAAAAGCGTCAAGCAGTGCAACTTTCCGAGCGTGCCAGGGAAGTCGCATCGCAGTTTGCCGATAACGCTATCTCTCCGTTTGTCTTGGCCTCCGTTTTGCGTTTGACCGATTTTGTCGCTGTCTCCGGCATCGGTTTGGCCGTCTATTTTGCCTATGTGGTGCCGTTGGACGGCGTACGTGCAGTCTATTTCTTGACCTGTCTTCTGGCCGGTATTTTGAGCGTGATCGCGTTTCAGGCGACCGACTCATACCAAATCAATTCCCTGCGCACCCATGTGACGCAACTCGGACGTGTTCTTGCAGCTTGGACTGCCGTTTTCGCATTCCTTGCTCTGCTCGCCTTCTTCACCCGCATGTCGGAAGAGTTTTCGCGCATCTGGTACGGAAGCTGGTTTTTGAGCGGGGCGGTGTTCCTTGTGGTCGCCCGCACCTTGGTAGCAACGCTCGTGCGGCGCTGGTCACGCGATGGACGTCTAGAGCGACGAGCTGTGATCATCGGGGGCGGCAAAAACGCTGAAGACCTTATCCTGTCGCTGGAACTGCAAAACGACAACGACATCCGCATTTGCGGCATTTTCGACGACCGCAATTCCGATCGCTCTCCACCCATGGTCGCTGGCTATCCCAAGCTGGGTACGATTGAAGAACTTGTGGAGTTTGGCCGTCAGGCGCGCATTGATATGCTGATCGTCTCTTTGCCCATCACTGCAGAAAGCCGGGTGTTGTCGCTGTTGAAAAAGGTCTGGGTGCTGCCGGTGGACATCCGCCTGTCCGCTCACACCAACAAGCTGCGCTTCCGCCCCCGCTCCTACTCTTACGTTGGGGCAGTGCCGTTTCTCGATATCTTTGACAAGCCCATTGCGGACTGGGACTCCGTGATGAAACGGGGCTTCGACATTGTGTTCAGCCTCATCGCGCTAGTGACGCTGTTTCCGGTCATGCTTGCCGCCGCCATTGCCATTAAACTGGACAGCAAGGGCCCGCTGATTTTTCGCCAGAAGCGGTTTGGCTTTAACAATGAAGTCGTGGAGGTTCTCAAATTCCGCTCCATGTATTCCGACCAAACGGACTTTGACGCCAAGAAAGCCGTCACCAAAGGTGACCCGCGCGTGACACCCGTGGGACGGTTTATCCGCAAGACGTCCATCGATGAGTTGCCGCAGCTCTTCAACGTGTTGCAGGGTCGTTTGTCGCTTGTCGGCCCTCGCCCGCACGCCGTCAACGCTCACACGGAAAACCAACTGTGGGACGAAGTTGTCGACGGATATTTTGGCCGCCACAAGGTCAAGCCCGGCGTCACCGGTTGGGCGCAGATCAACGGCTGGCGCGGTGAAGTCGACAACGAGGAAAAAATTCGCCGCCGCGTGGAGCACGACCTCTATTACATCGAAAACTGGTCGGTGATGTTTGATTTCTACATCTTGATGGCAACGCCCTTCAAACTGCTCAACACCGAGAACGCGTATTGAGCCTCACCGCCGACATCGGCAGCACCGCCCCCGCGCGACCGGAAGCGCCCTACCGCCCCAACAGCCAGCCGGTCATCGGGTTGCAGCAGATTTCGCGGTTTGTGATTGGGCTGGCTGCCTTTTTTGGCGCGTTCGTCATTCGCGAACCCGCGCCCTACGAACTCTTCATGGTCGTCATCATCCCGCTGTTTTTGCTGTCGGGCATGAAGCTGAGCAAATTGGCCATCGCTCTCGCCACTCTTTGGGTGCTCTATAATCTGGGTGGTCTGATGTCGATGTTCACGATGTCGGAGTACAAGGGCATCCCGCTCTACCTTGCGGTCACGTTGTTCCTTGGCCTGTCGTCAGTGTTTTGGTGCGCGGTGATCGAAGCCGATATGGGCAGGTTGCGCACCATCATGCGCGGCTATGTTTTAGGTGCCACGATCACGGCTCTGCTGGGCATCGGCGGCTATTTCAACGCCTTCCCCGGCGCGTCCCTGTTCGTGAAATTTGACCGCGCCATGGGTGTCTTTCAGGATCCAAACGTGTTTGGGCCGTTCCTTGTGCTGCCAACGATCTATCTGGTCTACGGCATCTTGTTTCGCAGTTTCAGTTTCGCCCCCGTGCGGGCCGTCCTGCTGGCCATCCTGTTGTTTGGCATCTTCCTCTCCTTCTCTCGCGCGGCTTGGGGCCTTGTCGTGATGGCGGGGGGCTTGCTCTATTTCTTCTCGTTGGCAACCGAACAATCCGCCGCGATGCGCCTGCGCCTCATCATGATGGGTGTGATGGGATTGGCGGCCGTTGTCTTGGCGCTTGTGGTGGCCCTGCAATTTGATGCTGTGTCAGAAATGTTCGAACTGCGCGCCAAAGTCGTACAGGAATATGATGGCGCGGAAGTGGGCCGCTTTGCACGCCACTGGATCGGTTTTGCCTGGGCGCTGGAAAACCCGCTCGGCATAGGACCCCTCGAATTTGGCCTGACGTTGGGCGAAGACACGCACAATATCTGGGTGAAAAGTCTGATGGCCTATGGCTGGTTGGGCTTCTTCACATACCTAACAATCACGTTGGTTACGCTTGTTGCGGGCGGACGCTTGATCGGGCGCAAACGCCCGTGGCAGCCCTATCTGCACTGCGCCTATGCCGCGTTCGTGGGCCATATTTTCGTCGGCTGGGTGATCGACCTTGACCACTGGCGGCACGTATTTTTGATCACCGGCATCATATGGGGCTGCATCGGCCTGGAAATGCGCCACGGCCCCGACTACATCTCACGAAACCGCACTACGCCAAGCGGTCACGCGACGGCGTGACAGCCTATTTCGGCTATCGTTGCTACGCTTCAACATGCCCTGCGGCGTTTCATGGTGCGGATGTGTGATCAGCTTTCGAGTGTATCCGTAGAGTCTGGCACCCTTACCCGCCCGTGGATGACGCGTTGAGAGTGCGAGCGAGATTGAGGCCCTTTTGCAATTGCTCTTGGTTCATGGGGCCGGCGCGATTGAGGGTTGGTGTTATGTTCGACTGCCGGTCGCAAAAACGCTTCAGGGCGCTGGCGTAGATCGCTCGCCAGCCGGTTTGGGGCGTGTTCAAAAACCAGCTTCGGCGCAGGTCCCAATGAAGGTTGGAGTCGCCGTCAAACCGGTGTCCTTCGTTTTCGCGGCCACTGAGGTTGTAGACTGTCAGTTCGCCCAGATAGAGCCGATCTTCAACCGCCAAAAAATCAATCCGCATGTGGTCAAAATGGCAACCTATTTGCTCAGAAATGTCCAGCGCTCGATCCAGCGTGCTTGGCAAGGGTTGTTGGTCGATTTCGTCAGGACTGACCGCAGACGGTTTTTCAGAAAGGACGTACCGGCCAGATTCGCTTCTGTTCCAAATCCCGCCAAGCCGTTTCCCATTGCCTAAGCTTCGAATTTGCACGATGCGGCGCAGCTGGGACCCATAACTGTAAACCTTGAGATCGACGAAGGAACCAGCACTCACAATACGCTCTTCGACAAAAAGACACGGTTTGAGGTCGTAATAGGCCCACTGGTTGGTGCGCCGACCGTGGTTCTGAGACATCGCCTCTTTGATCAAGCGGTCCGTTTCTGCACGATCCAGGCCGTCTCTGCCCGGGTAAATGTTTGTGCCCCACCCATGGCTCGCTTTGATAACAACATCGGCCTCATAAAAGTGAGTTGGCAACTCCTGTGCTTTGCCCTGCCAGAGAGTCTTGGGAACGGTGACAGCGATTCCAAGCTCGTCGATAAATCGTTTAACACTTAGCTTGTCGGTCACCGTGTTGAAGCGCGGATCATGGTCGAAGAGTTTGCGCCACGAGTATTTCGCGTTCGTGACCCGTGGTGCAGCAATGCTCCAAGTGTTGGAGCCCCGCCTCGTGTTTCTTTTGAAAAGCCGGATGACTTCCCGCGGATACGCCAGCATCACAAACAGATCGACAAGGAGGAAGACCGATCGGTCGGCTACACGCTGTAGTACCGCCCATAATCCGCCTGATGGCGTTACATCGGACTGTCCATGCGGGGGCGGACCACGCATCTTTGCTATCCTAGGCGGTTCGGACCAAACGGCTCGGTTGCCACAAACAACAGATGGACAAAGAACCAAGCCAACAAGTCGCACTCTGACGTATTTTTTGGTCGGGGTAGCAGGACTTGAACCTGCGACCTCTCGTCCCCCAGACGAACGCGCTACCGGGCTGCGCTATACCCCGACTGCAGGAACCATTACGCATCTGAGACTTGGATTTCAAGCGGTTCTGGCGCCTCGGTTTGCAGAAACCCATCGTGGGCTAGTTCGGTTTGGGAGTGATCCTGATCGTGGATTTCGAACAAAAGGCCTCATCGTTCAGCCCCGGTGAGCGGGTCATCATTGTCTTAAAGGGCTAGCCACGCACTTGGTCCAGCAGGCGTTTGCACTCCAGAAGTTCGCTTAGCACGTCCTTTAGACGGGCTTGCGTCGACGGGGATGTACTGGACTTTGAGCGGGTGGGTGGGGCCCTGTCAGCGATCACATCGGACACTGTGACGGCTTGCTGCTCAGGCGCCTGATCAGCGGCTGCAATGCTGGCGAGATTGACCGATCCATCGCCGACTGACGCCACAAATTTATTGCCGTGTTCCTTTAAGATACGCTGCACGCCTTTGATCGTGTAACCTTCTGAATACAAAAGGTAGCGGATGCCGCGCAGCAGTTCGACGTCCTCCGGGCGATAGTAGCGGCGTCCACCGCCACGCTTCATGGGCTTGATTTGGTTGAACCGCGTTTCCCAAAACCGCAGCACGTGCTGGGGCAGTTCTAGGTCCTGCGCAACCTCAGAAATGGTTCGGAAAGCGTCGGCACTTTTAGACACGGGCACTCACTTGAAGCGGCGGAATCACGGTGAAGCCGAGCGTATCGTGCTTTTAGAAAAAGACCAAAGGAACGGCTCAGAAACGTGGTGTGCGCATAACAAAAACGGCGTCGAAGCAACGAATGCTATACGTTAGCCGCGCCGCGCATACCGTTGAGAACCTTTTCTTTTAAGATGTTCGAGGGTCGAAAAACCATCACCCTTCTGGGGGTTATTGGTACTTCCTGCCCGGTCTTGGGGTTGCGACCGATGCGCTCGCGTTTTGAGCGAACGGCAAACGTACCGAATGAGGACAGTTTGATGTTCTCACCGCGCACGGCTGCCTGACAGATTTCCTCGAGCACCTCCTCCACCAAATTGGCGGATTCAACCCGGGACAGACCAACTTTCTCGTACACCACTTCGGCCAAATCGGCGCGGGTGAGTGTCTTGGTAGACATTGGGTGGATTCCCTTGCGACAGCCACGTTAGCAGGAGGTATTCCGTTCGACACTCTATGGTGACGAACTAACGCGGTCAATGAGCCACGCATGCCGTTACGTCAATAGTTCAAACCAATCAATTGCTTACCAACGCAGCAGCACCGCACCCCAGGTGAAGCCGCCGCCCATAGCCTCCAACAAGACCAGGTCGCCCTGCTTCAAACGACCGGACTTTTTCGCGGTGTTGATCGCAAGTGGGATGGAGGCCGCAGAGGTGTTGCCATGATCCGCCACAGTCATCACCACCTTCTCGTCGGGAATCTTGAGCTTCTTTGCAGAAGCATCGATGATGCGCTTGTTGGCCTGGTGGGGAATGAACCAGTCAATATCCTCGGCCTCCAAACCTGTGGACGCGAACGCGGCTTCAATCACATCGGTGATCATGGCGACCGCATGTTTGAACACTTCACGGCCCTGCATGCGCAAATGCCCCACCGTCTGCGTCGTGGACGGGCCCCCATCCACGTAGAGCTTTTCTTTATGGCTGCCATTGGAGCGCAACTGGCTGGTCAGCACGCCCCGGTCATTGGACATACCCACACCCTCCTGTGCCTCAAGGACGATGGCCCCTGCCCCGTCTCCAAACAACACGCAGGTAGTTCGGTCTTCCCAATCGAGAATGCGAGAAAAGGTTTCTGCACCGATCACAAGCACCCGCTTGGCCTGACCGGCCTTAATATAGGTGTCTGCCGTGGTCACTCCGTAGACAAAACCTGAGCACACAGCCTGCATGTCGAAGGCAGCACCATGGGCCATGCCCAGCCGTTCCTGAATTTCCACGGCGGTGGCTGGGAACGTGTTGTTGGGTGTGGAGGTCGCCAAGATAATCAGATCAATGTCGTCCACCGTGATGCCCGCATCGGCCATGGCGTCGCGTGCGGCCGCTTCACCCAAACTGGCTGTAGTTTCGGTGTCATCTGCGATGTAGCGCTGACGGATTCCGGTGCGCTGGACGATCCACTCGTCTGTTGTGTCCACGCGCTCGGCCAGTTCAGCGTTTGTTACGGCCTTTGCGGGCAATGCGGCACCCGATCCGATGACGACAGAACGTATCATGGTCTTCTTTCTCCTCCACACCGGCTGTGCGGTGCAGTCCTAATGTGCCGACGTTGTTGCCACGAACACCGCTTGCGGACCTATTCTTGCTCTTCCTTGGTTTCTTGCAAAACCTCAGCCATTGCTGACGATTTCAGATCGTCGGTGATTTTCTGACGAAGATCGCTGCGCACCATGTTGTGGCCGACATCGATGGCGCTGGCAAACCCTTCGGCATCCGTCCCGCCATGACTTTTGATGACGATCCCATTGAGCCCCAAAAACACAGCCCCGTTGACCTTACGCGGGTCCATTTTTTGAGACAGGCGGGAAAACGCTTGGTTGGCTAATAAATAGCCCAGACGCGCCATCAACGTACGGGACATGGCATCGCGCAGATACTTGCCGACCTGTTTAGCCGTGCCTTCGGCGGTCTTTAAGGCGATGTTGCCCGTAAAGCCTTCGGTTACGACGACGTCCACACCCCCAAGGCCCAGATCATCGCCCTCCACGAAACCGGTATACTTAAGGCCGGGCAAGTCCAACTCGCGCAAACGAACACCCGCAAGGCGAATCTCCTCAAGGCCCTTCACCTCTTCCACGCCGATGTTCAACAGGCCTACTCTTGGGCGATCCATATCAAACAAAACACGGGCCATCGCGCTGCCCATAAGGGCGTAGTTTACGAGCGCTTCCGCATCCGCCCCAATGGTGGCACCCACGTCCAAGACGATGCTTTCGCCTTTCACGTTAGGCCAAACTGCGGCTAGCGCGGGTCGTTCGATGCCGGGCATCATGCGCAGGCAGAACTTCGACATGGCCATCAGCGCGCCAGTGTTGCCGGCTGAGACCATAACATCGGCCTCACCGTCTTTTACGGAATCGAGGGCTTTCCACATGCCGGACACGCGACGGCCTTTGCGGAGCGCTTGGCTGGGTTTCATGTCCATGGAAATGGATACGTCACAGGGCACGAAGGTCGAGCAAGCGGCTAGTTTTTCGTAATTTTGCAACAGGGGGGCAACGGCCGCTTCCTCGCCGTGCAACATGTAACGAATGTCCGGGTAGCGACGTCGACTGATCTCGGCACCCGCCAAGATGGTTTCGGGACCATGGTCACCGCCCATGACATCAAGGGCAACCGTTATCGATTTGCCGTGGCTGGACATAAGTCGCGAAATTCCGTTCGGTGAATTTTGGTTGGCCGCGCCCGCTAGTGGGTGCGTGCACGACATGCGGGAGACGCGCAGATTTTGCAATGAAACAATTGGCAATGAATGCGCGCTTGAAATAGCACATTCATTTTTGATCGCGCGACTGTTTTCATAGCCTTGCGCCCGGTTTCACACGCGTTTTGTGACAACTCTGCACAAAATGGGCCTTTTGATGCGGATTACTTGCTTTTCAGCGCTTCCAAGGCTGCAAACGGGTTGTCAGGCTTTGCATCGGTTTCGACGTCATCATCATTCAGGGCCTGCACCGTCTTAGACAGGTCAGCACCTTCTTTGCGGGCATATGGGTCAAAACCGAGGGCGAAGTGCTCCATCCAGATCGCGCCGAGATCGATGTGATCCGATGCAAAAGTCTCCGGTAAATCAGCGCCCTCAGGATCAATGATCAACTCACCCGTGTCGGAGACCTCCGGGACCGCCAAGGGCGACCCCTCAGGCACGAGAACAAGGTCGATGATCTCGTCAATCTGAGTGTGAAGCGGATCACTGGTAATGGCGCACGGCTGAATAAGACTGGCGCGCACCCAACCCTTTACAGTGATACCGCCACGCTTCCACGGCATGATTTCGGCGTCAGCCACGAGATTTTCAACCGCATCGATGTCGAAATCCGATGCCAGTTGGGCCAACACTTCTGCATCCGCTTCGTAGGACAGCCGTTGCCCCTTTTTGGGTAAGGTCGCCACGTTGACGGGCCTTGAAACCAAAGGTGCATCCTGATCCGGGACAACCGGTTTTGCGTGTCTGGACATCTCGATGTTCCGATAACTCTTGGTCCGGCATCGGGCCGGTGTGTCTTCTTGGATCGCTTGGTCGGAGATCGCCTACGCCGGAAATGGCGCGAACGCGAACTTGCCACCAACAATGGATTTCAAATCGGTCGCATCGATCTGCTCGATGCTTTGCAGAAGGTATTTTGCCAAAGCAGACCGATCAACCGTGTTGTCAGTATCCACCAGATTACCCTCTAATACGGCGTCGATCGCCGTCAATTGCTGCTCTTGCGGTAGATCCATGGCCGCGTCGAGGGCTTTGGCATGGCCGTAGAACACGCGGGTGATCTTTTGCAGACGCTTTGGCACCGCCTGATCCCCCACTGCGGCTTCACGGAGCGCAGAATCCATGTCCTCAAAGAATGCGTCAAACACACCTTGTGATAAGCGACGCTCGGTATTGCCTTCCCGCAGCAGCCTGCGGTGCAAGGGGTAGAGGTGCAGGATCATCATTTCCAAACGACCGTCAAACGTGTCTGGAACACCCATTTGGGAATAGAGTTCTGCGCGCCGGGCCTGCGTCACAACAAGGCCATAAAGGGCTTGTCTCTGACGATTGTGATCATAGCTCGGCAAACCGAATAAGCGTCGAAGCATTGTGAGTATCCGTTGAACCTGCGTGGATCGGCCATAATTACGTGCTAGCGGCGTATGGAAGAGCCGGTGCGTGTGTGCAATGTGGCGCATTTACCGGTTTCGAAGTCACGACATCGATAGGGATGACGTGGCTTTGCGAATGCGGTGCGGCTGATATAAGACCATCGCGACGCCGCCGCCAGACCCAGCGGCGCTGAGGCTAACAAACCAACATGTGTTTGGAGACGACGACCATGATAACGCAAACAAAAAAGACCGGGACGAGATCCGTTTCCATGGCTTTGGCCGCGATCGGCTGCGCGGTTTTGACGGGTTGCAGCAACAGCGGTTTGAGCTCCGAAGCTACATTCTCCCACGGCTATCAATTGAACGAAGAAACCTTGGCGTTGATACCGACCGGATCGTCACGGGCACAGGTTTTGCTGTCCATGGGCCAACCGTCCACGACGCTGAAGCAGGACGGGAAAGAGACATTTTACTACATCAGCCAGACCAAAAAACGCCGTGTGGCGTTCGAGACCCCGCGCGTGGTGGATCAACGGGTGTTGGCCGTGTATTTCACCGAAGATGAGACTGTGGAGCGGCTGACAAACTACGGCTTGAAGGACGGCAAAGTGTTCGACTTCACCCGTCGGGTGACGCCAACGTCCGGCAAAGACTTGACCTTCATGGGGCAATTGCTCGGTGCAGCCGCCAGTGTGAACCCGCTCGGTGGCGGCTAAGAGGTAAGGCGCCACAACGCTAAGGTTCTGCCAAACCAGTTGGACTTAAAAAAAAGCCCCGATGCTCAGATGAGCACCGGGGCTTTTTGTTTTTAGAACCAGGCCTGAAGTTAGTGCGCCATGACAGCCAACAGCAGCAACGCCACGATGTTCGTGATTTTGATCATCGGGTTTACGGCTGGGCCAGCGGTGTCCTTGTAGGGATCGCCAACCGTATCGCCGGTAACGGACGCTTTGTGCGCTTCGCCACCTTTTTCATGCTTTACACCGTCCTTGTCGATGAAACCATCTTCAAAGCTCTTCTTGGCGTTGTCCCAGGCACCGCCACCGGCGGTCATGGAGACAGCGACGTAGAAGCCGGTCACGATCACACCCAGGAGCATAGCACCAAGGGATGCAAACGCGTTCGCAGGACCGGAAATCCAGTAAACCACGAAGAAGACGAAGATCGGTGACAGCACTGGCAGCAGCGATGGCAGGATCATTTCCTTGATCGCAGCTTTGGTCAGCATGTCCACGCCTCGCGCATAGTCGGGTTTGGACGTACCGGCCATAATGCCCGGATCAGCCGCAAACTGGCGACGCACCTCTTCCACGATGGAACCCGCCGCACGGCCAACAGCCGTCATGGACATGCCACCGAACAGGAAGGGCAGAAGACCGCCAAACAACAGGCCGGACACCACGTAGGGGTTCGACAGGTTGAACAGCGTTGCTGCATCGATACCAAAGAAAATCGACGTCGTGTCGTTTTCCGTGGCCGCTTTAGCCGCGAAGAACTTCAGGTCTTCCGTGTAGGCAGCAAACAGCACCAGCGCACCCAAACCGGCGGAACCGATTGCATACCCCTTGGTCACCGCTTTTGTAGTGTTGCCCACCGCGTCGAGCGCATCCGTTGTGGTGCGCACTTCGCTTGGCAATTCAGCCATCTCAGCGATACCACCGGCGTTATCGGTCACAGGACCGAAGGCATCCAGCGCCACCACAAAACCGGCCAAGGCCAGCATAGCGGTCACGGCGATTGCAATGCCAAAGAGACCGGCGACCGAGTAGGTCATGATGATACCGACGATGATGATAATCGCAGGCAGTGCTGTCGCTTCCAAAGAAACCGCAAGACCCTGAATGACGTTTGTGCCGTGACCGGTCACAGACGCCTGAGAGATAGAACGCACCGGACGGTAATCCACACCGGTATAGTATTCTGTCACCCAGATGATCAGGCCGGTGATCACCAGACCAATCAACATGCAGTAGAACAGTTCACGACCGTTGAAGGTCGAACCGTTGGACGCGGCAAACTCCGTACCAGCACCGACCCAGCCCCAGATGATGGCAGCAAAAGCAACGGCAGACAGGATCGCAGTAGCGATAAAGCCGCGATACAGCGCACCCATGATGGAATTGTTTGAGCCCAGCTTCACGAAGAAAGTGCCGATGATCGAAGTGATCACGCACACGCCGCCGATCACCAATGGCAACAACATCAACATGAAAGCTTCTGCACCGGTGAAGAAGATCGACGCCAGCACCATCGTCGCAACCACGGTCACAGCGTAGGTTTCAAACAGGTCAGCGGCCATACCGGCGCAGTCACCAACGTTGTCGCCCACATTGTCGGCGATGGTCGCTGGGTTGCGTGGATCGTCTTCCGGGATACCGGCTTCCACTTTACCCACAAGGTCGCCGCCGACGTCCGCACCCTTAGTGAAGATACCGCCGCCGAGACGGGCAAAAATGGAGATCAGGGAGGCACCGAAGCCAAGCGACACCAAACCGTCGATCACGACGCGGCTGGAGTTCTCATAACCCATGGGACCGATCAGCACCCAGAAGTAAACCGCCACGCCGAGGAGCGCGAGACCGGCAACGAGCAGGCCTGTGATCGCACCGGATTTAAAGGCGATATCCAGACCAGCGCCGAGGCTGTGGGATGCGGCCTGTGCGGTACGCACATTGGCGCGCACGGAGACCAGCATGCCGATGAAGCCGGCGACACCGGACAGCACGGCACCAATCAAAAAGCCGATGGCCGCAACAGCGCCCAGCAAAAGCCAAGCCAGCACAAACACAACCGCGCCCACAATGGCGATGGTCATGTATTGACGGCTCAAATAGGCCTGCGCGCCTTCTTGAATCGCAGACGCGATTTCTTGCATCCGCGCGTTACCGGCGTCGGCGTTCATCACCGCGCGGCTCGTGTAGATAGCATAAACAATCGAAAGCAAACCGCAGACGATTGCCAAATAAAGAGGTTCCATATTCCTCGTGTCCCTATGACAGTGGCATGCCCTGATGATCCCGCTTCAGAATTTGGCCGGGTAGCGCAGAGCGTTTGGTATGAATGATGGGATTCGGAAGGCTCCCAACTTCCGCCGCGGAAAATACGGCAGAATTGCCGCAGGTCAAGCCAATCGCGGATGAAACGCACGACTTTGACCAACTGTTTGAAATGTGCCCGCGATACTGCGCCCTCCGTGGCCTTTACGTGCACACCTTTGTGCGAAGCAGACCAATAAAATGGCGTTTGGGTCCCTTAGCTGATCGCGGTTTTGGAACGGCTGGAAAGATGCAGCCACAGCAGAGATACGAGGCAGATCGCGACCACGGGGAATACGACCCAGTTGAGAGCGTCCCAGCCGAACAGATTGAGCGTTGTACCGGACATCAAGGATGCGAAGGCGACCATGCCGAAGAGGATGAAATCGTTTGCGCCCTGCGCCTTGGCTTTTTCTTCGGGACGGTACGTGTCTGTCAGCATGGCTGTTGCGCCGATGAAACCAAAGTTCCAGCCGATACCAAGCAAGATCAACGCCGTGTAGAAGTGGGCCAATTCAATACCCGAAAGACCCACCACAGCGCATGCCGCAAGGATGATCATACCGGCGGCCACGATGCGCCCTTTACCGAAGCGAGCGATCAAATTGCCGGTGAAGAAACTTGGGCCAAACATCGCCATAACGTGGAACATGATGCCGTTGGTGGATTGGTCAGGACCGAAGCCGCACAATTGCATTGCGAGCGGTGCCCCGGTCATTACGTAAGCCATGAGCGCGTAGGACCCGACGGCACAGGTGACCGAGACCATGAATTTGGGTTGCGCCATGATTTCCGCCAGCGGCCTGCCGGTGTCTGCCGCTTTGCGCTCAGCCTTCGTCGGAGGTTTGTCGAACTTGAGCAAGCCAAGCACCAACGCTCCCCCGAACAGCAGGAAGGTGCCGGCAAAGTAGGCGCCTGCAAACTCCACCGGCGAGAACCAGTCGCGCGTGTAAATGGCGGTTTGCGGGCCGATCACGGCAGCAAACAGGCCACCGGCCAACACCCATGAAATGGCTTTTGGCTTGAACTCAGGCGTGCCTTGGTCCACCGCCGCAAAGCGGTATTGCTGGGTGAACGCTCCGCCCGACCCGTTCAACAACATGCCGATACAAAACAGCCAAAAATCGCCCTGCACGATCGCATAAGCCGACAAGAGCATGCCAACCATGCCGATTACAGCACCACCGACGAAGCCCAGCCGACGGCCAATGCGGGCCATGATCATGGCAGCAGGAATGGCCGCCATGGCAACGCCAATATTGTAGCCGGTGATGGGCGCTGTGGCCAAAGACTTGTCCGCACCCAACAAATAAGACCCGGCAAGACCGCCCAGCGCGATGGATATTGGTGCGGCGGCGCCGGTCAGCGCCTGTGCGGCAGACAAGATAAGGGCATTGCGCCGAGCGCTGGCATTGGGGTCGGTGGTGATCGCATCAGGCATGGAAGGATCGGCTGCGGACATTTCAAAAGGCTCTGATGCTGGATTTCTGATGACGGGAAGCGCCTTTACCCAACGCGCCTCGCCCTCCGGCATCCGGAACGCTCTGCGTCAAAAGTGAGAAAAGGACTCCCGCTCCAACTGTATTGGCACGCCCGAGCGGGTAATGGAAACACCTTGTTTGGTCTCGTCCTCAGAGAGTGCCCCGCAGGAACCGATGCGGGTCACGGTATGGCCAGCGTCCAAGGCGGCTTTCTCAAAAGCTGTCGCATTGCCCTTTTCCACCGTGCAAAGGACTTGATAGTCATCACCACCGCCCAAAATCGTTGGCCAAAGGCGCTCGCCCCGGGTCAGCAAGCCGCGCACGGGTGGGCTAAGCGGAATATCGTCACATTCAATCTGCGCAGTAACCTGCGAAGCGGCGCACAGTTTGCGGCAATCCCCCACCAAGCCGTCGGACACGTCCATGCTTGCGGTGGCAAATTGCGCAATTGCGTCCTGCAAGCCAAAGGGCGGTTGCGGAATGCGGTAAGCACCCAAGTGATCGCCAGCAGCGGATGCCTCCACCTGCAAAGCTCCTGTGGCAACGCGCAGACCGACGGCGGATTTTCCAATTGTACCCGATACGTAAATCAGGTTTCCCTCAAAGGCCCCGGAGCGGCTCTTGTAGCCATCTTCATCCACAGAGCCGAAAAGCGTGATCGCCACGCATAAGCCGCCTGGTGACCGGTAGGTGTCGCCGCCGGTCAATGTCAGCCCGTACGTCTCTTGATCAGCAGCCAGCCCCTTGGCAAAGCGCTCCATATCCGCATCTTCCCAGGCATCGGGCACGCCCAACGCCATCGACCAAGCGGTGGGTTTGGCACCTTTTGCGATGATATCGGACACATTCACGCGGATGGCTTTTTGCGCGACCGTATCAAGAGGATCATCGGACAGAAAATGCACGCCTTCCATTATCGCGTCTTGGGTGATGACGACCCGCTTATCCGCTTCAAGCGGCAGCAAAGCGGCATCGTCTTTCAGCGCGAATGCCCCCTCTCCCGCCAGCGGCGCGAGATGTGTTTCGATCCAGGAAAATTCGCCACTTCTGCTCATGAAAAATGCCGGTACAAAATGCTGTGGTTGACGGTCAGGCGACCCAATACCCTGATCCTGATCTGGGTCCAGCGCTAGCTCGCCGTCTGACCGTCATCCGTGGCAGCGGGGCCGGCGCGGGTGGAAGGTTCCAACTCGCCGTCCCGCACCTTGCGGGCGACCGCGTCTATGACGCCATTGACCATTTTGGGTTCTTCTCCCTCGAAGAAGGCTTTGGCGATTTCCACATATTCTGACACGATCACCTTAGCATCCACGTCTTTGCGACGCCGCAGTTCGAACACCGCCGCTCGCAGGATTGCGCGAAGGGTGGAATCGATGCGCGACAGGGGCCAATCGGGTCGCAGCGATGCGTGAATTAAGGGGTCAATCGTAGTCTGTTCTTCCACGACACCGCCAACAATGCTGCGAAACCAAGTTGCGTCCGCGTCGAGATAAGTCTCGCCATCCACCTCGCGGCCGAGACGAAAATTCTCGTACTCGGCAACAGTTTCAGCAACGCCATTCCCGCCCACATCCATTTGGTAGAGGGCTTGAACCGCTGCGAGGCGGGCGGTGCCGCGTTTGTTGGCTTGCTTCATGTGAGCTTAACCGAGGAACTTTTCACGCAGGGCAATCATATCCAGCGCGGCTTGGGCAGCATGCCCCCCCTTGTCCAACTCGCTCGCCTTGGCACGGGCAAGCGCTTGGGCTTCGTTTTCGACCGTCTGAATCCCATTGCCCAAACACAGGCAGTGATCGACGCACAGGCTGGTGATGGCACGGGCGGATTCGAAGGCGACAATCTCATAATGAGATGTTTCGCCCCGGATCACACAGCCCAATGTGATAAAACCGTCATACTGCATACCGCTGGAGCCCATCCCCGGCACCGGCGGCATGCCGTCCTCTTCAAACCCATCAAAAGACGCAGCGACCACCATGGAAAGCGCGGTGGGGATTTCCAGCACGCCCGGCACGGCTTGGTAGTCCCAGCTCGCACCCGCCTTGCGCAAAACGGCTTCCGCACCGGCAACGAGTTCCTTCGAAATGTGCTCGTAATACGGCGCATCGATGATCAAAATTTGCGGCATGGGATCTCCCAAAACGATGGTCGAATATATGAGCGTCTGGAACGCTGTTTGGCGCACAAAACACGGTGGCGTGTGGATGGCAAGGCGGGTCGAACCAAGTTTGTCCGGTTCGGCCTGTTAGCTGGACGGAAACTCCGCCAAGCGCGCCGCATACCGGGCCATGGTGTCAATTTCGATGTTGAGATCATCACCCGCCTCTACGGTTCCCCAAGTGGTTACCTCTTGGGAATGCCGGATCAGCAGAACGTCAAATTCCGCGTCGCTCACGCCGTTGACCGTGAGCGACGTGCCATTGAGCGCGACAGAGCCCTTCGGCGCAATGAACCGCGCCAAAGCCTCCGGTGCGCGGATGATGAAACGGCGGGCATCGCCCTCGTCTACAGTGCGTTCCACACGGGCTTTGCCGTCGACATGACCAGACACGATGTGGCCGCCCAGTTCATCACCAACTTTCAACGCCCGTTCCAGATTAAGCCTCGTCCCCTCTCGCCAACTCGCCGCTGTGGTAAGACGCAGGGCTTCTTCCCACGCTTCAACAACGTACCAGTCCGCGCCGTCATGGCCTTTGTCGGTAACGGTTAGGCAAACACCGTCATGGGCGATAGACGCGCCCAGAGCTATGCTGTCAGACGGATAGGCACTGCGCATGCGGTACGCTTTGCCGGTGGGCAAGTCTTGCGCCCGATCTACTGTGCCAATGTCTGTAATAATGCCCGTGAACACGCGCTAGCTCCTCAAAAATATGTCGAGACGGTCCGCGTCCAAATGCATTGTGCGCCAGTTTGTAAACGTTGGTGGCACGGTCGCAAGGGTGAGCGGTGACGCAATCAAACCATCACCCACCAGATCGTCCGGCGCGGTGTAGAGTTCAATCCGGTCGACCAAATCGGCCCGCAGAAAAGCTTCAGCAACCCGCGCTCCGCCCTCCACCATGAGGCTGGACAGGCCAGCCGATGCCATGTCTTCCAAAATTTCCGGCAAAGCCAGTCCGTCGCCATGGGCCTCCGCAGCAAACCGGGTGACGCCTAGATCAGCCAAGTCCTCCGGCAAAGTTTGCCTTGCGGTGACCACGCTTACGGGCACGGTCCTTGCGCTTAAGGCGAGCTTAATGTCCGCAGATATTTCGCCAGTCGACGACAGAATAAAGCGATGCGGCGAACGGTGTTGCAAGCCCGGCAGGCGAACGGTCAGGTCCGGATCATCAGCGCGTACGGTCTCTGCCCCCACCAAAATCGCATCATGTTCCGCCCGGGTGCGGTGGACCATGCGTTTGGCCAGCGGACCGGTGACCGAGACTTCCTCACCGCGCCTGCCGAGGTGTCCACTTTGAGAAACCGCCAACTTTAACGTGACCGCCGGACGGGCTTTGTTTTTACGTGTGAGATAGGCTTGCAAATCGACCTTTGCGCGGTCGGCACCCAAACCGGCGTCCACTGTGATCCCGGCAGCCATCAACATGCGATGGCCCCTGCCGTCCACACGCTGGTCCGGGTCGATCCAAGCCGTGACCACCCGCAACACGCCGGCCTCAATCAACGCCTCGGCGCAAGGCGGTGTGGCTCCATGGTGGGCGCATGGTTCCAGTGTCACATAGGCGGTTGCACCTTTGGCACGGTCGCCCGCCTGCTCGATGGCAACGCGCTCCGCGTGAGGCCGACCGCCAGTGGCTGTCACGCCTCTGCCAACGATGACGGGGCCATTGGGCGTGTTATGAACCAAAAGCGTGCCAACAGAAGGATTGGTCGCCGTCAATCCCGTGTGGCGTCGCGCCATCCGCAAACAGGCGTTCATAAGACGCGCGTCTTGCACGTCACTTTGAGAGGCTTTGAATTGGTCGGGTGCCATGGCTTTGCTCACCGCAGCCGAAGCATCTTCGGCCTACGGCTTGTCATTCAATTCGCCCAAAACCGCTTTGAAATCCGAGGCTTCTGTGAAATCACGATAGACGCTTGCAAAGCGGATATAGGCCACGTCATCCAGGTTTTTCAAACCTTCCATCACCATATGGCCGATCTCATCAGCCGGGATTTCCGCCTCACCGCTCGCCTCCAATTGGCGCACGATGCCGGAGACCAGCCTTTCGATCCGCTCGGGATCTACGGGGCGTTTGCGCAAGGCCACTTCCACCGAGCGGGCCAGCTTATCGCGGTCGAACAGGACGCGTGAGCCTGACTTTTTAAGCACATTTAGTTCACGCAATTGGATGCGCTCGAATGTTGTAAAGCGGCCACCACAGTCTGCGCAGACGCGTCGGCGGCGGATGCTGGTGTTGTCTTCGGTTGGACGTGAGTCCTTCACCTGCGTCTCGTCACCGCCGCAAAACGGGCACTTCATGCCAGTTCTCTTTCAGCGGTAAAGACTGACAGACGTTGCCTCACGCGTGATCGCTGTAGATTGGAAATCGATCTGTGAGTGCGACGATTTTCGCTGCAACGGCTTCTTCAACCGCTCTGTTGCCCTCTTCGCCGTTCTCGGCGAGACCTTTCACGACTTCCAAGATGCACTCGCCAACGTGCTGGAACTCTGCAACGCCAAACCCCCGAGTGGTTGCCGCCGGTGTGCCCAAACGGATGCCCGATGTGACCATGGGTTTTTCAGGATCGAACGGGACACCGTTCTTGTTGCACGTCATGTTGGCGCGCCCCAAAGCTGCCTCGGCAGCTTTGCCGGTCACGCCCATCGGACGCAGGTCTACAAGCAGGACGTGGGTGTCAGTTCCGTCGGACACGAGGTCCAAGCCACCGGATTTCAAGGTCTCACCCAATGCGCGGGCGTTGGCCACCACATCGGCGACGTAGGTTTTGTAGTCGGCCGTCAGCGCTTCGCCGAAGGCCACCGCTTTGGCCGCAATAACATGCATCAAAGGGCCGCCCTGAATGCCGGGGAAGATTGCGGAATTGAACTTTTTCGCCAGCGCCTCGTCGTTGCTGAGTATGATACCACCACGCGGCCCGCGCAGAGTTTTGTGCGTTGTGGATGTGGCCACATGCGCGTGTGGAAACGGGCTCGGATGTGCGCCACCGGCCACGAGGCCAGAAAAATGCGCCATGTCCACCAACAAATAAGCACCCACCGCGTCGGCGATCTTGCGGAACCGGGCAAAATCGATCTGGCGAGGATAGGCCGAGCCACCGGCGATAATCAATTGCGGCTTATGCTCATGAGCCAGTGCTTCTACCTGATCGAAGTCAATCAGATCGTCTTCTTTACGCACTCCGTATTGAATGGCGTTGAACCATTTGCCGGACTGGTTGGGCGCAGCGCCGTGTGTCAGGTGCCCACCGGCGTCGAGGCTCATGCCAAGGATCGTGTCGCCCGGCTTGATCAGCGCTTGAAATACGGCCTGATTGGCTTGGCTGCCGGAATTGGGCTGCACATTGGCAAATCTGCAATCAAAGAGACGCTTGATCCGGTCAATCGCCAAGTCTTCGGCGACGTCCACAAACTCGCAACCGCCATAATACCGGCGACCGGAATAACCCTCAGCGTATTTGTTCGTCATGATCGAGCCTTGGGCTTCCAACACGGCGCGGGAAACGATGTTTTCCGAAGCAATCAGTTCAACCTCGTGACGCTGACGGCCCATCTCACCTTCGATGGCTTTTGCGATTTCCGGGTCCGTATCGGCCAGTGAACGGGAGAAAAATGTATCGGTGTTGCCGAGCGTTTCCGCGATAGACATGGGCTGATCCTTCAAGGAAATGACAGGGGACGTGCGCAATCACAAAGGCACGTTTGGAGCGGCATAAAGGCTAGAACACGCCGGTTCAAGGCGAAGTTCTCCCAAATGGAACGTGTAGCTGCGGTGTTCCAGCGCAAGTGGGGGCTTGTTTTCAACGGCATTGAGGCCGGGAAGTCTGTCGAACGACTTAAGAGACGCGACGCTCGCGCGACCCAAACCGAGCCCTGCTGCCAGCCACTTATTGATTGAGCGCCAACTCATCAACACCGTCGCGCTGATAAATATCATCGCGAAAATGCACGTCCCCGGGGCCAGCGGACCATGCGCTGATATAGGTCATGTAAATCGGTACAGGCGCAATCAGTTTAAGGTCGGTACGTTCGCGGGACTCGATGATTTGCTCAATAATCCGTCGATCAATGCCCGGCGTATCTTTAGCAAGCCACACCAACAGATCGCGCACATTTTTCACCCGCACGCAGCCGGATGAATCGAAGCGCAAGGACTTTGAAAACAGGTTTTGTTGCGGCGTGTCGTGAAGATAGACTGCATGAGGATTGGGGAAATTGATCTTCGCTGCGCCCATTGCGTTGATCTTGCCGGGCTCCTGACGGAAGCGGTAGTTGACCGCCTCTTCCGAAGACCAATCGATGCTTTTGGGGTCGATTTCCTGCTTGTTGTCATCAAAGATCAGGATTTTGTTGTCGGTCAGGTAGTTCGGGTCCTTACGCATCAACGGAATGAGGTCTTTTTGGATGATCGACTTTGGCGCCGTCCAATACGGATTCAAATTCAGTTCATAAATCTTGGAATTCAAGATCGGGGTCTGGCGGCTGATGCGTCCGACAATCGCTGTATGGCGCTGGGCAATACGATTGCCTTCCACCGCCTCAATCTCAGCGGCGGGGATGTTCACCATCACGTAGCGCTCGCCCAAAAATCCGGCCATGGACCGAAGTCGAACCAGATTGGTGCGCAACTGGCCCAAACGGATAGGCGCTGACACGTTCAGCGCCGCAAATGAGAAACGGCCCATCACACCGTCCTGCGGCAATCCATGACGCACCTGGAAGCTGCGAACAGCCGTATCGACAAAGGAATCGAATTTCGGCGACAGGCCCGCCTTGGTCGGCAGATCGCCGGAAATCATGAGCCGACGGCGCAGGGCTACAACGGCAGGCGATGTGTCACCCATTTCGAGTTTCTTGTTGGCGGGAACAACCGGCCAGCCGCCACCTCCAACAATCGCTTCGTAGTCTCGGATGGCTTGGGCAACAAAGGTTTGCGTTTCCGGGGCAAACACGGCCAAACCTTGCCGCCCTTTTTCGGGCATGACTTTTGACCCGGAGAACTGATCGTCCCAGGAATCACGGCCGCTGGAATTCAAAATGCGGTCTATCGCTGTTTCCGCTGAAGCCAAAGCTGGTACTGCTGGCAACAATGGTGCAGCAGCCAGCGCCGACAAGAAATGACGGCGCGTTTTTCCATCTGCCGACAGGGTGGTGCTGCCACTGTCGTAAACTTTACCCTTCGTCACTGGAAGAGTGGTTTTAAGATCGCGCTTCATCATTGGCCTTGTCAGTTCAGCGTGCCTGTTCGGTGTGGTTTCAACCGCGCTCATTTAAGCATGGTTAACGAGTGTTAACGTTGCGTAAACACAAGCGCAAACCGTGCACAGCAGATGCCGACGAAATGAGGCGAAAAAGCAGTTTGAACAAGCCCTCTCCCACTGAAATTAAACCACGGATCATCAATCCCGCGTTATGGGGCTCAGGCTATGGGAATGTTTGAAAGAACGAACGCCAAGAGCCCGACTGCGCTATCCGCCCTGTCTGCATTTGCAAACAGCGCGGATGAGCACATCAGGAAGAGGTCTTTTTGGTCTGTTTGGGGTCGGGATAGTTCATCGCTCACCTCGCTGGTGAACGATTGATATCCCGAATTAGTCCGCCCCGGTTTGCCGCTTAGAGACGGTACAGGATTTGGTCGGTCCAGAAACGCTCCAAACGGTGCAGCGACCGGTTGAGGCCGGCAAAGCCTGCTGCATCAATCTGACCAATCTGCTCCAACGACTTGGTGTGACGTTCATAGAGTGCATCCACCATGGAGGCGACGTCACGCCCCTTGTCTGTCAAGCTCACCCGCACCGAACGGCGGTCCGTTGAGGAGCGCTTGTGGTGGATGTAGCCCATTTCAACCATTTTCTTGAGGTTGTAGGAAACGTTGGACCCCAAGTAGTAGCCACGGGTGCGCAACTCACCGGCAGTGAGTTCACTGTCGCCCAAGTTGTAAAGCAAAAGCGCCTGCACGGCGTTTAATTCGCTACTGCCATGGCGGTCGAATTCGTCTTTGATGACATCCAGAAGACGGCGGTGCAGACGCTCCACCAGTGTGAGTGCTTCCAGATATACCTTTTTGAGATCGGCTTCTTCTCCGGTGCGCTCCATAGGATGCGAGGCCGGACGGCCGATCATTTCCATTGTTGTCATTTCGAGTGCCTCTTACCCTGAAACGGCGATATTTTTTGTTCGCCTTGAGACACAAACTACGGCGTTCGACTAAAATTTGAGTCAAAGCACAGTCTTAACGAGGGCTTACAAATTAAAATCTAATATACTGAAATCATTGATTTTAATCTTCTAGAAAGCGTATGGATTCACCGCTTATTGGGCCTAATGAGGCGCGCGCCCGCCAGAAGCAGGTAGAGCGCCAATGCCACGATATGAAAAATCACCAGCGCATCGTTGCGCATAGGCGCTTCGCCATAAACAAAGCCGATAGCGATTTGGAAAAGGATCGCAATCACCCACACAACGCGCCCCCAACTGAGCGTTGACCATAGGCCAACGCTCACAACTGGGAAAAGCACAGCACCCACGATCGTATAAATCTGCTGGCCACGTTCCATGCCGCCAAAAGCCGTGCTGCCCGTGCCTTCAAACCCAACTGCGCTGGCCCAGACCCACACCGAAAGCGTAAGGAAACTCAGCGCGATGATGCGCAGATAGGCATTGGTAACCCATTCCAGACGGGCTGCGGCACCCGTTGATTTGGCCTTGGAAAGGTGAATCGCCTGGTCTTGGAAAATGGCCTGCGGACTGGTCGCTTTTTGGTTCACGGCAGGGTCAACTCATGTTCTGGCGGCAGTGGTTCGAAATAGCCGTCTATCACGGCATCGGAAACAGCGTCTATCGCATCGGGTGTCCAGGCAGGATGGCCGTCTTTATCGATGATAGCTGCCCGAATGCCCTCGTAGAAATCCGGTCCGGGCAGGATGCGCTTCAAGATACGATATTCCATGCGCATGCAGCCCTCGATGGACAGGTTTGCGCCAGCCTCAATCTGTCGGGCAGCAATTTTCAGACTTGTAGGCGATTTTTGCTGCAGGGTCGTACGCGTTTTGGATGCCCAAGCGCCTTTATCACCGGCCCCGCCTTCCATTGCATTCAATCGCTCCAAGATGACTTCCACATTTGCTTCTTCAAAAGCCTCATCGATCCATGGCAGGAGCGCTTGCAACGGGCCGTCTTCATTGCTGCCAATATCGTCTCCAGTCGTTAAACCCTCCAGTGCGTTATCCAGCGAAGACGATGTTGAGAGACGCTCCTCCAACTGTTCATAGTCTGATGACTTTACGGAATGGGTGATCAACCCGCTCCATAGAGCGTCATCCCGCTTCACCCGCTCCCCCGTCAGGCCCAGATAAAGACCGAGCCGTCCGGGCAGTCGCGAGAGCAGGTATGAACCACCAATGTCGGGAAAGAAGCCAATACCCACTTCCGGCATCGCAAAGGCCATGCGGTCACCGCCAATGCGATGGGAACCGTGAAACGAAACCCCAACACCGCCACCCATGGCGATTCCATCGACCAACGCAATATAAGGCTTTGAAAAGCGCGCGATGCGCACGTTGAGGGCGTATTCGCGGGCAAAGAATGCGAAATCGAAGTCCCCTGCCACGCCACAATCGTAGAGATGGCGAATATCGCCGCCCGCTGAAAACGCCCTGCCCGGCACGGCCTTTATGACCACCCGCTCGACCGATGCATCGTGCTCCCACACGTCCAATTGCGCTGACAAAGCGCTCAACATACCGTCCGTGACTGCATTGAGCGCTTCGGGTCTGTTCAGCGTAATGAACCCCGCGCGGTTTTTCTGTTCGAACCGGATATCGTCGCTGTTCGGCTGCATTTGCGTCATGGAGTGATCAGTTCGTCCTCGTTTTGCACAAGCATCTCATCTTCAAGCATCCTATCCCAAAGCAGGACACCCGGTGCATGCCGGTGCGGCTTGCCGTTTGTGCCGTATATGCTAGCCAAAGGCTTCTGACAAAAAGAACAAGACAGGTGTGTCATGGCGGGAGCCTCTGACGGCAAATGGGGCAACGAGCCAAGCGGACAAAGCGCCAGCGACATCGTCAATGAAGTCACCGGTCGGCGGCGGCTGCGTCGCAATCGCCGGTTTGATTGGACACGCCGCATGGTGCGCGAAAGCGTATTTACTGCCAACGATCTCATCTTGCCGATTTTCATCATGGAAGGTGAAAATGTGCGCGAGGACGTTGGGGCCATGCCGGGTGTCACCCGCCAAAGTGTGGACTTGGCAGTGGACATGTGTCGCGAAGCGAAGAGCTTGGGCGTCCCGGCAGTTGCGCCTTTTCCCAATGTATCGCTTTCAAAGCGCAACGCGAACGGCAGCGAAATTGCGAATCGAGACAATCTGATATGCCAGTTTGTTCGCGCAATGAAAAAGGCTGTGCCGGACATCGGGATTATCACCGACGCTGCCCTCGACCCATTTACGGATCACGGCCACGATGGCGTGCTGTTGGACGGCGTTATCGTCAACGATCTATCCGTGGACATGATTGTTGAGGGCGCACTCGCGCAGGCAGAAGCCGGAGCGGACATTATCGCGCCATCCGACATGATGGACGGGCGCATCGGCGCGATCCGCATCGCATTGGACGATGCCGGTTTCACCGATGTTGGCATTCTCTCCTACACAGCAAAATATGCGTCCGCCTTTTACGGCCCTTACCGGGAGGCCATTGGCACCGAAGGCCTGCTGCAGGGCGACAAAAAAACCTACTACATCGACCCCACAAACCACGAAGAAGCCATGCGCGAAGCCGAGCTCGATATCGCGGAAGGGGCGGATATGCTCATGGTGAAGCCCGGGATGCCGTATCTGGATGTCGTGCGGCGCATGAAAGACACATTCGGAATGCCCGTGTTCGCATATCAAGTCTCCGGCGAGTACACGATGATCGAAACGGCAGGTGCCGCCGGTTACATCGACCGTGACCGCGTGATGATGGAAAGTTTGGCTGCTTTTAAACGCGCCGGAGCCGATGGGGTACTGACGTATCACGCGATGGATGCGGCGCGTTTGTTGAAGGGATAAGGGCTTACATTGGTAGGGGCGCGATGTGGGCTCAATGCCCAACCCTTGAATGCCTTAATTCGCAATCCACCTAAGACACAGAACGTGCTGTAGCTTTGCTCAGTGCCTCAACTTTTAGGGGAACCACAATGAATTCGACCGTTTTGGACAATGAATCCGGTGAAGACGTTATCACGGCTGCCGATTTGGATGGCGTGCGGACCGCTCGCATCTTTGCATTTTTGATCGATTATCTGCTCATCGCGCTTTTGAGCATTCCATTGGCGGCAGTCATCGGCGTGCTGGGCGTGCTCACCTTCGGCTTGGCTTGGGGCCTCTACGCTGTGTTGCTGCCTCTGGTGGCAGTAATCTACTTAGCGTTGACGCTCGGTGGCTCCAATCAAGCCACCATTGGAATGCGCTTTATGGGTGTGCGAATGAAACGGCTGGGCGGTGGGCGCATCGACGCCATTTTGGCTGTGCTGCACGGGATCATGTTTTGGGTCATACACTCGATTGCGCTGATCCTGCCGCTGTTCGTGACGTTCTTTTCTTCCAAGAAGCGGCTGTTGCACGACATTGTCTTGGGTGTTTATGTGGTGCGCTCCTAAGGCCTCTATGGCCCAACTGCGAGGGCGGTAGCCCGTCACAGGAATTGCGCCTTTGAACGACTTTCACATGTGGGCCACTTTCGTCGTGATCACTATGTCCATCGTTGGTTACGCATGGGAAAAGTGGTCCATCGAAGGCGTCGCACTCGCTACATTGGCCGCACTGCTGGCGCTCTTCACTCTTATTCCACAAAGCCCCACAGGCCTGACCGCAACTGTGGTTGACGCCAACGAGCTGATCGCCGGGTTCGCCAATCCGGCACTTGTGACGGTTTTGGCGCTGCTGGTGATTGGCCAAGCCCTTTTCAACACGGATGCGCTGGAAAAGCCCGCAGAATTAATGGCGAAACTCGGCGGGCGCAGTGTTTTTCGCACGATCCTCGTCCTACTGCTGACGGCAGCCGTCACGAGCGCGTTCTTGAATAACACGCCCGTCGTGGTGATGTTCATTCCCATCATCGCCGCGATCGCAAAACAGCGCGGATTTCACCCCACCAAAGCGCTGTTGCCGCTTTCCTATGTCGGAATTCTGGGCGGTATGACCACGCTCATTGGTTCATCCACGAACTTGCTGGTGGCCGGTGTGTCAGCCCGTAGCGGGCTGGAGCTTGGCTTTTTTGATTTCATTGTGCCCGGCATCGTGATGGCGGGGACCGGGTTTCTCTACGTGGTCTTAGTGATGCCATGGCTTTTGGGCGACCGGGACATGCCCGATGAATCCAGCGCGTTGGCCAGCGGACGCCACTTCGTGGCACAGATTGATGTCACGGAAGGGCATAGGCTTGTGGGTGAAGCGGCCGTCGCCGGTCTGTTCCCATCGCTTCAAGGTATCACGGTTCGGTCTATCTACCGGCCCAAGATGGGCCCTAGAAAGAGCGGAGATTCAAGCGGAGACGAAGTCATTCTTCCGCCCTTTGAAGACCTGACACTGCAACCCGGCGACATGATTGTGGTGGCCGCAACGCGCCGTGCACTCACCAGAGCACTGTCGGAAGGCGCGGCCAGCCTGCCTCAATTGGCGGTGGAAGAGCGGGACCCTGAACGGGCCAGCGATGAACTCGGTCGTTTGTCAGAATCCTTCACATTGGCTGAGGCTGTGGTAGCCCCGGGGTCCCGCCTTTCCGGACGCACCATTGACGCGGCCCGCATCCGCCAGACCTACGGCACCATGGTGCTGGGCCTGCAGCGCCGGAGCAGCGTTTCCCGTGGGATGATGCGGGACAACAGGCTTGAACCCGGCGACACGTTACTCGTAGGCGGCTTGCCGGAAGACATGGAACGGCTGCGCGAGAGCCGTCAATTGCTCCTGTTAGAACGGTCCGCTGCGGAAGTGCCGCTGCGGGCCTATGCGCCGCGCGCGATCTCTATTTTTGCCATTGTGATTTTGCTCGCTGCGACAGGCATTGTTCCCATCGTTGCTGCCTCTTTGATCGGAGCCTATGCGGTGATTGCAGCAGGATGCCTGTCCTTGCGTCAGGCGGCACGCAGTTTCGATCGTCAAATCTTCATGCTGGTGGGAGCATCGCTCGCCGCCGCAACAGCGATGGAACAGACGGGCGGTGCCAGCTATCTGGCCATAGCCACCGTGGACTTGTTTGCGGGCAGTTCGGCGACTGTGGTGCTTTCAATGCTCTTTATTGTGACCGCAGCGCTTACTAATGTATTGTCCAATAACGCGACCGCAGTCTTATTTACCCCCATCGCCATTGGGATTGCGCAGGCGCTCAATGCACCCTTGGAGCCTTTTGTGATCGGCATACTGTTTGCGGCCAATTGCTCTTTTGCCACGCCGGTTGCCTATCAAACCAATCTGCTTGTGTTGGGCCCAGGGCGGTACCGGTTTGTCGACTACATGCGATGTGGAATACCGCTTATCATCATCTTGTGGATCGCGTTTACAATCTTTGTGCCCGCCTATTACGGCCTTTGAGCGTGGGAGCTGCCCGCTTTCCACTCATGGTTTTTGTTGATCAAAAACGTGAAATGACCATTAGCCGCGCTTTACAGAACCCGCGCTGTTTCGCAAAACTGATGCTATGACGGCTCATTCGCTCGACACACCGCAGTTTTATCTCACTGCACCGGCCCCCTGCCCCTATTTGCCCGGGCAGTTGGAGCGTAAAGTGTTCACCCATCTTGTGGGGGAGCGTGCGCCCTACATGCATGACGAGTTGTCCCAAGGCGGGTTTCGGCGCAGCCAGAATATTGCTTACCGCCCCGCCTGTGAGACTTGCCGCGCGTGCGTCGCAACGCGAGTGCTGGTCAGTGAGTTTAAGCCGACGCGGTCCATGCGCCGTATCATCAAGCGCAACACCGATTTAATCGCATCACCCGTGCCCAACGTGCCGACCTCTGAACAATACTCGCTGTTTCGGCGTTATGTGGACGCGCGGCATAGCGAGGGTGGCATGGTGAATATGAGTGTGCTCGATTACGCCATGATGGTGGAAGACAGCCATGTCGATACGCAGATACTCGAATATCGCCAGCGCGGCCCGGACACCGGTGTGAGCGGCAAAGGCGAGGGTCCGCTGATTGCGGTGGTGCTTTACGACACGCTCTCCAACGGCCTGTCCATGGTATACAGTTTTTTTGAACCGTCCGAAGACAACCGCAGTCTGGGCACATTTGTCATTCTTGACCATATCGAGCGCGCGCGTAAGGCTGGGTTGGCCCATTGTCATTTGGGCTATTGGGTGGCTGGCTCACCCAAGATGGATTACAAAGCGCGCTTCCTTCCGCAGGAGCGACTGCAAAGCAGCGGCTGGCAACGCATCGACGAAGCGCCCATCGGATAATGTGTGGCGCATCCCGTGACGGTTGTGTTGCATGGTTGACAGCATCGATGATCATTCAGACGACTAACACAAAACCCGTGCAGCTATGACGAAGATTCAACGGTTCCAACGCTGACGGGCACCGATACTTTCGCGCTTTCAGCGCTCCACCGCGCAGCATCTCTGGGAGGAGATTTTATGTTCGACACAGTTTTATCCGCCGATCCATCGGCTACGAAGCCAACTTCAAAAAAGACAGGCAGACTTACCGGTGCGGTAATCGCCGTGGGATTGATAGGGTTTTCGATGGTTGGATCAGTATCAGCGGAAAATCGCATTGATGGCCAGCGCCCCGGTGCGCCGGAGTTTGCCAAATACGGGGACTTGCCCGTCGGTGTTCGCACGATCACCGTCACCAACGCCAACCAGATCGACATCCCGGCCATTGACGGGGCAAAACCCAAGCCCGACCCCCTGCCCCGCAGTGACCGCAAGCTGACACTGGAGATCTGGTATCCTGCGGCGGCCGGAGCGACCGGCAGCCAGGTGCTGAAAGCCAATTTGCGCGACGGCAAGACCGTGGTGGATCTGCTGGGGAAAGCCCGCCGCGATGCCGCGCCAGCGTCTGCTAAGGAACCCTATCCTCTCGTTATCATCTCTCACGGGTATCCGGGCAACCGCTTCCTCTTGTCCCATTTGGGAGAGAACTTGGCTTCGAAAGGCTATGTCGTCGCGTCCATTGATCACCAAGATTCAACCTATGCCGACCGCGGAGCGTTTGGGTCGACCCTGGTCAACCGGCCCTTTGACCAACTGTTTGTGCTCAATGAGATGGACCGTTTTTCCAAAGAGGACGGTCATCCTCTGAAAGGCCTTTTAGACGCGTCTAACACCGCGATCATCGGCTACTCCATGGGAGGATACGGCGCGGTGATCACTGCTGGAGGCGGCGTAACAGATACATCAATCGCATACTCATGGGGCGCACCGCACGGCCTTTTGGGCGTTCATAAAGGCGGGACGGACGGGTTCAAGAAGCTGTTTGACCCTCGGGTGAAGACTGCCATTGCCATCGCGCCTTGGGGCATGAACACCGCCTTCTGGAATGCTGAAACCCTTAAAGACGTCAAAATTCCGATGCTTTTTGTGGCTGGATCCCAGGACGATGTGTCCGGTTATGAAAACGGTATCCGAGCCATCTGGGAAAACACCTTAAGCGTTGACCGGTCCCTACTGACGTTTGAAAGCGCCAACCATAACGCAGCCGCCCCAATGCCAGCCCCCATCGAAGCTAACAAGTTTGACGCCGATCTGGGTTTTAATCTGGCAGACCATTACGCCGACGCAGTGTGGGACACAGTGCGGATGAACAACATCACCCAGCATTTTGCCACCGTGTGGCTGGCCAAACACCTGCGCAGCGATGCCAAGATGGACGCGTATCTCGAACTTGTGCCGAACGCCAATGACGGGGTTCATGCGCTGGAAGAGGACGGCACCAAGAAAGATACCCACACCCATTGGGAGGGCTTTCCCGCCCGCATGGCCAAGGGTTTGCAGTTCGAGACCAAAAAAGCAGGCGAGTAATCCATGCTCACCCAAGAGCAGACAATCGCCAGACCAGACGCACCCCAACACTACATGGTGTTGCGCCCGGTGAGGCGACGCATCGTCGTTCGGCGGGGCGATATTGTGCTGGCCGATACAACAAGCGCAGCGCGCCTCCTTGAGCACGGGCGCAGCCTTTACGATCCCGTGTTTTACATTCCCAAACAGGATGTTTCGGAGGCACTGAAGCCGATCGAAAGCAAAACGACCCATTGTCCGCTTAAGGGCGATGCGTCCTACTTTGTGCTTGGCGGTTCGCCTGACGGTTCTGATGACGCCATCGCTTGGACCTACAGCAAGCCAATGGACTTTGCAGACGTTCTACAAGGCTACGTGGCGTTTTACGCAGACCAAGTGATCGTCGAAGAACACGGCGGCTGACGGCACACCGTTGGAGTAAGCAAACAAAATCGCGGCCCCGTTAGGACCGCGATTTTTTCAGGTCGTTGCATATCCATCACCTAGTGGCTGGAGCGCTGTGCCGGGATTAGATGATGAAGTCGTCGCTCACCAATTCAGCAACCGTAAGGTCTGTCAGCGTCAGTGAACCCTGCTCACCCATGTCCAACAGCACCCCGTCTGCCGTATCGACCAAAGAGGCCATGAGCTCGTCATAAGATCCGAAATCATTGTCGCGCAGCCAGACACGATCCGTCCGGCCTTCGCCAGCCTCAAAATCCGTGATCACATCGTCACCAAAAACGCCTTCCAGTTGGAAGACGTCATCGCCATCGCCGCCGGACATTGTATCAGCACCGTTGCCACCGAGCAGGTAATCATTGCCGCCCATGCCGGACAGAACGTCATCGCCGTCCTTACCAACCAAACGGTTTATGGCATCGTCACCGGTGATCGCGTCATCGTATTTCGAGCCATAGACGTATTCGATGCTGTCAAACGTGTCGCCTTCGGCCTCTCCGCCTGTTGCGGTGTTGGCTGCTAAAGACACCGTTACCCCTTCATGGGACCAACCATACTCTGCCGCATCCCTGTCGCCATCCCCGCCGATCAACTGGTCAGCGCCTTCGCCGCCGCGCAAGATATCATCACCGGCCATGCCGTTAAGCACGTCATCGCCTTCGCGGCCCACAAGGCGGTTTACGCCCGCATTCCCGGTCAGTACGTCATCGAAATCGGAACCGTACAAGAACTCAATGTTGGAGAACCGGTCCCCTTCCGCTTCACCGCCTTCGCCTTTGCGGGTGGTCAGGTTGGCGTTCACGCCTTCAGTCGAGTTGACGTAATCAGCTGCGTCCCGGTCACCCTTGCCACCGTTGAGACGGTCTGCACCGGCACCGCCGTTCAGCACGTCATCATCGTCACCACCGTTGAGACGGTCGTCGCCGTCACCGCCGAACAGCATATCATTGCCGCGACCGCCGTTGACGCGGTCATTACCGGCATCACCAAACACGGTGTCATCACCCGCACCACCGTTCACACGGTCATCACCGCCAAAGCCGGACAGATAATCGTCGCCTTCATGGCCGGCGAGGGTGTTGTTTTCCGCGTTGCCGGTCAGCGTATCATCGTGTTTCGAACCCACAACATGCTCAATGGAAACCAGACGGTCGCCCTCAGCATCGCCGCCAGTACCCGATCCAAAGGTCAAATCCACCGTTACACCTTCAGACGAGCCGCGATACTGGACCTTATCAAAGCCATCGCCACCATCCAGAAGATCTGCGCCCTTGCCACCGACCAGAAAATCGTTGCCGGCACCACCGAAAAGTTCGTCATCACCCGCATTTCCATGCAGACGGTCATCGCCCGCGCCGCCCTTAAGCGTGTCGTCACCTTCTCCACCGTGCAAGCGATCTTTGCCGTCACCGCCATCCAGCAAGTCATTGCCCTTGCCACCGTTCAAGCGGTCGTCGCCACCGCGACCAAACAGTTCATCATCGCCTTGACCGCCGTTGAGACGGTTTGCACCATCGTCACCGGCGAGCACGTCATCCAGTTTTGAGCCCGTCACGTTTTCGATGGAGATCAGTGTGTCGCCGGTGGCGTGGCCGCCTTCCGCAATTCCATTGGCCAGATCGATGGTGACGCCTTCATCGGAATTGTTATAGGTGGTGCGATCCATCCCATCACCGCCCACCAATTCGTCAGCGCCTTGGCCGCCGTGCAACGTGTCGTTGCCATCGCCTCCAAACAGTTTGTCGTCGCCTTGGCCACCGTTCAGGCGGTCATTACCGCCCATGCCGTAGAGCACGTCATCGCCCCGGCGTCCGGCCAACACGTTGCGACCGTTATCGCCTTGGAGGAAGTCCTGGTGGTGCGAGCCCAACAGGCCTTCAACACCGGTGTATGTGTCGCCCTCGGCTGTGCCACCTGCACCAGCGCCCTCAAGCAAGCTTGCAACAACACCATCGTCTGACTTGTTATAGTTCACCCGGTCATTGGTGCCCTCGCCGCCATCAAACGCCTCCGCAGCATCGGTTGCCTGCAACTTGTCGTTTTTGTCAGTGCCTGTTACCGGCGCGACCGTTGGTGCGGAAAGAGCGGTTTTCACATCTCCCACGTCGTTCATTGGTGTTGTTGGTGTCGCGTCTTGCGTTGTCATTGTGCAGCCCCTGCCTCCAGACGGCCCCGCTGACCGTCCTCTGGGGTGCACACTAACAACCGGGTTCTACCGACCGATTTTTCTACGCTTGGCGATTTATTTCAAATTTTACAGCAATTTTTGCAGCAAATTGCCTCGGAACCAAACAAATAGACCGTTTTTGAATTCGGTTCAGGGCGATATGTCAGTTTGTCCGTTAGGCCGAAAATCGTCCGTTTCTGGGAAAGCCCTTCGGCACCATGCGCCCGGCTTGCGCTCGCTCACCTATGTATTCAGCAAGCTCTTCAGCGGAGCGGGTATGGGTGCGCTCCGCGCTGTCAGTCCACGTAAGCCCCTGAGAAAACGTGAAAATTTTCAGATCCAGAATGCCGCCATCTTTGTATTTTTGCAGGCGCACGCCTTTGCCGCGTGTCATTTGCGGCACTTGGTCGAGGGCAAACAACAGCATGCGACGGTTCTCGCCCACGACTGCAACGGTGTCCGGCTTCTGCGCACCCTCGTCCTGCGGTTCGGGGAAATATGGAACGCACAACAAAGCTTCGACCGGCATGGCCACGTTCAGAACCTGTTTACCCTTGCGCGTGTTAGCCAAGACATCGGCCTCAGAAACACAAAAGCCGTTGCCCAGTGTGGAAGCCAGCAGTCTGTGTCGCCCGGGTTGATGCACAAAGACATCCAAAATATCGGCATCATTTTCCATATCGACCATAATGCGCACCGGTTCACCGTGGCCGCGACCTCCCGGGAGCTTGTCCGCGGGCAGCGTGTAAAACTTGCCGGCGGTGGTGAACATCAAAATACGGTCCGTGGTCATGGCCGGGAACGCGAGTTTCAAGCCATCGCCTTCCTTGAACGAGAGTGCACTCGTGTCGGTCACGTGCCCTTTGAGGGTTCGCATCCAACCCTTTTGTGACACGACCACTGTAATCGGCTCTCGTTCGATCATGGCGGCTGCGACGGCTTCTTCATCAACCTCTACAGCTGTATCAAACGTGCTGCGGCGCTTTCCAACTTCGGTGTTCTTTCCAAATTTCTTTTTGGTCTGGCCTATTTCCCACGCGATGGTTTTCCACTGTGCGTCTTCATTCGCCAGCAGCGCCTCAATCCCCGCCTTCTCCTCCGTGAGATCATCGAACTCTTTGCGGATCTCGAACTCTTCTAGTTTATGCAATGCGCGAAGACGCAGATTCAGAACCGCTTCAGCCTGATTGTCGGTCAGTTCAAACCGCGCGATCAGGGCGGGCTTTGGCTTATCGGACTCACGGATAATACGGATGACTTCATCGATGTTGAGATAGGCGATCAAATATCCGCCCAGAAGCTCCAAACGCTTTTCGATCTGCGCCAAACGGTATTTTGATCGGCGGATCAGCACGTCTTTGCGGTGGTCCAGCCACTCCCGCAGCACCTCGCGAATTGAAAGCACTTTCGGCACTTTGCCACCGGACAGCACGTTCATGTTGAGCGGGAACCGTGTTTCCAAGTCTGTCAGCTTGAACAGCTGCGCCATCAACAGTGTTGGATCGACGCTGCGGCTTTTGGGTTCCAGCACCAAGCGGATGTCTTCGGCGGATTCATCGCGAATGTCCGCCAGCAGCGGCAGGCGTTTGGCCAGCAGCAGCTCAGCCGTCTTTTCAATCAGTTTGGACTTTTGAACTTGATACGGGATCTCGGTGACTACGATCTGCCACGTGCCCCGACCGGTATCCTCTTGCTCCCAGCGTGCGCGCAGGCGAAACCCGCCCTTGCCCGTTTTATAGGCCTGCAGGATGTTCTCCGGGGGTTCAACGATCACGCCGCCGGTGGGGAAATCGGGACCTGGAACCAATTCCAGCAGCTTCTCAAAACCGGCATTGGGAAACTTGATCAGGTGCAGCGCAGCATCGCACAGTTCTTCGGCGTTGTGCGGCGGAATGTTGGTTGCCATGCCCACCGCAATCCCGGCTGCCCCATTGGCCAAGAGATTGGGGAAAGCACCGGGCAACACGACCGGTTCTTCGTCTTCTTCATTATAGGTGGCGCGAAAATCCACCGCGTCTTCTGTAATACCTTCCAGCAGTGCGGTGGCCGCTTCCGTCATCCGCGCTTCGGTATAGCGCATGGCGGCGGCGTTATCGCCGTCGATGTTGCCGAAGTTTCCCTGACCGTCCACCAGCGGGTAGCGGACCGCAAAATCCTGGCTCAGCCGCACAAGGGCATCGTAAATGGCTTGGTCGCCATGGGGGTGGAACTTACCCATCACATCGCCAACGATGCGGGCGCATTTAGCGAAGCCGGCATCCGGATTGAGGCGCAAAAGGCGCATGGCGTGGAGGATGCGCCGGTGCACGGGCTTCATGCCGTCGCGCACATCCGGCAAAGCCCTGCCCATGATGGTGGACAAAGCATAAGCCAGGTAGCGCTCTTCCAGCGCAGCCTTCAGATCAATCGGTTCTACACCATCGCCACCACCAGCGCCGGCGCCTCCATTGGAGGGTGGCAGGCCGCCGGGCGGGGGCGGAATCACTTCGTTTCCCATTCGTTCCCGATAGCGGCTCACGGGCTTGCCCACAAGCGCGGCGGCTCTGGTCGGGTCGCGAGGACACGTGGCGAGGCGTACTAAAGGACTTTCGCAGCGATAGCGCTTGAAGAATACCTGACAAGCGTGCGTCTTATCACAGCCATACTGGGCGTTTACGGCTTAGACTTGTTAGTCATCGTTTGATCGCGCCTTTCAGGAAAATCCCATGCTTCGTTCTACACTTGCCGCCACCGCTCTCATGCTTGCCGTCACAACTCCGCACTCGGCGGCCTTCGCGCTGGAGGGCAAGGCACTGCTGGATTCGTTTATTGCAGACGCTGCCGATATGGGCGTGAAGCTGCGCTATGAGACGCTGAACGAAGATGGTGCGTCCTTCACCATGGGCAAAGTCGTTGTCACCAATGCGCGCGGGCGCGACATCGCGATTGAGCAGGTCAATGTGCAAAACCTGCAGGATGCAGGCTCGGGCCGCGTAAGCTACGACAGCATTGTCATCAATGGCATGACTGGCCCCACCGACAGCGGCGGTCAGGTGGCCGTGCAAACGGTTGCCACCACCAACGGCGAATGGCCGGTGACGATCTGGCGGGACGGACTGACGGCAGAAGAAAAGAAACAACGCATCCGTTTTGGCAGCTTCACAGTCAACGGTGTAGCGGTGAAGGATGCGAATGCGAACACGACTTTGGATACGCTCAGCGTGCTCGAAGCCGATATTCCACTGGATTATCGCTACGACCCGGAGAGCGCGAAGCTTACAGACGCCGTTGCCGATCCGCTGCGCGTCAAAGGCTTCTCCATCTCCGGCCTCGGGGGCACCGCACAGGGAGATGTTTCTTGGAGCATTGGTGGGATCACACTGGCGGATTTAAACATGCCCACCGCCATGTCGGCCTTCACCGCCGATACGATCCGCGCCTATAGCGGCGTTTCCATCACCGACATCGCATTCAACATGGCGGGATTGGATGTGTTTTCCATCGCCAACATATCCGGCGCAATCTCGGAGCCAAGCGGTGATGGCACGTTGACCGGCACCAGCAATATGAGCGGACTCTATGCCAATCTGAAAGCCATCCCTGATCCACAATCCCGCGCAGTGTTTGAACAGCTTGGATATGAGACCGTAGAAGGCTCGCTCATCGGCGTGGGCAGTTACAATCCGGGCACAGGTTTTGCCGATGTTTCTCAGATGACGTTGGCGTTGAAAGACATGTTCGATCTGGATTTCACCTACGCCATGCAGGGCTACACGCTGGACGTGATCAAAAAGCTCAATGAAGCGAGCCTCTCAATCGAGGCCGGCACGCCGATGATGGAGGCCTATGGCGCAATCCTGCCTGAATTGGCGAACCTCAAACTGTCGGACTTGAAACTCTCCCTCACAGACCAATCTCTGACCGGTCGTGCGCTGGATTTCCAGGCGAGCCAAATGGGCACCACCGGCGATCAGTTGGCGCAAGGTGCGCCCATGATGATCGGCATGGGAATGGCCGGTCTGCAAATGCCGGGTTTGACCGACATGGTGACACGGGCCGTCGGCGACTTCCTGCGCGACAAGGGCACTTTGAACGTAGAAGCAAAGCCGTCTGAACCCGTGAGCCTCGTCAATCTGATCCTCACCGGACAGAGCAACCCGACCCGCATCCCAGAAATGCTGAACCTGCAAGTCAGCGCCACACCGCAGTAAGGATCGTACCGGCAGACATCGTCCCAGTAGACATCGTCCCAGTAGACATCGTCAAAGGGGGAGATCGTCAGGCGAAGATCGAGCTGCGCAAGGCCAGTCCCACAACCACGAGCATCGAGAGGGCCATCAACACATTGATGGCCCTTTGTGTTGTGGGTTGCAGGTTGAGGCTGTTGATCGTCACACCCGCCGCCAGCCACAAAATGTGAATGGGTATCCAGATCGCATTCAGGATCAGAAACTTCAGCGCAATTTCAATTGTGAGGCTTTGTGGCCAGATCGGAAAGTTGGAAAACACAAACGTGCCCACCGCATAGGCCTTTGGATTAATGACTTGCAGAGCAATGCCGCCCCAGAAGCCCGGAGCGGTTTCAGACGCTATGAACGCGATCTTCGATCCGGCCAATGCGATCTTCAAAGCGAGATACAGCAGGTAGGCGGTGGACAGGATCGTGAACACCAACCGCAGCCGCTCATCGGCCAGAAAAAGCGCTGCTAGACCCAAAGCTGCGGCCAGCATCACCAAATTGGAGCCGAAAAACAGCCCCGTCCCATAGGCCCAGCCATCGCGATATCCAAACGCGGACCCAACCCCCGCCAACGACAAGACACCGGGCCCGGGCGTGATGAGAAGGCCGAACAAGGCCACGGCGAAAATCAGCATGGCACTCTACCGCGCATGGAGAACCGCTACGCCTTAGGCATGTTGACCTTAAGGTGCAGGTCTTTGAGTTGGGCTGTTTCGGCTTCGCCGGGGGCGCCCATAAGCAGGTCTTTGGCCTGCTGGTTCATGGGGAACATGGTGATTTCGCGCAGGTTTTTGGTGCCGCAGAGCAACATCACGATCCGGTCCACACCGGCAGCCATGCCGCCATGGGGTGGTGCGCCGTATTGGAAGGCACGGTAAAGGCCGCCGAAGCGCTCTTCCACGGTCTCCTTGGATAGGCCCGCGATCTCAAAGGCTTTGACCATCGTATCGGGCAAGTGGTTGCGGATGCCGCCAGAGGCGATCTCGAAGCCGTTGCAGACCATATCGTATTGCATGGCGTCGATGGTGAGCGGGTCTTCGTGTTCCAACGCGTTCAAGCCGCCTTTGGGCATGGAAAACGGGTTGTGGGAGAACTCGACCTTTTTGTTGTCCTCGTCCCATTCGTAAAACGGGAAATCGACCACCCAACAAAATGCAAACGCATTCTCGTCGATCAGGCCCGCCTCTTCAGCGGCCTTGGTGCGCGCGGCACCGGCAAAGGTTGCGAACTTGGCCGGATCACCCGCCGCGAAGAACACGGCGTCGCCCAGTTCAAGACCCAGTTGCTGGCGCATCGCTTCAGTGCGCTCAGGGCCGATGTTTTTGGCAATGGGGCCTGCAGCGTCGAACTTGCCTTCCAATTCGCGCCAGAAAATGTAACCCATGCCGGGCTGGCCTTCGCTCTGCGCCCAGGAATTCATGCGGTCACAATGCTTGCGTGATCCCGCGCCTTTAACGGGGATGGCCCAGACTTCGTGTTTGGGGCTGGAATCCAAAATACCGGCAAACACGCCAAACCCACCGCCGCGGAAGTGTTCGGACACGTCTTGCATTTCGATAGGGTTACGCAAGTCCGGCTTGTCGGAACCGTATTTGCGGATCGCCTCCTTGTAGGGGATGCGGGGCCAGTTTTCCGTGACCGTCTTGTCGCCGGCAAACGCCTTGAAGCAGTCGCGGATGACAGGTTCCATTGTTGAGAGCACGTCTTCCTGCTCAACAAAGCTCATCTCGACGTCGAGTTGGTAAAACTCGCCCGGCAGACGGTCGGCCCGTGGATCTTCGTCGCGGAAGCAAGGCGCGATCTGGAAGTACCGGTCAAAGCCGGACATCATGATCAGCTGTTTGTACTGCTGCGGCGCCTGCGGAAGCGCATAAAACTGGCCCGGATGAATGCGGCTCGGCACCAAAAAGTCCCGCGCGCCTTCCGGCGAAGAGGCGGTGAGGATCGGCGTTGAAAACTCGTTGAAACCCACATCGCGCATCCGCGTGCGCAAATCGTGGATGATGTCCGTACGGGTCATAATGTTGCGGTGCAGCGTCTCACGGCGCAGGTCCAGAAAGCGGTATTTCAAACGCACGTCTTCGGGGTAGTCCAACTCACCAAACACCGGCAGGGGCAGTTCGGCAGCTTGAGACAGAACTTCGATCTCGCGCGCGTATACTTCAATCGCGCCGGTTGGAAGATTGTCATTGACGGTTTCTTCGGAGCGGGCCTTCACGTCGCCGTCGATGCGGATCACCCATTCGGACCGCACGGCTTCGGCTGTCGCAAAATCGGGAGAGTCCGGGTCCACCACGATTTGCGTGATGCCGTAGTGATCGCGCAGGTCGATAAACAGAACGCCGCCATGGTCGCGCACCCGATGCACCCAGCCGGACAGGCGGGTGGTTGTTCCTACGTGCTCGGCGCGAAGGTCGGCACAAGTGAGGCTGCGATAGCGGTGCATGGGAGGTGTCCTGAAAGTGTGTTTTTGGATGCCAAATGAGATTGCGGCGGTGGCAACGGCACGCCCGCGCAGGCTGCTGCGTTTGGCCATGCCACCGGGTGAAAGTCAAGCGAACGGGCGGGGTTTGGACCGCCGTTCTGGCTGCTGAGTGAGGCAAACCGCTTCTACAATTCTGATATTGCGCAATACTGGACGTATTTGTTCAAGACGCGGGCCATCTTTCGCCTTATGGATTGTGCGCTCTTCGCCTTCAACCCAGCGCACAAACCCCATGAACGCCATTCGGCCCCTCGTCCCGCTTTTGATTGCAGCGGGCATTCTGCTCGGTGGCAACGGGTTGTTCTCAACACTGATTGCGGTGCGTGGCGCGCAAGAAGGGTTCAGTGCTTCGCAAATCGGCTGGATGGGCACGGCGTATTTTGTGGGCTTTTTGATCGGCTGCATCGCAGTGCCGCGCCTGTTGCGGGAGGTGGGCCATATCCGCACTTTTGCCGCCCTCGCCTCCGTTGCTGCTGCCGCCACACTCTTCATGGTGATCGTCGTTGATGCTTGGGTTTGGATGGCCGCGCGGTTGGTGATCGGGATCGCTTTTTCCGGTCTGTTCACCACCATCGAGAGTTGGCTCAATTCGTCGCTTTCCAATGCCGTGCGGGGCAAGGTGATGGGCATTTACCGCATCATCGACATCACTGTGGTCTCCGGTGCGCAGTTCATGATGCCATTGGTCGGCACGGACGGGTTTGCGCTGTTTGGGATTATGGCTGCGATGATCAGCCTGTCCCTTGTGCCAGTGGCTGTGGGAGACCGGTCGCGACCCAAACCGCCAGAGCTTGTGCGTTTTGATATTCCGGCCATTTGGATCATTTCGCCCATCGCCTGTGTGGGGTGCGTCGCCATCGGGATCACCAATGCGTCGTTCCGGTTTATCGGCCCCCTTTACGCGCAAGCAATTGGCCTGGATTTGTCCAGCGTGGCGACCTTCATCTCACTGGGCGTAATTGGCGGGGCGATCCTGCAATATCCGCTGGGCGTACTGTCTGACCGGATGGACCGGCGCTGGGTATTGGTGGGTGCAACCTTTGCCGCAGTGTTGTCCAGCCTGTTCATCACGTTTGTTGCGGGCACCGCACCGCTCTTGGTTTATGTCGGGGTGTTTCTGTTCGGCGCGTTTTCATTGCCACTTTACTCTCTATCCGCCGCCCATGCCAACGACCGCGCCCGACCGGACCAATTCGTGCTGCTGGCAGCAGGGTTGATGTTTTTTTACGCAGTGGGCGCAATCGCCGGACCACTCGTTGCCTCGCTGCTGCTCGACTTTTATGGACCCAAATCGCTGTTCGCCTTCACCGGATTGGTCCACGGCCTGCTTGCCATCATCACCGTATGGCGGATGCGCAAACGCAGCGCCGTACCCAACGAAGACCGGGGCGGATTTGTTGGCCTGCTGCGCACATCGGCCTTTTTGGCCAAAATCGGCAGAAAACGAGATGAAAATCCCGATGTGGACACTCCCAAGGCCAATTGAGACTCGCCCGCAGCGATCCGTGTCGCTATAGGCCGCGCATGAAAATTATTACCACGACCGACGCTCTGGCCGATTTGTGCCAAGAGTATGCCAGACACGATTACATCACCGTCGACACGGAGTTTCTGCGAGAGACGACTTTTTGGCCGATTTTGTGTCTCATTCAGGTAGCTTGCCCGGACGATGAGGCGATCATTGACCCGATGGCCGATGGCATGGACCTGGCCCCTTTTTTCGAACTGATGGCCGATGAAAGCGTGATCAAGGTGTTCCACGCCGCGCGGCAGGACGTGGAGATCATCCACAACCTTGGGGGGCTTTTGCCGGTTCCCCTGTTCGATACACAGGTGGCGGCCATGGTGTGCGGCTACGGCGACAGCGTGGCCTACAATGCGCTGGTCCAGCGCATCACCGGCGCAAGTATCGACAAGACATCGCGGTTTACCGACTGGTCTCGCCGCCCTCTCACTGAGCAACAACTGGAATACGCGCTCGCGGATGTGACCCACCTGCGCGACGTCTACCAAAGCCTTAAGGCCGACTTGGCCAAAAAGAACCGGGCCTCTTGGGTGGACGAAGAGATGAAAGTCCTCACCACGGTTGAGACCTATGATCTGCCGGTGGAGAAGGCTTGGACGCGTCTTAAAATGCGGGTGCGCAAGAACCGTGATCTCGCCGTCATGAAGGCAGTGGCCCAATGGCGTGAAGAGGAAGCCCGGTCACGGGACGTGCCGCGTGGGCGGGTGATCAAAGACGATGCGATCTATGAGATCGCGCAGCAGCACCCTCGCGATGAAAAGGCTTTGGGCCGCCTGCGCGCTCTCCCAAATGGATTTGAACGCTCCCGTCATGCGGACGGCTTGCTGGAGGCCGTAAGTGCCGCCATGGCGATCCCGCAGGAGGACCTTCAGCCCGTTCCTCGACCCACCCGCTCGCCGGAAGGAACCGGTGCTGCCACCGAACTTCTCAAAGTGCTGCTCAAGGTGGTCTGCGAGCAAAATGGCGTTGCGGGCAAAGTGATTGCAACGATTGACGATCTGGAAAAAATCGCTGCCGACGACGCGGCAGACGTGCCGGCCCTACAAGGGTGGCGCAAGGAGTTGTTCGGCAATTACGCTCTGGAGTTAAAGCGCGGTGACATTGCTCTGGGTTTTGAGGATCGCAAAATTCAGATCATCGAACTGGAATAGTGCGCCCTCTAGGCGCTTGGTTCCACGTCCGCCAAAATAGCTTCGCCTTTGACGATCCACGATAGGCCGAACGCTACCAATGCAACGGCTTCCAACACAAACAGTGTCGGCCCCTGCTCTACGCAGCAGGTGGGGTACTCGCTCACATAATATGCAGCAGCGGCTACCATCGTAAGGATGACAATCCCACAAGTGCGGTAGATCGTGTTGCGCCATTTCTTGCGCGGCGTCATGGGCTGTGACGGGTCCGACTTGGTAAACAGGAACAACGAAAAGATCGCCAACGTGATCAAGAGGCCCGCTGCACTGGTGAAATGCACTTTGGCGTGGAACGGCGTGGTTGAGTTTGCCGCTTGACAGCCACCGGCCACGATGGGACCGCAATCGGTCGTGGGAAACAGCGCCACGCCAAGCGCAAAGATGCAGACCGCAAAACCGGCAACGCTGTCCCAGCGGGAATGACCGCGATAGGTGATGAAAAACGTGCCGATGGCAAACAGGAAGCCTACGAACACGTCCCGCATTGGGGTGTAGTAATATGCACTCATGCTGGGTTGAAGCTTTAGGCCAAACACCCACTCGCCCCCCAACCAAAGCACAAATGGTAAGGTCACACCAAGCGCGCCCACGAAGGTGCGCAAGGTCAAATAGGAAACAACTATTCCGTCTTCGGCCTCGTCTTTGAGGCGCGTGCTTGCTTGTATCGGCGTGTTGGACACGGACGTCCCTCCCCGTTCAAAGCCCCTTATCGATGTGGCAAGCTTTGGCCCGTCCGCCGCAACCCGATCCTAGAATGTAGCTTCTTTAACCTTCGAATTTGCCGTCTTCGACATGGCGGCTTTCGATCCAACGGATGGTACCGGAAGAGGACCGCATGGCGACTGTGTGCGTGGTGATACCCATGCGGTCGAACTTCACGCCGCGCAGCATGTTGCCATCTGTCACGCCGGTCGCGGCAAACAACACATCGCCTGAGGCCATTTCTTCCATTGTGTAGGCTTTTTTTGGGTCGCTCACGCCCATCCGCTCCGCACGGGCGACCTTCTCTTGGGTGTCCAAGATCAAACGACCTTGCATCTGGCCACCGGTACAGCGCAGTGCGGCCGCGGCCAGCACCCCTTCGGGCGCGCCACCAATGCCCATATACAAATCAATGCCTGTTTCTTCCGGCTCAGTCGTGTGGATGATACCGGCGACGTCTCCGTCGCCGATCAGACGGATGGCCGCTCCAGCCGCCCGTACTTCATCAATGAGTTTGGCGTGGCGCTGGCGGTCCATGATGCAGGTTGAAATGTGGGAGACCGGTACGCCCTTTGCCTTGGCCACTGCATGCAGGTTTTCGGTCGGCGTGGCGTCGATGTTGATGGTGCCTGACGGATAGCCTGGGCCGATGGCGATCTTATCCATATAAACGTCGGGTGCATAAAGCAGCTTGCCGCGCTCCGCGATGGCGATGACGGCCAAAGAGTTTGGCTGGTTCTTGGCGCAGATGGTGGTGCCTTCCAGCGGATCAAGGGCGATATCCACCTCCGGACCGCCATGGCCCACCTCCTCGCCGATATAGAGCATGGGTGCTTCGTCCCGCTCGCCCTCACCGATGACGATGCGTCCGGAAATGGGCAGATTGTTCAACTCGCGGCGCATGGCATCAACGGCCACTTGGTCAGCGCGTTTTTCATCGCCCTTGCCCCGCTCATAGGCGGCGGCCACAGCGGCGGCTTCCACGACACGGGCCATCTCCATGGTCAACATGCGGTCCAAGCGGCCGGATTGTGGTTTGGACGAGATGGACATGAACAAGGCTCCGAATCGGGCAAAAAGGTTGGGTTCTATGTGCCTGCAAGATGCCTGCGACACAATTGTATCGGTGCAGGTGTGTATCGGCGCAGGCGTGTATCAGCGAGCCAGCGGTTTTTTGCTGGTTTATCGGATTTTTATCGACAGGAAGGTCCAGCGATCCGTCAGACAGACTGTGCCGGATCAGGCCATGGTCTCGATTCGGATCATCTGCGCTTCTCCCACAAGTTTACCGTCAGCACCGATCTGGCTCAGCGCGTCGCGAATGGCCTTCTCTGTGGTCTCGTGGGTGACGAGAACGATGTTGGCAGTTCCAGCGGTGCCGCTGTCTTTCGCATCGGACCGGCGTTGCACGATCGATTCCAGGGAGATGTCATGGTCAGCCATGCGCGTGGCAATAGCAGCCATCGTACCCGGTTGGTCCAGCGCGGTCAGACGAATGAAATAGCCACCGGCATGAGAACGCATGGGTGCCCTTTCATGAGGGACCAAACGCGAAACCGGTTCCAGAAGTGGCGGACCGAATTGCTCACCGGGCTTCGATTTTGCAATGTCACACAAATCACCGGCCACGGCAGATGCCGTTGCATCGCCGCCTGCGCCCGGACCGGACATCATTAGGCTGCCAACAGGCTCCGCTTCCACCGAAACCGCGTTAGTCACGCCACCAATCTCGGCGATGGGCGATCCCAACGGCACCATGGCGGGGTGAACGCGGCTTTCCACGCCGCTTGCGGTACGCGTTGCCACGCCCAGCAGCTTGATCCGGTAGCCCAGTTCTTTGGCAGCCAGAATATCTTCAATCGTAATCTTGGTGATGCCTTCAAGATAGATTGCGTCCGGTGCGATGCGGCTGCCAAAAGCGAGACTGGTGAGGATCGCAAGCTTATGGGCCGTATCATTGCCTTCGATATCAAAGGTTGGATCAGCCTCGGCATAACCAAGCGCCTGCGCATCAGCAAGGCAGTCTTCGAAGGACAGACCATCCGCTTCCATCCGCGTGAGTATGTAGTTGCAGGTGCCGTTTAGAATGCCGTAGACACGGCTGATCTCATTGGCGGTCATGCTCTCGCGCATCACCTTGATGATGGGTATCCCACCGGCAACCGCCGCTTCGTAGTTGAGCAGTAGGCCTTTGTCTTCGGCCAATTCCGCCAAGCGTATACCGTGTTTGGCAAGCAAGGCCTTATTGGCGGTGACCACGTGTTTTCCGGCTTCCAAAGCGGCGGTTACGGCATCGCTGGCCGCACCGTCCTCACCACCGATCAATTCCACAAACACATCAATGGCATCGGATTTTGCCAAGTCCACCGGGTGGTCAAACCATTCCATCCCGTCCAGCGAGACGCCGCGGTCCTTGGATTTGTTCCGAGCGTTTATCGCAGTAACCCGCAAGGGACGCCCGCAACGCTCCATCAGCAAGGCGTCCTTGGATTGCAAAATCTTGAGCAATGAAGCGCCTACGGTGCCCACGCCCGCCACGCCAATACGAAGTGCTGTGTTCATGCGACAATACCAGTGCAAACGGTCAAACCGGCGGGCCCGACACCACGCCAAAGAGTAGGGTTCTGATGGCTGCTTTCGCGCCAAAGTGCAACGGCGGTGCCACCATCTCGTGCGTCTACGGTTTAACCCTTCGTCCAAGGCTTGTTGATAGCCTCCACCCCAACCACACGGTCAACGGACTTTGGAGCGGCGGCAGGTCATGAAAGCACTCATCGCGATTGGAGCACTCGGACTGGGTGCGGCAGGTCTGTTTGGCGTGGGCGGCACGATGTTCAGCGGTGGAGACACGCCAGAAGTGTCGGCCAAGGGTGCCCCATTTGTGAAAGCTTGCCTGAAGTCCACAGAGGTAGTGAACGATTGGGCCAAAGAAGAGATGGCGAAAAAGCGCGAGAAAGTTGCCTTTAACCCAACCGTCGCCGTCAATCGCGCCCTGAGGGCCGCCTGCGTCTGCGGCGTTGAGGGGTTGAAGGACGGCTTGTCTGAAAGCGACCGGACCCGCGCGGGGCAAACCTACGGTACGCTGCTGGCGTTCCAGATGGGTGGATTTCGTCGATATGCAGAAAAGACGCGCTCCAAACGCAAAGTGAAGCGCGCGCTCAAGGCCAATAAGCGCCGCGAACGGGAACTGAAACGCTGGATGGTTGTGAAAGACCGCAGAGTCCAGATTTGCCTACGATAACAGCCATTGGCGTATTCGAGCTAAAAAACTTCTAGTTGCTGCGGCGCTCGATTTCGCGCAACCGCTTTTGAGCGTGACTCTCGGCTTCCCGGCGCATGGCTTCAACCTCGCGGCGATAGATCGCTTCCGACTGACTTTGGCTTTGAGCGGTGGAGGTTGCGTTCCTAACACCTGCACGCTTCATCTCGGTTTCCAATTCCTTCTTCTCTTCATCGGAAATCTGCTTCGCCTGCACCGCTGGCGGCACCATGAGATTGGGCGTGTTACCACTGTTGCGCACAGCCGGATTTGACGCGGGCAGCGGCGCGTTGGGTTGTAGCGCCTCATAGGCCGGCGTGCCGACACAGGCAGACAGCAAAAGGCCTGCGGCACAGATGTATCCGATAACCGACCAGCTGGGGGAATTGTGTAGAAAACTAACGATCATGCCGCGCGGTTACCATCCAACTGCGCCGTAAAGGGGGCGCAGTGATCATCCAAACAGCGACTGGTAGAGCAGTGTTGCGGCCACCAGAATGAAAATTCCCATTGTCGTGGCCATGCCCACAAATCGAAAAGGAATGGCGGGGTAGCGGTAGCTCATCCCAATAGCGTGGCTGATACGAGCAACAAGGAACACACCGCCGATAATCGCAAGCCACCAATTGGCGGCTCCGTTCAACTCCATCAAAGCCATGCCGATAAGCACGAAAGGCACGGTCTCAACAAAGTTGGCATGCGCCCGCATCAGGCGCGCTAAATCTTCGTGTCCACCGTCGCCGACGCTCACGTTAAACTTTTTGCGTCCGCCAACGGCCCTCATGATGAGCACAAGAGCCATGATGATGAAAGCGGCAGCGAAAAAGGAGGTTACCGGCAGGGCCATAATAAACCGCCCTTAGAGTTGTTTCAGAGCCTGCGCCAAGTCCGCGATGAGATCGTTCGCATCCTCAATACCGACGGACAGACGGATCACGTCTGAACCTGCACCTGCAGCCGTCTTTTGCTCATCATCCAACTGGCGGTGAGTGGTGGAGGCAGGATGGATGATCAGGGAGCGAGTGTCGCCAATATTTGCCAGATGCGAGAAAATTTCGACATTGGAGACAAGATCGATACCCGCTTGATATCCACCTTTGACACCGAACGTGAAGACCGCTCCGCCACCATTGGGCATATAGCGCTGCTGCAGTGCATGGTATTCATCGTCCTCCAACGCGGCATAAGAGACCCAAGCCACCTTGTCGTGGCCTTTGAGGAACTCGGCAACCTTCAGCGCGTTTTCGCAATGGCGCTCCATGCGCAGCGGCAGGGTTTCGATGCCCGTCAAAATCATGAAGGCGTTGAACGGTGAGATGGCCGGACCAAGATCACGCAAGCCGAGCACGCGGCAGGCGATGGCGAAGGCGAAATTGCCGAACGTCTCATGCAGCACCATGTCGTTATATTCCGGGCGCGGCTCGGACAGGATCGGGAAGCGATCGTCCTTGGACCAGTCAAACGTGCCGCCATCGACGATGATGCCGCCCATAGAATTGCCGTGTCCCCCCAAAAACTTCGTCAGAGACCCCACCACAATGTCCGCGCCGTGCTCAATCGGGCGGCATAGGTACGGCGTGGCCATGGTGTTGTCGACGACAAGCGGGATGTGATGTTTGCGGGCGACTTCCGCGATGCCGTTTATGTCCATCACAACGCCGCCGGGATTGGCCAAGCTCTCGATGAAGATCGCTTTGGTTTTGGGAGTAATCGCGGCTTCGAAATCTTCCGCCGCCAAGCCATCGGCCCAGTTCACATGCCAGCCAAAGCTCTTAAAGCTCTGTCCAAACTGGTTGATGGAACCGCCGTAAAGTTTGCGGGAGGAAACAAATTCATCACCCGGCTGCAAAAGTGCGTGCATGACCAAAAGCTGTGCCGCGTGGCCGGACGCGACGGCCAACGCTGCCGTGCCGCCCTCCAAAGCCGCAACGCGCTCTTCCAGCACAGCCGTGGTTGGGTTGGTGATGCGGGTGTAGATGTTGCCAAAAGCCTGCAGACCGAAAAGCGATGCGGCATGGTCAACATCATCAAACACGAAGGATGCTGTTTGATAGATGGGTGTGACACGGGCCCCGGTGGCTGGGTCCGGCTGGGCACCGGCGTGGACGGCAAGTGTGTTGAATCCGGGTTCGTTGCTCATAGTGTCTCCGCGTTGCCCGCCATCGGGCTATCAAAATGTCGAATGATGGCGGGGTTATCGGGCATCTGCGCGGTGAGGTCAAAGACTGGCTTTGCTTTTGGTTACGAACGCACGCAACCCGTTTGCGCCTCAGGTTCTGATTCAGGTTGAATTGTTCGTGCGCTCAAAAAAGAGAGTCGGTTCAGACCCTTGGAGACGTTCGTTGCAGTTGAGAATCTGATTCAAATCGCGCCGAAGCTCACAAAGTGATTCAATCAAGTCCCAATTGCTGGAAGCCTTTTTTCAGTTTGGGTTTTTTCGAAGAGATTGTTCGGCGGTTCACACCGTTCCACGCCAGTTCTCCGCACAGGCGCGCATACTCTATTTTGGGGCAGCGGTCCTGAATGACAGTGATGCCTGCCATCTCCAATGCGGCTGCGATGGCGTCGTCGCGAATGCCTAATTGAAACCAGACCACTTTGGGCAATTCGGGCATTTGCATGATTTCCATCACGATGCCAGGCAGCGCTTCGGTCTTGCGAAACACGTCCACCATGTCCACCGGGCCGGGCAAGTCCGCAAGGCTGGCATGGGCCATTGCGCCAGCAATGGGCTTGCCCGCCTGCCCCGGATTGATGGGGGCAACCTCGTACCCTTTCGCAATCATATAACGCGCCACAAAATTTGAAGGCCGCACCGTGTTGGCACTGGCCCCGATGATAGCAATAGAATTGCAGTCGGTCAGGACCGAGCGGATGTGAGCGTCCGTGTATTTGTTGTGATCCTCGTTGACGGGGGCCTCACCCATCACGCCATTCCGGGCTTCGGTCTTCCAGGAAAGCGCCGATCCATTCTTTTGCGTCTTGAGCCATCATGTTTTCCGTCATCACGGCTGCGCAGTGGGCGTAGGCTTCGGACAAGGGCATGTCAGCTTGCTGGTAGAAAGCTTGCTTGCCGGTTTTGAGGGTCAAGGATGATTTTTCTGCGATTTTGCGGGCGTATTGCAGCGTGACCTTTTGCAGATAATCGGCGGGCACGACGCGGTTTACGAGGCCGATTTCGCGGGCGTGGCTGGGTGTGACGGCTTCGCCGGTAAGCAACATTTCCATGGCGTGTTTGCGGTGGACGTTGCGCGAAAGAGCGACCATGGGCGTGGAACAAAACAAGCCGATATGAACCCCCGGCGTGCAGAACGTGGCGTCTTCGCTCGCAATGGCCAAATCGCAGGAGGCCACCAATTGACACCCGGCCGCGGTGGCCAGTCCGGTAACCTCGGCAATCACCGGCTTTGGATGGTTGACGATGGCCTGCATCACCTCGGCACAGCGATCCATAAGCTGTGCAAAATACGCCCTGCCGCCATCGGTATCCGCGCGGCGTGCTGTGAGTTCCTTTAGATCGTGGCCCGCGCAAAACAAATGTCCATTGGCCGCGATCACGATCACCCGAACCGCCTCGTCAGTTTTGGCATCGGAAAGCGCAGAATTCAGCGCGTCCAACATGGTCTCGCTCAGCGTATTGGCGGGTGGATTGTTGAGCACCAAACGCAGTACACCGCCGTCCAACTGCTGACGGGCCAGCGGTGTTTCTTCCAATGCGTCGGGTGTTTTTATGTTGACGATGGTCGCCATGGCGCGTCTGTCCTACTTGATGGGATACAAAACCCCTACTGCTCGCTGTTTACGAAGCCACAACGCCAAGCGCAAACTTTCAAACCCCTCGCACTCGCGACTAAGGGTGATTTTCCTAACAGCCCGTTCGGTCTAAACACGCTGAGTGTTGGGCGCAGAAGGAAGTGCAACGTGAGTGAGTGAATTTAAGCCGGTTTTGAGCGCGCAAGAGGTGCAGGCGTTTTTGGGGGATGTGTTTCCCGAACTGGACGGTGGCAATGGTGACGACACAATTGTGTCCGTTTCTCCCGGCGCTTGCACGGTCCGGCTAAATGCAACCGAAAGGCACTTGAGACCGGGCGGGACCGTGTCCGGCCCCAACCTGTTTTCGTTGGCCGACATCGGCGGCTACGTGTGTTGCCTATCTCATATCGGGCGGGAAGCGCTGGCGGTCACCACGAATCTCAACATCAACTTTATGCGCAAGGCCCTGCCAGGCCCGCTGGACGGAAACGGGCGCATATTGAAGCTCGGCAAGCGTTTGATGGTTTTCGATATCGACATTGTGGACGCCGACGGGCTGCGTATTGCCTATGCCACGGGCACCTACGCAATCCCGCCAAAACCATCATCCTGACTTTTCACATCGTATGCGGGCCTTGAACCGGCGCGCTGACTTCGGCAGTTTCATCTCCAAGGACAGAACCGGCTCAGTCGTTTCTGTCTGATGGGAGGAATGACTATGAGTTTTGAGACGATCCGCTTCGAGATCGATGGATCCATCGCGACTATCACCCTGAACAGACCAGACAATGCCAATGCGCTCAACGAGGTGATGGCGCACGAGCTGTTTGAGGCATCGCTGGAGTGCCAAACCAATGAGGCCATACGCTGTGTCGTTCTCACCGGCACCGGCAAGATGTTTTGCGCGGGCGGAGACCTTGCCGAAATGCACGGCGCCGGTGATCATCAAGATGCTCACGTGTTGAAAATGGCAACGCTGCTGCATGCAGCGGTAATCCGATTTTCCACCATGAACGCGCCTTTGATCGTCGCCGTGAACGGCACGGCGGGTGGTGGCGGGTTTTCGTTGGCACTGGCCGGCGATATTGTCTTGGCTTCGAATAAAGCGAAGTTCGTCTCCGCCTATACGGCGTCGGGCCTCACTCCCGATGGCTCGTCTACCTACTTCCTCGCAAAGCATATCGGCCTGTTGCGCGCCAAGGAGATGATGTTTTCCAACCGTGTTTTGACGGCGGACGAGGCCTGCGACTGGGGCTTGGTAACCCGGGTCGTGGATGCAGAGGCTTTGGAAAGTGAAACTGCCGTTCTGGCGCGCACACTGGCCGATGGGCCAACCCAAGCCTATGGAGGCGTTAAACGCTTGCTGCACAACAGCTATGGGGAAAGCGCGGAAAGCCAACTCGACAAAGAGGCCTTGAGCATCGCCAAAATGATGACCACCCGCGATGGACCGCACGGCATTGAGGCGTTTCTCAACAAACAAAAACCCACCTACGAGGGGCTTTGATAGATGGCTGCTCAAACCGACACCGCCCATGCCGACGCCGAAAACTCTAAGTCCGATCCTTTGCCCAATCCTTTGCGCGGCATGACGCTGCAACAGGCTGCGGATCATGTCGTGACGACTGACCCGACATTTGCGCTGAGCGAGGCCACGATACGCGGTGTGACCTATTCGGTTTTTGCCAACGCGCCAAAGACGGTTCCCGAAATGATGTTGGCCGTGCGGGACGTGCACGGTGACGGGTGGGACGACTACATCGTGTTCAACGATGAACGTCTGACTTTTGACGGCTTTGCCGGCACTGTCCACCACATGGCTGCAGCTTTGCGGGATAAGTGCGGCGTCGCCAAAGGCACGCGGGTGGGAATCGCCATGCGCAATCTGCCCGAAATGCTTGTTTTGATGATGGCGGTCTCTTCGGCAGGCGGTGTGATTGTCTTTTTGAACGGCTGGTGGACGACGGAAGAATTGGACTACGCCCTGCGCGATAGCGAAGCGCAACTGG
>JBCBYZ010000172.1:0-4981 GCA_039815595.1 Pseudomonadota bacterium | reverse complement strand
GTACCCATCATACCGCCATCGCCGCCACCGTTCAGGTGTTCGACAGCCAGTTCGTAGGCGCGCAATTCATCGGCACCCTCGTCAGCATATGGGCCGGACTGGGGGACATTGAAGCCCAATGTGACGGTGTCGCCAGTTGGGGCATTGAGATAACCGGTGTGGTTACCGGCGGATGCACGTGAAAAGAAAAAAGGCGTTGCAGCAGCAGCACCGGCAACAGTTGCACCGCTTTTCAATACGCGGCGGCGCGTGATCTCGTTACGATCGCTCATAAAGGTTCCTCCCTTGAAGTGAGCTTGGCCTGTTAATCAGCCTGGCGGACGACAGATAGACTCCTCCTCGTCCTCCGGGCGGCAAGCTAGGGCATGGCAAAACCGTTCCGCAATCCACCTTTGGGCTTAGAGACTTCGTTCACCGTGGCATCGGGCGCTCAAACCCGCACCTAAACAAGCACTTGAGCGCATTGAGTCAGAATCAAAAGCTCAGCTTTGATGCACAAATCATTGAAACGACTCGCAAAACATCCGGCGAACTTTGATGCGTCAGTTCGACCGAACACCCAATGCCGCGACCGAAGCGACGATTCGATCAAAGGCCTCCTGCGCCAACGGCACCTTAGTGCGCGCCCGCATATAGCCATGAACGAGCCCAACTTCCTCGTGGCACTGAGCATCGCCACCGGCAGCGCTCACAGCATCGCAATAGGCTTGGCCATCGCTGCACAGCGGATCGCATTGCGCGGTAAACACAACCGTTTTGGGCAAGCCCGAAGTGCCGGTTGCAGACAGAGGCGCACAGCGCGGATCGGTTAAAATATCGCGGTTGCCACCCGTTCGCGCGGCCAAAAACGTAGCCATGTCTTTGACCCTCAGCAAAGGCGCGTCGGCGTGATCCGTATAGGACGCGCCATCAAACGTGCCAGAGAGCGTTGGATAGATCAAAACCTGGCCCAGGGGTTTGAATTCGCTATCGCGGGTGGCAGCGCTGACAGCAGCGGCCAGACAAGCGCCGGCGCTATCACCGGCCAGGATGGTGGGAATGCCCAAGGTTTCAGCCAAACCGAAACCACGCATGGCGTCGTGAAAATCAGCCGGAAAGGGATGCTCCGGCCCCAGCCGGTAGTCGATGGCAACGACGCCAAATCCGGTACGGGCACACAGGTCCGCGCACACGTCATCATGACTGTCCAGACCGCCCAGAACAAATCCGCCACCGTGGAAATACAAAATCAAAGCAGGAGGATGGTCTTCGGCTTCCGCGAGAGATGTTCCCATCGGCACGTAAAAGCGGAAAGGTACCGAATTGGTTTCGTGGCGGTGCGGGTCTTGTGCCGGTCCAATGCTGCCGTCTCCAACATCAATCGTCTCTGGATAACCCGTAAAAAACGCGCGGCACAGATCATCAAAAACGGCCCGTTGCTTATCCAAGCTCCAGGTCTTGGCTTCCGGCGGGTACCAGCTTTCAATGTCGGCGATGTAGTCCCATAGATCGTCCGCCAGCAGAGTGCGGTATTTATCGGGATAGCGGTCACGCACATCGCGCTTGGGTTTATCGCTCATGGTCAATGCCGCACGATCGGGTCTATGGGTGCCGTTCCCAAATTCAACACGGCTTCCACCGCAGCAGCAACGGCTAACACCTTTGCATCGCCACGCGGCGGGCCGATCAACTGCAGTCCCACCGGCATTCCCGATTTCGTGAATCCACACGGCACGGAGATCGCGGGCAAGCCTGCTGTGGTTGCCAGATATGAGAAGCGCAGCCAATCGACATAGTCCGGCATGTCCACACCGTCGACTTGGCTGGGATATTCAATCTCAACCGCCTGCGGCTCAAGACCCACCACAGCGCAGGCCAAGATGTCATAGTCGCGGAGGAACGTGCGCATCGTGTGGTAAATTTGGGTCCGATCGAGACCAGCCTGCACGATCTGGTCAACCGTGAGATTTTTGCCAAGCGCGATATTGTCTGCGAGCGTTTTCTTGAAGTGCTTTTGAACAGAGTGCGGTGCGCGTCCGGATGTGGAATTCCAAAACGTGGCCCGAAGCGCAATGTAAGTATCATAGAGTTTGGGAAGGCTTGGGCAGGCTTCGTCTACGACAGCGCCCTCAGCAGAAACCTGCTCCAACGCTTTGGTCATTATAGTGCGAATTTCGGCCTCCACCGGGCTGAATCCGTCCAAGGTCGGCGCGTAGGCGATGCGCACTTTGGGATCGGGCTTGGCCACAGCATCTTGAAACGGGGTGTCAGGAGCCGGGAGGCTCAGCGGTGACCGCTCGTCATAACCAGCCATCGCATCCAAGAACAAAGCGCAATCTGCAACGCTGCGCGCCATGGGGCCGGAAAGGCCCTCGTTTAAAAAACCGGCCATCATGGGGCCACCAAAGGCCACCCCCGGCGTGGGCCGCATACCCACAATGCCGCAATAGGCGGCGGGTGTGCGCAAACTGCCTGCTAGGTCAGACCCATGGGAAAGCCAGACTTGTCCAGTCGCCAAGGACGCGGCTGCTCCACCGGATGAACCGCCTGCGTTTTTGCACGTATCCCAAGGATTGCGCGTGAAACCGAATACAGCGTTAAACGTATTACCCCCCGCCCCCATGTCCGGCGTATTGGTTTTGCCGACAACAAGACCGCCCTTGTCCTCCAAAATATCAACAATAGGATCGTTGGCATTGGGAATGTTGTCCGCAAGCGCTTGTGTGCCCATTGTGGTGCGAACGCCAGCAACGGCAGACAAATCCTTGATCGCGATGGGCAGCCCTGCCAGCCATCCGGCATCTGATCCTTTGTCGGCCTTGGCCGCTTCCAAGGCACCGTCCAGCTTTGCGCGCGCGCGATCGAAACATCGTGTGACCATTGCGTTCACCGCGCCGTCCGTCTGCTCCACGCGCTCAGCAGCAGCATCAATTAAATCGGCTGGCGCAAAGTCGCCGGACTTCAAATGATTTACCACCTCACAAGCGGAAAGTGCCGTAACGTCGGAACCCGAATAGGAGGTCTCAGGTCGGTTGGACTTCGTCACGGCATATAATCCTTCAAATTCGCGCTAGTGTCACCCGCAACGGTCTTGGGCACGGAGCCGCCTGCCTCGATGATGCGCCGCGCGGCCATAAACGCGGCTCCATCGTTCATCGCATCCACAGCCAACAGTGTGTCGCCCTTATAATACCAAATCGACTGACTGCCTTCGCGCCTGCCCGGGCGGGTAATGGTGGAATCATATCCTGTGTTCAAACCGGCAATCTGCAACTTCACATCATACTGGTCGGACCAAAACCAAGGGGTCGCGAGATATTCAACACCAACCGAGCCCTCTGCGGCCAACATATTTTCCGCCGCAATCTCCGCTTGGTGGATGGCGTGGGGCACCGATTCAAGACGCACGAATTCTCCGCGCAAAGGAAACTCCGCGCAATCTCCCGCCGCAAAGATGCTTGGATCAGAAGTCCGGCAAAAAGCATTCACGATGACACCCCGATCAACCGTCAAGCCAGCTGTTTGCGCCAAGCGCGTTTCTGCCTCAACACCAATGGCGAGCAATACGGCGTCGGCTGCCAGTTCCTGTCCGTCACTTAAAACGACCCCCGACACTTTGCCGTCAGCCCCGGTGAAACTGGCAAGCGCAACATCTTCCAAGATCGCAACACCATGAGACGTGTGCAACGCGCGGTAATAGTCGGACGTGTCTTGGCAGGCGACCCGCTGAAGAATACGAGGCGCACCTTCTATGATTGTCACATCAAGACCCAACCCCGCTGCCACAGCAGCCACTTCCAGCCCAATGTAACCGCCGCCCACAATCACCAGCTTGTTTCCGGCCACCAAGTTGGGCCGCTTGCTGTCAGCATCGCGGTCGGTTCGCAATGTATAAAGCCCGCCCAAGCCACGTGTTAGACTTTCCGGCAGGTGCCGCACCTTCGTGCCCGTGGCCAGCAAAAGGCGGTCGTAAGGATAAGCGCCACCGCCTTTGACACTCACCGTTTTCGCTTGCCGGTCCAAACCGGTGACGGGCGAACCTAAATGCAGATCCACGCGGTTTTGCGTGTACCACTCCAACGGGCGCAGCAGCAGTTTTTCCGCATCCAAATCGCCGGAGAGATATTTTTTGGAGAGCGGCGGACGCTGGTAGGGCGGCGTTTCTTCGGCGCAAAACATGGCGATGGACGCATCCGCATCCAACTCCCGCAGTTTGACAGCGGCGGAAAGCGCTGCCTGCCCGCCTCCAACAATCACATAGCGTATGCTCACCGGATCAAGCCCGCCTGTCTTGTCGATCCGTCAGAGACCAAGACCACCGACGCAGACATATTTTGTATCGAGATATTCATCGATCCCGTGCTGCCCACCTTCCGTGCCGATCCCGGATTGCTTAACACCACCGAACGGCACTTCCGGCGTGGTGATCACGCCTTCGTTGACGCCAACCAAGCCGTATTCCAGCCTCTCCATGACGCGGAACGTCTGCCCCAAGTCTTGCGAGTAGAAGTAGCAAGCCAGACCGAAGATCGTGTCATTGGCATAAGCAATCGCTTCGTCTTCCGTCTCAAATTTGAAGACGGGAGCGACGGGGCCGAAAATCTCTTCCTTGGAAAAACTCATGTCCTGCGTGGCGTTCTTGATCACGGTGGGTTGGTAGAACGTTCCACCCAACGCGTGCCGCGCTCCGCCGGTGACGATCTCCCCACCCTTGCTGACCGCGTCCGCCACCAATTCTTCCACTTTCTCAACGGCAGGCATTTCCATCAAGGGGCCCTGTTCCGTTCCCTCATCCATACCGTTGCCAACGCGCAGTTGCGCCGCCTTGGCAGCGAGTTTTTCAACGAATTAATCATAAACGCCCGCCTGGACGTAAAAGCGGTTGGTGCACACGCAGGTCTGGCCGGAGTTGCGAAATTTGGCGGCCATGCCGCCTTCCACCGCCTTATCGATATCGGCGGAATCAAAGACGATAAACGGCGCATTGCCGCCCAACTCCATG
>JBCBYZ010000128.1:0-9518 GCA_039815595.1 Pseudomonadota bacterium | reverse complement strand
CTCGACTACAATCACGAACGGCCCCATACGAGCCTCGACGGCATGACGCCGATCGAATACGCAACCCGGTCCATTCAGGACCAAAACCGGAACAGAGCTAACTTATAAACGAGGACAATCCGGGGAGCAGGTCACCAGAGCCTAGGCTCTGGGCCCGTTGTCTTCCCAGCGATAGCGAAAATCACAGTAGCTGGCGCCCTGCATAATAGTTTGGGTTCGATCCAGCTTGATGTTGGGGTTGTATCCCGTGCAAAACGTTCCATCACGTCTGCATGACAATATATGGCCGACCTCCGCCATACCCATGGCGCGGCACATCTCGGCATATTGGCAGCGCGTCACATTGTAGTGCACTTGCTCGCTGGTCTCTTCCAGCATTTACACTTCCAGCGCAACATTGGCCTTCCATTGAGGCAAGAGCGCGTGGAAAGAATGGAGGTCATTTTGCCCCCCTCTTCTCGGGCATAGGCTTGGCCTTGCTCAACGGAATCGCGCGTGATGGCTTCTGACAAGATGGACTTGGCTTCCTCTTGCCCCAAGCGTTTCACCAAGGCCTCATAGATCGCCTTGATGATGTTGGCCTCGATGCGGCGCTGCTCGAAAATTGGCAGCTCGGTCTTTGCCATTTTTTGCCCTTTTGCGTTGCTTCGAACCAGTTTTTCCCGGTTACATGTTGGGGTAGAGCGGCCCTTCCCCGCCTTGGGGCGGCACCCAATTGATGTTCTGGTTCGGGTCTTTGATATCGCAGGTTTTGCAGTGCACGCAGTTTTGCGCGTTGATCACGTATTCCGCGTTTGGATCGCCTTCCTTTGCAGCGTCGCCCTTTGCGTCCACCCACTCGTACACACCCACCGGGCAATAGCGACGGGATAGGCCAGCAAACACATCAAATTCTGATGCTTTCTGCAAAGCCGCATCCTGCAATTGCAAGTGCTTCGGTTGATCTTCTGCATGGTTAGTGTTGGACAGGAACACCGATGATGAACGGTCAAAGGTCAGCACACCATCGGGTTTTGGATAGTCAATGGGCTTGTGCTGATCGGCAGGTTCCGTCGCCTCATAGTCTGCCTTTTGGTGTTTCATCGTGCCGAAGAAGGAGAAGCCACCCAAAAGCGATGTGCACCACATATCAAAGCCACTAACAATTGTGCCCATCACAGAGCCGAATTTGGTGACCATGGGTTTGACGTTGCGAACTGGCTTCAAATCTTTGCCGATCTCGCTGCTGCGCCAAGCGGCCTCGTAGCTGTCCAATTCATCATTGGCGCGGCCATCGCCGAGCGCGGCGTGCACATGCTCGGCTGCCAGCATTCCAGACAACATGGCGTTGTGGCTGCCCTTAATGCGCGGCACATTCACGAAGCCTGCTGAACACCCCATGATCGCACCGCCGGGGAAAGACAGACGTGGCACAGACTGCCAGCCGCCCTGCGTTATGGCGCGCGCGCCGTAGGACAGCCGTTTGCCACCTTCCAAAAGGGGCGCAATTGACGTGTGCGTTTTGAAGCGTTGGAACTCTTCAAATGGCGACAGGTACGGGTTCTTGTATCCGAGCGCGACGACGTAACCGACATACACTTGGTTGTTTTCAATGTGGTAGATGAAGGACCCACCGTCCTGATTGTTTTGCAGCGGCCAGCCCAGCGAGTGCATCACCGTGCCTTCAGAGTGTTTGGCCGGATCGACTTCCCAAAGCTCCTTAAAACCAAGGCCGTATTTTTGAGGGTTGGAATGCTGATCGAGCCAGTACTTAGCGATCAGTTGCTTGGCCAAAGAGCCGCGTGCGCCTTCGCCGATCAAGACGTATTTACCGTGCAGTTCCACACCACGCTCAAAGTTCGGACCGGGAGTCCCATCGCGCTTCACACCCATGTCGCCGGTGGCAACGCCGATGACCGCGCCGTCATCGTTGAGCACCAGTTCTGAAGCTGCAAAACCGGGGAACACTTCCACGCCGAGGGCTTCAGCCTTTTCCGCCATCCATCGACACACATTCCCCAAGGAGACAATGTAGTTGCCGTGGTTGTTCATCAGTTTGGGCATGCCCCAGGTGGGCAATGGAATTTTTCCAGCCGGGCCCATCAGATAAAACTTGTCTTTTTTGACCGGCACTTTGAACGGGTGATCTTCCTCGTCACGCCAATCCGGGAACAAACGGTCTACAGCGACCGGGTCGACAACCGCGCCAGACAGAATATGCGCGCCGATCTCAACACCCTTTTCCAGAACCACAACATTCAGGTTTTCGTCGAGTTGTTTAAGGCGGATAGCGGCCGCGAGACCGGAAGGGCCACCGCCCACGATCACGACGTCAAATTCCATGCTTTCGCGCGGTTCGAGTGCTTCACTCATAGAGGGCTCCCTGTAGTCTGCCCAGCAAGGCAAACATCTATTTTAATCCTAACCGGCCATTCGACCGGCGCTCCGCTACGGGTGTTAAACCACGTGGAAGGCGCAATCAAATGCTTTGAAGCCGCGCCAAGAAGCCTGCGCACCAAGCCTCCACATTGCCGTCTTCTACCCGCTTTTTCAGAGCCGCTTGGCGTTCCCGTCGCTCCGCCTGAGGCATCACGAGCGCGCGCTGCACGGTGTCAACCGTTTGCTCAATGTCATGGGGGTTCACAATGAGTGCTTCTTTCATCTCTTCTGCCGCACCGGCAAATTGTGAAAGGACAAGCACCCCCGGATCATCATCATCCTGAACAGCAACATATTCCTTGGCAACGAGGTTCATACCGTCGCGTAGCGGCGTTACTAGCCCGACCCGTGAGATGCTGAACAAACCCGCCAATCGCGCACGGGGTACATTGCGGTGGATGTAGCGTATGGGCGTCCAATCGATCCGGGCATGCTTGCCGTTGATTGAGCCCGATAGACCCTCCAACTCCTTGCGAATGTCGGCATAGGCCTCCACGCTCTCGCGGGTTGGGGATGCGATCTGCACCAGTGTCGTCAAACGGTGGTTTTCGGGGTATTTTTCGATCAGACGGTCAAACACTTTGAGCCGTTCCGGCAGGCCCTTGGAATAGTCCAACCGGTCCACACCCGTGATGAGCACCCTTCCCGCAGTCGAACCGCCGATGCGTCCCACCAACTCCTTGGCCTGATCTGTTTCCAGAAGAGCACGGAACTGATCGACATCGACACCGATGGGGAAGGCTTGTGCGCGCACCGTGCGGCCAAAGGCGGTGATGTGATTGGGATCATCATCTTCCACGCCCAAGACACGCTGGGCATACAGATGGAAATTCATGACGTCAGCGTGGGTCTGAAAACCCACCAGATCGAAATGCGTGAACGCCCGCATCAGCAATTCATTGTTAGGGATCGCCGCCATGATCTGACTGGGCGGCAGGGGGATGTGCAGGAAAAACCCGATCTTGTTTTCCACCCCCATGGAGCGGAGTTCCATCGCCATGAACAGCAGATGGTAGTCGTGGACCCAAATGGTGTCTTCCGGCTCCAGCAATTTGACGAGTTTTTCCGCGAAGGCCCTATTGACCCGCCGATAGGCAGCAAAATGCTCCGGCTGTGTGTCGATCAGGTCTAACCGGTGATGGAAGGCAGGCCACAACACACTGTTGGAATATCCAAGATAATAGCCGTCATAGTCTTGCTGGCTGATGTCCATCGCCGCCAATTGCACCGGACCCGACTGGCTCAAATGCACAGCGCCCGTGCGTTCGGTGATCTCACCGCTCCATCCCAGCCACACGCCGCCAACGGCGTTGAGCGCCTGGTTGAGCGCAACCGCCATGCCACCTTGTGCAGGCTTGCCAGGATCGCCCATCCGGTTGGAGACGACGATCAGGCGTCCGGTTTTAGAATCCACAGATAGTCCTCCTGCCTCAGGTCTAGAGCGTTTGGACAGTCGATGGAACCGGACATGTTTTGCATTTCATGTCGGTAAGGACCATCGAAGACGCGGAAACTGCATTCGACGTATCAAGCCAGCAGATCGCCCAGGAAGGTGTGAACCGCCGCGCAGTCCGCCACGCGCAACCGAGCGCAGGTTTTGCCCTCACCCACTTTGATGCCCAATCCACCTAAGTCCTGCGCGGCGGCGAAGGCATCTTCGTCCGTCGTATCGTCACCCACGAACACCGGCACACGGCTCTGGAACGGCGGAGACTGCATGAAAGAGCGAACAGCCGCCCCCTTGTTGGCCGCAGTCGCTCGAAGTTCAAAAACATGATTGCCGTCCAGCAGGTGAAGGTCGCCGCGCTTTACCGACAACTCTACCATGGACGCCTTAACGGTCTCGCGTTGAGATGGAGCGAGACGGTAGTGGACCGCGAAGCCAGCCGACTTTTGCTCGATCCAGATGCCGTCCAGCCCTTCGAACGCATTTTGGGCTGCCGATAATTCCGATTGCATGTTCGGCAAGTCCAGGCGTTCAACGTCACCATTTGGCCACCGCATGGTCGCTCCATGCTCGCCCGCAACGGCGGCAACGGCACCGTTCAAAAAACCGTCTATCTGCTTAGCCGGACGACCGGTGACGATCGCCAGCCCGCCATCCAAACGGGTGGATATATCGGCAAGGGTAGCCGGCAGATCACGTGGCACAATCACGCTTTCCGGTGTATCGGCAAAGGGTACCAACGTTCCATCAAAATCCAGGAACAGAGCCAGACGATTGGCCGGAGGAATCAATTTATGGTCGAGACTGCCCATGGGTGGAACCTGTCAGAGTGAACAATGCATGGAAAGCGGCGCGATGATTGCGGTGTTCTGGGACAGTGTCTCACGGCTGTCATGCAGGCATGATGCGGCTGTCACCTCAACATACATTGAAGAGTGATTTTGATGCTTACCCAACGTCTTCTTTTAAGCACGCTTTTTATGGACACGCTCAGCATAGCCGCTCAGGTCGTCCTTGGGGCACCGAACGCTCACGCTCAAGACGCCAGCGTTCAACTCGGTCCACGCCCGTTCTTCTTGGTGGACGAGATGTCAGGCGGCGCGCTGAAAGAGACCCTGCAAGCCTGCAAGGCTGGGCCGTTTTCCAAGACAGCTTGGTCGATAGGCCATCGTGGCGCGCCGCTGCAGTTTCCCGAACATACGGTGCAGTCCTACAAGGCCGCAGCGCAGATGGGTGCAGGCATTCTGGAATGCGATGTGACCTTCACCAAGGACCGTCAATTGGTGTGCCGCCACGCGCAAAACGATCTGCATACGACCACCAATATTTTGGCCACGGAATTGGCGACTAAGTGCACGACCCCCTTCGCGCCCGCAACGGGTGATCAAGCCGCCAGTGCGGAATGCCGCGCTTCCGGCATCACGTTGGCGGAATTCCAGACACTGCGCGGTAAGATGGATGCTGCGGACAAAACGGCCACCACCGCAGATGATTATATGGACGGCACAGCGGGTTTTCGCACCGACCTCTATGCCGCCAACGGGACACTGATGACCCATGCGGAGTCCATCGAACTGTTCAAGAATCTGGGCGTAAAATTCACGCCGGAATTGAAATCGCCGTCTGTGCCCATGCCCGTTGAGGGCAACTACACGCAGGCGATGTATGCGCAACAGATGATTGACGAATACAAAGCGGCAGGCGTGCCGCCGGAAGATGTGTTTTCGCAATCGTTTAATCTCGATGACGTGCTTTATTGGATCGAGAACGAACCAACGTTCGGCAAACAGGCTGTGTATCTCGACGGATCTTTTGCCCAAGCAGGCTGGTCGCCGGAAGACGAAAGCTCTTGGACCCATTCCATGGCAGACCTGAAGGCCATGGGTGTAAACTATATCGCTCCGCCGATCTGGGTCCTGCTCAAGCTGGAAGACGGCAAGATCGGGCCCTCGCTCTACGCGGTCAAAGCCAAGGCGGCGGGGTTGAACATCATCACGTGGAGTGCTGAACGGTCCGGCTTTTTGAAAGGTGGAGGGGGCTGGTATTATCAAACCATAACCGACGCCATGACCAACGAGGGTGTGATCTACGATATCCTCCACGTCCTGCACACGCAGGTGGGAATCAGCGGCATATTCTCAGACTGGCCCGCCACGACGACGTTTTATGCCAACTGTTTTGGGCTGAAGTAACTTCAGACAGAGAACGTTCAATCGCGTTTGCGTTTGCGTATAACTTTGCGCATCACCGGGCCGGATTGATCGGCGTCGCCGCCGACTTTCGCGATGTCATAATCCTGTTCCGGTTGCCATTGATACGGCTCGGCCTCCGGGACGGGTGCATCGCCCGACCGGGCTTTTTCTGCGCGATACTTGCGCAGTTTTCTTTCGTATTTCCAATCGCGCAAAAGCCTGCGACCGTGGAACCACCACATGTAAAAAATCCACGGTGGCACCGTCACCATGATGACAAACCGCAGTTCTTCCCACGTCGTCGGCAAACGTTTGCGGCCCGCTTCGATCAGTTCTTCAAACATGCTGCATTCGCCAATCGGGTTGCGAGTGTTGGGACATCTGCGCCCATGGTTGTTTTCGAGGCAAGACGCGGTTGGATAAAGTTTATCAGCGGTGACTTTGGCAGAGCAATGGCGTGAACTGTGCTCAAGATGGCCCGACACATTTCTAACACCGATTTGCCGTTGCTTCCCTACGCTGAGAGTGTGACCATAACTGCATGAAATTTGCTGCCCTTGCCGATATCCATGGAAACGCGCTGGCCCTGGAGGCCGTGCTGCAAGACATGAAATCCTTGGGCATCTCGGACGCGGTCAATCTGGGGGACTTTTTCAGTGGCCCGCTGGATGCGGCTGGTACGGCAACCCTGCTGTCGGATCGTGGTTTTCCCTCCATTTGCGGCAATCATGACCGGTATCTGGTGGAACAAAGCCGGTCGGACATGGGGCCGTCGGATCGGGCAGCCTTCGATCAACTGGGCAAGGCGCAGTTAGACTGGATAAAAGAGTTGCCCAAAACACGCACCGTCTTCGATGATGTATTCATGTGTCATGGCACGCCCACCAGCGACTCACAGTACTGGCTTGAACGCGTGAACGACGACGGAGCGGTTCGAAGCGCGACGCTTCAAGAAATCGAAGCCGAGGCTGTGGGTGTGACTGCCGGCCTCATCCTGTGCGCGCACACGCATATTCCACGCACCATCCGCCTTGGCGATGGCCGCACGATCGTCAATCCCGGGAGTGTCGGCTGCCCGGCCTATGATGACGATGCCCCCGTCTACCACCGCATGCAGACCGGCACGCCCAACGCCTCTTACGCCATCTTGGAACGTCCGGAGAACGGTTGGAGCGTGACCTTCCGGTCCGTACCCTACGCTTCAAACGAGGCCAGCGCGCTGGCCGCACAAAACGCCCGCCCGGACTGGGCCCGAGGGCTCGCCACCGGATGGTTTTCGGATTAGCTCGTCAGGTGCTGCGCAGTCCGCCAAACAGCGCAAGGGCCAGGAACGCCGCGATTAAAAAACCGAACACGACCATAACGGTGCCGAAGACCAGCCGGTACCAACCGGACATGAGCACGATGTCCGGGTTGTCGAAGTCCACCAAAACCTCACGCTCGTCCCCGACAGTATAGCGATTGGTGTTGCCATAGCTTCCCGCCGCGCCGCGCAAAACTTGGCCGTCAGGTGCGGCAAACTCAAAGATCGGTTGATACGAAAACTGATCCGGGCCGTGAGTGCCCACGTTATGAATCGTTTTCACGTCCACCACGGTGCCCGTGACCCAAACGCCGTGTTTGCGCGCTCGCAGAGCACCCCGCACGACACCAATACCAAAATAACCGATGGCCAACGGAACCGCCGCAAAACACAGAAGAACGACAAAAATGATCCAGTCGGGTATAACTTCCATAATCCCCGTTCCCTGCGAATGATTTCAGTTGTGGTAAGAACACTGGCACCATGTCCGCACACGGCCGACGCTGCCAAATTGCCGACTGTTTATCTTGCGCGATCGGGTTTTGTATGTTTCCCGAACGACTGGTGTGAGTCGCGAATGAAATTGGTAGTTTTCGTTGACTGATCCGTTTGCAACAACAAAAAAGCGTTGCAAATAGGAAGGTTTTTGCAACGGTTTTTCGTGCGTGTGATTTCAGTGGGTTAGGTGTCGCAAAATTTTGTCGCAGAAAGATTGCTGAAACTTATATCTAAGCACAAACTGACGTTCGGTAATCGCACGTGCTCCTCGCGTAAGATGCTGGAGACAAATTAAACAGGCGAGGATGACTGATTAATTTTCTGCGCAATGATATTATTTGAGATAATGCTGGTTTTATGGATCAAATGATTTCTTCTTCAGCAGGCATGTTACGAACAAACCTGCGCGGCCAAATTCGCCAGACGCCACTTCCAAAATGGAAAGCATTGCTACCGCTGTTTGAGGCAGTCATGAATTCCTTTCAAGCAATTCATGACTCGAAAGCAGAGCACCAACACAAAATCACCATTTCCGTAGAGCGGGAAGATGGATTGCTTGAAGAAGACTACCCGCCAATCGTTGGCTTTACGATCACGGATACAGGCGTTGGCTTTGACGATGACAATTTCGACTCGTTTAACACCGCCTTTTCTGAGCATAAGGTTGACCGAGGAGGGAAAGGCCTTGGCCGTTTCATGTGGCTCAAGGCTTTTGATACTGTAGATATTTCATCTGTCTTTAGTACGCACGACCCCGAAGAGGAGCGTGAGCTTTGGAACCGAAGTTTCAAATTTGATGTGAACTACGACCCTGAGAAAGCTGCACCAGTTAAAATTAAGCAGGGTGTAGTTGGCACCACAATCAAGTTGGGTGGTTTTAAAAAGGTATACAGGGAACACTGCCCGTTGCAGGTGGAGAAACTAGCTCAACGGTTGGCGGAACATTTTATTTTGGTACTCATGCAAGCCAAGTGTCCTAGGGTTGAGATCCATGACCAAGGCGTAAAGACGTCGCTGAATACGGTCTTTCGCGAAAATTTCAAAGATAATTCGGCAACCTCTTCATTTGCCCTTCAGGGTAGAAATTTTACAATCAACGGTTTCCGACTTTCATCACGCGGAGCCTCAAAACACCGTTTGATTTATGCTGCCAATTCGCGCGGCGTGATCACTGAAATGCTAGATCAGTATATTCCCAATCTTTCGAGCCGTTTGATCGACGAAGATGGGGAGTCATTTGTTTATCTAGCGGTAGTGCAAGGTGATTACCTCAACGAGAAAGTGAACAACTTCAGGACAGATTTCGAAATTCAAGACACTGTAGGTGATGAGTTAGAGCTTGAGTTGGAAGATGTTGATATCAAGCGCAGCGAAATACGCAATGAATGTACAACATTCATTGAGAACGATTTGTCGTCGCTCATTGACGATCTCAATCGAGTAAAGATTGAGAAGCTGAAATCATACGTTCACGTTGATGCTCCTCAATATAAGCCGCTTATGCGGTATGTTATTGATTTCGTAGGCGAAATATCTCCTAACGCTACAAAAATGGAGATGGAGCTTGCCCTTCATAAGGAACTGCACAAACGTGAGGTGAGTTTGAAGCGCGAAAGCAAGCGCATTTTAACTCAGGGCGCAAAACTAGATGACTATGAGG